>CAZIZA010000209.1:0-6945 GCA_964543555.1 uncultured Pseudomonas sp.
CGCTTCCTCGCCTGTTTTTGCCTTGCATGGCTCTAGCTCGCGAGATCCTAAACAGGCTCCAAGGAGCAGGAATAATGAAAGGCATCATTCTCGCCGGCGGTTCCGGCACTCGCCTGCACCCCATCACCCTCGGCGTCTCCAAGCAGTTGCTGCCGATCTATGACAAGCCGATGATCTATTACCCACTATCGGTACTGATGCTGGCCGGCATTCGCGAGATTCTGATCATCTCCACCCCCGAAGACCTGCCCAACTTCCGCAAGATGCTCGGCGACGGCAGCCCGTTCGGCATCGACCTGCAGTATGCCGAGCAACCCTCGCCTGATGGCCTGGCACAGGCCTTTTTGATCGGCGAGTCGTTCATTGGTAGCGACTCGGTGTACCTGATCCTCGGTGACAACATCTTCCATGGTCAGCACTTCACCGAAAAGCTGCTGCGCGCAGCCAGCCACGACAGCGGCGCCACA
This sequence comes from uncultured Pseudomonas sp., assembly GCA_964543555.1. Lineage (GTDB taxonomy): Bacteria > Pseudomonadota > Gammaproteobacteria > Pseudomonadales > Pseudomonadaceae > Aquipseudomonas. The sequence goes on from CAZIZA010000209.1 coordinate 468, forward strand.
GTTTTCGGTTACTGGGTCAGCGATCCGGAGCGCTTTGGCGTTATCGAATTCGATGCAGCGGGCAATGCGCTGTCGATCGAGGAGAAGCCGGCACAACCCAAATCCAGTTTTGCCGTAACCGGTCTGTATTTCTACGACAACGATGTGGTGCAAATCGCCAAGGCGGTCAAACCTTCGGCACGCGGCGAGCTGGAAATCACCGACGTGAACAATGCCTACCTGGCCCGTGGTGATCTGCGCGTGGAGCGCTTCGGCCGCGGCTTCGCCTGGCTCGATACCGGTACCCACGACAGCCTGCTCGATGCCTCGCACTACGTACAAACAGTGGAAAAACGCCAGGGCCTGAAGGTCGCCTGCCTCGAGGAGATCGCCTATCAGCAGGGCTGGATCGACCGCGACAAACTGCTCGTGTGCGCCAAGGCGCTGGGCAAGACCGACTACGGCCAGTACCTCTACAAACTGGCGGAGGAGTCGCTGTGAAAGTGATCGCAACTGCACTGCCGGAAGTGCTGATGCTCGAGCCCCAGGTATTCGGTGACGAGCGCGGCTTCTTCTACGAGAGCTTCAACGCACGGTGCTTTGCCGAAGCCACCGGGGTAACCCGCGCGTTTGTTCAGGACAACCACTCGCGTTCCGCGCGCGGCGTTCTGCGCGGCCTGCATTATCAGTTGCAGCAGCCCCAGGGCAAGCTGGTGCGCGTCAGTGCCGGCGAAGTCTATGACGTCGCGGTCGACGTACGCCGCAATTCGGCGAATTTCGGCCAGTGGGTCGGCGTGCATCTGTCGGCCGAGAACAAACGCCAGCTGTGGGTGCCGGAAGGCTTCGCCCACGGCTTCCTGGTACTCAGCGAGTACGCCGAGTGCCTCTACAAGACCACTGACTACTACGCGCCCACTCACGAGCGCTGCATCCGCTGGGACGACCCACAACTGGCTATCGACTGGCCGCTGGACGGCCTGACGCCGCAACTCTCGGCCAAGGACCAGCAGGGCCTGAGCCTGGCCGATGCCGAGACATTCGCATGAAAATTCTTATCAGCGGCCATACCGGCCAGGTCGCTCGCGAACTGCAACTGGCCCTGCATGAGCACGAACTGATCAGTCTCGGCAGGCAGGCATTCGACCTGTCCCGCCCGGACAGCCTGCGCGAAATCATCCTGCGCGAGCGGCCGGCGCTGGTAATCAATGCCGCTGCCTATACTGCCGTCGACCGGGCCGAGCAGGAGCGAGAGCTGGCCTTCGCCATCAATGCCGAGGCGCCAGGCGTCATGGCCGATGCCTGTTTCGAGCTGGACATCCCGCTGATTCACTACTCCACCGACTACGTCTTCGACGGCAGCAAGGCCACACCTTACCGCGAGATCGACACGCCACACCCGCTAAACGTCTACGGCGCCAGCAAAGTGGCCGGAGAGCAGGCGCTGCGCATCAGTGGTTGCGAACACCTTATCCTGCGCACCAGTTGGGTCTACTCGCAGCACGGACGCAACTTTCTCTTGACCATGCAGCGTCTGCTGCAGGAGCGCGAAGAGCTGAGCGTGGTTGACGACCAGATCGGCGCACCAACCTGGGCCGGTAGTATCGCCAGTGCCACCGCCGACCTGATCGAAAAATGGCAACACGGGCGCCATCACTGGGGCACCTACCACCTGACCTGCCAGGGTGAAACCACTTGGTTCGGCTTCGCCAACGCCATCGCCGAGCGGTTGCGTACGGCCGGTAAGCCCTGCGCCAGGCTGTTGCCCATCCCCAGCAGCGCATACCCAACACCGGCGCAGCGCCCGCTCAATTCCCGTCTGGACGGTGAGCGCCTGGAACAGACCTGGCAGATTCGCCTGCCAGACTGGCAAACAGCGCTGGATAGCTGCTTGCAGCGCATGAACTGACATCGGCCACCTGCGTCCATCACGGCTGCGCGCTGAACGTGCATAATGCGCGGATCATTTCCGCACGGTTTGCCATGAGCACGAACACAGCCACTCCCCGACGCCTGCGCTGGCGCAGCTTACTGCTGCTGGCGTTGCTGCTTGCGCCACTGCTGTGGCCGGTGCACTTCCTGGCCGAGCGCTATTACCGTGAAGTGCTGATCGAACAGAACCGACAAACCCTGGATCTGTACGTCGCCAACCTGCTCGGCACCTTGCGCCGCTACGAGGTGCTGCCGCAAATTCTTGGTGATCTGCCAGGCGTACGCGCGGCCCTGCATGCCCCCGATGATCCGGCCGCACTGGACACCGCCAACCGCCTGCTGGCCCGCGTGAAGAGCCAGACCGGCGCTGACGTGATTTACCTGATGAACCCGCGTGGCGTGACCCTGGCGGCCTCCAACTGGGACAAACCCGACAGTTTCGTGGCCGGTAACTTCGCTTTTCGCCCGTATTTCCGCGAAGCGCTGGCCGGGCGCCTGGGGCGCTTCTTCGGCCTAGGTACAACGTCCGGCAAGCGGGGTTACTACTTTGCCTACCCCGTGCGCGAAGACGACCACAACATCGGTGCACTGGTGGTCAAGGTCGACCTCGATCACACCGAAACCCTGTGGGGTAACACGCCTGAACAGCTACTGGTCACCGATACCAATGGCGTGGTCATCCTCACCTCGCGCCCGGACTGGCGCTTTCACGCCAGCCGCCCGCTGGATCGTGTCGAGCAGTCGGCCATCGCCGCCAACCAGCCGTACCCGACCCAGGCACCGCCCCTGCTCGATGTCGATCCCAACGCCTGGCTGACACAAAGCCGCGCCCTGGAAGAAACCGGCTGGACCGTGAGCATTCTTGCCCCACGCATCCTGCTCGACCGCCCCGTGCGCAGTGCCGTGGCCGTTGGGGCGGCAGCCCTGCTGGCGCTGCTGCTGCTGCTCGGCCTGCTGATCCTGCGTCGCCGTCATTATCTCGAACGCATTGCCCTGGACGCGCGCGCCAAGGCCGAACTGGAACAGCGCGTCGCCGAACGCACGCAGGATCTGGAACTGCTCAACAGCCGACTCAAGCAGGAAGTGCTCGAACGAGAACAAGCGCAGCAGGAGCTGGTGCGCGCTCAGGACGAGCTGGTCCAGGCCGGCAAACTATCGGCGCTCGGCACCATGAGCGCCAGCATCAGCCATGAGCTCAACCAGCCGCTCGGAGCGATCCGCAGCTACGCCGAAAACGCCAGCACCCTGCTCGACCACCAGCGCAACGACGATGCCCGCGCCAACCTCAAACTGATCAGTGAGCTGACCGAGCGCATGGCCTCGATCATCGCCCATCTGCGCGCCTTCGCCCGCCGCGACCGCCACGCGCCGGAGCGCGTCGCCCTGCAACCGGCACTGGACGACGCCCTCTCCCTGCTGGCCAAACGCCGCCGGGCCATGGATGTGGAGTTGATCCGCGACCTGCCGGATGCCACCCTCTGGGTCCAGGCCGGGGAAACACGCCTGCGCCAGGTGCTCGGCAATCTGCTGGGCAATGCGCTCGATGCCTTGGTCGACAAGGCGCCGCCACGGCGTATCTGGATCAGCCTCGAGCACCAGGCCGAACATCTCGATGTGCTGTTGCGCGACAACGGCCCAGGCTTCTCGGACGAATCCCTGGCCCGTGCGCGCGAGCCCTTCTTCACCACCAAGACCAGCGCCCAGGGCCTGGGGCTTGGCCTGGCCATTTGCGACAGCCTGATCCGCGCACTGGACGGCGAACTGCTACTGGCCAATCACCCGGCCGGGGGCGCACTGATCACCCTGCGCCTGCGCCTGGCCGACCCCGGTGTCAACCTGCAACCTTCTGAGGATCCTTCGCCATGACCAGCGATAGCGCCATCGACAGCCGCATCCAGGTACTGCTGATCGACGACGATGCCCACCTGCGCCAGGCGCTCAGCCAGACCCTCGATCTGGCCGGACTCAAGGTGCTCAGCCTGGGCAATGCGCAGCATCTGGCCGAACGTATTCCCGTAGGCTGGCCAGGGGTTGTGGTCAGCGATATCCGCATGCCCGGGATCGACGGTCTGCAACTGCTGCAGCAAGTGCGTGAGCGTGATGCCGAGCTGCCGGTGCTGCTGATCACCGGCCACGGCGACGTACCGCTGGCCGTGCAGGCGATGCGCGCCGGTGCCTACGACTTCCTGGAAAAACCCTTCGCCAATGACGACCTGCTCGACAGCGTGCGCCGCGCCCTGGAGTTGCGCCGTCTGGTACTGGACAACCGCAGCCTGCGCATGGCGCTCAACGACCGCCAGCAACTGTCCAGCCGCCTGGTGGGCCAATCGCCGGCCATGCAGCGTCTGCGCGAGCAGATCGGCGCCCTCGCCGGCATCGCCACCGACGTGCTGATCCTCGGCGAAACCGGTGCCGGTAAAGAGGTGGTCGCCCGCGCCCTGCACGATCTTTCCAGTCGCCGAAACGGGCCTTTCGTCGCCATCAACGCGGGCGCACTGGCCGAGTCGGTAGTCGAGAGCGAGCTGTTCGGCCACGAGGCCGGCGCCTTTACCGGCGCGCAGAAACGCCGGATCGGCAAGTTCGAATTCGCCAACGGCGGCACCCTGTTCCTCGACGAAATCGAGAGCATGAGCATGGACGTGCAGGTCAAGCTGCTGCGCCTGCTGCAGGAGCGCGTGGTCGAGCGCCTGGGCGGTAACCAGTTGATCCCGTTGGATATCCGCGTGATTGCGGCGACCAAGGAAGACCTGCGCCAGGCCGCCGATGCCGGGCGTTTCCGCGCCGACCTCTACTACCGCCTCAACGTCGCGCCGCTGTCCATCCCAGCGCTGCGCGAGCGCGGGGAAGACGCCCTGCTGCTGTTCCAGCATTTCGCCGAGGGGGCGGCCGCCCGCCATGCCCTGCCAGCACGCGAGCTACAGCCAGGCCAGCGTGCATTGCTGCTGCGTCACCCCTGGCCGGGCAACGTGCGTGAGCTGCAGAACGCAGCCGAACGCTTCGCGCTGGGCCTGGAACTGGCGCTCGACAGCAATGCTCCCAGCCTGCCACCGGTCAACGGCGGGCTCAGCGAGCAGGTCGAAGCTTTCGAGCGCGCGCTGATCGCGGCCGAACTGAGTCGCCCACATGGCTCACTGCGCAGCCTGGCCGAAGCACTGGGTGTACCGCGCAAGACCCTGCACGACAAACTGCGTAAACATGGGCTGAACTTCTCCGGCGCTGGCGGAAGCTCGCCAGAGGACTTCGAGTGACTGGCGACAAACCGCCACACCCATCGATAAAGGCCTGATGGCAGCACCCCCAAAGACCTGCCCGCCCTCAGGCCAATCGCCATCAGAGCCTGTAACCACGGGCGTTTCATCGAGGCTTGGCATTCGCCACGACAGACTGGCACAAGGGTTGCTCTAGACTTGCGCAAGCGAACCCACAAGTACAAGTCCAGGCCTCGCGAATGCCTCCGGCGTTTTTCTCCAAGCCGCCTAGACTTGCTCTTGTCCGTTCGTTAGCAGCGCCACTGGCGCAAATGCGATAAACACAACAAGAGGAAGCATCCGCATGTTCAAACTGACTGCCAAGGCGCTGGCTTGCGCCCTGTCCCTGTCCATCGCCGGCGTGGTTCACGCTGCCGACCCGATCGTCATCAAATTCTCCCACGTGGTTGCCGAGCACACGCCGAAAGGCCAGGGTGCCGTGCTGTTCAAGCAACTGGCTGAAGAGCGCCTGGGCGACAAGGTCAAGGTCGAGGTCTACCCGAACTCCTCGCTGTTCGGCGACGGCAAGGAAATGGAAGCGCTGCTGCTCGGCGACGTGCAGATGATCGCCCCGTCCCTGGCCAAGTTCGAGCATTACACCAAGCAGCTGCAGGTGTTCGACCTGCCATTCCTGTTCAACGACATGGCCGCTGTTGATCGCTTCCAGAACAGCCCCGAAGGTCAGAAACTGCTGACCTCCATGACCGACAAGGGCATCACCGGTCTGGCTTACTGGCACAACGGCCTGAAGCAGCTGTCGGCCAACAAGGCACTGCTGGAGCCGAAAGACGCCCGTGGCCTGAAGTTCCGCGTACAGGCTTCCGCCGTACTGGAAGAGCAGTTCAAGGCCGTGCGCGCCAACCCGCGCAAAATGAGCTTCGCCGAGGTATACCAAGGCCTGCAGACTGGTGTGGTCAACGGTGCCGAGAACCCGTACTCGAACATCTACAGCCAGAAGATGCACGAAGTACAGAAGTACATCACCGAGTCCAACCATGGCCTGCTGGACTACATGCTGATCACCAACACCAAGTTCTGGGACGGTCTGCCGGCTGACGTACGCGACGAGCTGGACAAGATCATCGCCGAGGTCACCGTCGAGGTGAACAAGCAGGCTGACGCCCTTAACGAAGGCGACAAGCAGCGCATCGCCGAAGGCGGTACCACCGAAATCCTGACCCTGACGCCTGAGCAGCGCGGCCAATGGCGCGATGCCATGCAACCGGTATGGAAGAAGTTCGAAGGTGAGATCGGCGCTGACCTGATCAAGGCCGCGCAAGCTGCCAACCAGTAATAAGGCCGGAGAGCCGTAGGGTGGGCAG
>CAZIZA010000210.1:0-6799 GCA_964543555.1 uncultured Pseudomonas sp.
CGGCGGTTGGCCAGGCTGGCCAGGGCGATGCGGATCAGGTGCATCTCAGGCCTCCTGTGGGCGCGTGGCGCGGTTGAGTTCGGCCAGCGACAGGTTGCGGTCGAACAGGGGGGCCAGGCTCTGGTCGTGGCTGACGAACAGCAGGCTGGCGCCAGCGGCGCGGCATTCGGCGAAGAGCAATTGCAGGAACGCTTCGCGGGCGTCGAAGTCCAGCGCCGAGGTGGGTTCGTCGGCAATCACCAGTTCCGGCTGGCCGATCAGCGCACGGGCGGCAGCGACGCGTTGCTGTTGGCCAATGGACAATTCATCGGCGCGCCGGCCGAGCAGGTCGGCGCGCAGGCCGAGATGGTCGAGCAGCGCCGCTGCGGCGGCATCGATGCTGCCGTGGCGCTGGCGTGCGCGCTCGGCACGCAGGCGCGAGAAGCGGCAGGGCAGCTCGACGTTCTCGCGCACCGAAAGAAATGGCAGCAGGTTGAATTGCTGGAAGATGTAACCGGTGTGATCAACGCGGAAACGGTCGCGGGCGCTGGCTGAAAGCGCCGCCAAATCCTGGCCTAGCAGGCGGATATGGCCACGCTGTGCGCGCTGTACGCCACCGAGCAGGCCGAGCAGGGTGGTCTTGCCGCTGCCGCTAGGGCCTTTGAGAAACAGGGTTTCACCGCGCGCCAGGGTGAAGGAGGGGATGTCGAGCAGCTCGGACTGGCCGGGCCAGGCGAAACCGAGGTCAGACAGTTCAATCAGGGCAGGGCTCATTGCATTCTCGTCGGCACGCAGGGGCAGATGCCCCCGCGTGTTGCATGGGCGTGGGTCAGAAATTCAGACGCGGCTGTGCGGCCGTCAGTTCGGCGCCTTGCTGGCCGCCTGGACCGATCAGTTGTACCTGAATCTTCTGGGTCGCGGGGAAGCGCTTGAACAGCTCGCTCAGGTCCAGTTGCTGGAGTGCGTCGGCCTGCTTGCAGGACAGTTGATAGCTGGCCTCGATATCGCTGTGTTCATGCTCTTCAGCGTGTGCGTGACCATGCTCATGCGCTTCATCGTGATGATGGTCGTGTCCGCCGAACAGCGGGCTTTCCAGTTCCTGTTTGGTCACCTGGCAGGCGCCTGCGGCCAGGCCGAACAGCTCGACGGGGTTTTCCAGCTCGGCCTTGGCGGCGGCGACCTTGGCTTTGTCGGCGTCGCTCTTGGCGGCATGCTCGAAGCCCACGAAATTCATGGCCGGGCTATCGATCTGCAGTTCCAGGTTTTGCCCATCCAGGGCAACGTTGAGGCTGGCTACACCGTGCTCGTGCGCGCCGAGGCTGCCGTGTTCGTGGTCATGGTCGTCATGGGCCTGGGCGGCTGCCAGGGGGAGCAGGGCGAAAGGTAGTGCGAGGAGCAGATGGCGCATGGGCGTCTCCGGCAAGGGCGTTGTTTGTACGTTACGTTATAACAACTTTTGTGCCGGGCTGGCCAGCGTACAGCGGGCGTGGGAGCATGGTCGATCCTGACGGGAGGCTGAACATGATGCGAATACGTGGGCGCATTGGCGACTGGCCGGTGGATCTGACCCTGGAGCTGGATGCGGGAGATTGGGCGCAATTGGCCCAGCACGTGACGGTTTTGCCGCCAGCCAGCGCGGCGGAACCTGCACCCAAATCCGATGCAGGTGATGCCTTGTGGCAGACCGCCTTGCAACTGGTGCGCGAGGCGGGCCAGGTCGAAGGGCCGCGGCTGCTGGCGCAGCTGGCGGCGCTGGCTGGTGGCGAGGCTGCCGGCAAACGCCTGTTGGTGCGTCTGCGCCACTGCGCGCAGATCCGCATGGAAACGGGTGAGGATGCGCCGATCTATCAATGGCAAGGGGGTCAATAAGCCGCAAGCTGCAAGAAAGAGCGTGGATTCCGGCTTTTGCTTGCAGCTTGAGGCTTGCCGCTTGTAGCTGCTCTTAATAGATCGCCTGATACAGCTTGCGGCGGTAGCTGGTGACCAGCGGGTGGTCGCTGCCGAGCAGGTCGAACACCTGCAGCAGGGTCTTGTGCGGCAGGCCATCGGCGTAGCTGCGGTTACGCACGAACAGCTTGAGCAGGCCGTCCAGCGCCGCTTCATACTGCTGGCGCGCCAGTTGTTGCACGGCCAACTGATAGAGCGCTTCGTCATCCCCGGCATCCTGCGCCAGGCGGCTTTTCAGGGTGGCCGCGTCCGGCAGGTCGGCGGCCTGACGCAGGAAGGTCAATTGCGCCTTGGCACCGGCCAGTGCCTGCTTGTGTTCGTCGCCTTTCACCGCGTCGAGCACCACCTGGGCTTCGCCCAGCTCGCCGCGTTCGGCCAGGCAGCGCGCGTAGAGAATCAGCGCGGCAGCATTTTCGTTGTTTTCGGTCAGCACCTGCTTGAGCAGTGTTTCGGTGTCGGCAAAACGGCCTTCGGCGAACAGCGCCTGAGCGGCCTCCATCGGGTCGGCGGCGGCTGGCGCCGGTTCGGCGACGTGCGGCTTGAGCATCTCGCGGATCGCTGCTTCCGGCTGGGCGCCGGCGAAGCCGTCGACCGGTTGGCCGTCCTTGAACAGCACCACGGTGGGCAGGCTGCGAATGCCGAAACGCATGACGATGTCCTGCTCGATGTCGCAGTTGACCTTGGCCAGCAGCAGTTCGCCGGCGTATTCCTCGGTGATCTTCGCCAGCATCGGCATCAGCGCCTTGCACGGCGCGCACCATTCGGCCCAGAAATCCACCAGCACCGGTTTGTGGAAGGAGTTCTCGATCACCAGTTGCTCGAAGCTGGCGGCGCCGGAGATGTCGAAGATGTAAGGGGAGTCGCTCATGGTCGGTCTCGAAAAGCAGGGCAATAATCTATTAATGCGGGCAGCGGGGCGCGGTTACAAGGGGCGCGCCGCGTGATACAGGCGGACCTCGCGAAATTCCGCGGGCTCGGCCAGATCCGGCCAGGTGCAGCCATCGAGCAGGGCCAGGCGCTGGTAGAGCGGATGCTGGAAGTCCTTGACCCGCGAATCGGCCACCAGCGCCTGGCGCCCGCGGCTGAGGAAGTGGTCGAGCAACGGCAGATTGGCGCGATCATAGAGCACGTCGGCTACCAGGATCAGGTCGAAGCGATCCGCTTCGGCGAAGAAATCTTCCGAGTAATTCAGCGTCACGCCATTGAGTTCGGCATTGGCACGGCAGGCCGCCAGTGCCAGGCGGTCGAGGTCGCAGGCCACCACCTCGGCGGCGCCGGCCTTGGCGGCGGCGATGGCCGCGACGCCGGAGCCTGCTCCGAAATCCAGCACGCGTTTGCCGCGAACCCATTCGGGGCGTTCCGCCAGCCAGCGCGCCAGCACCAGGCCGCTGGCCCAGCAGAAGCACCAGTAGGGCGGATCTTCAAGAATGCGCCGGGTTTCCTCGGGGTTGAAGGCGCGGTCCATGTTGCTGGCGTCGATCAGCCACAGGGCGATATCGGTGCCTGGCAGGGTTTCGGCCACCAGGCGGGCATCGCCGAGCAGTTCGCTCAACGTCTGCTGCAACGCTTCGGGCGGAGTCATGGGGCCGGTACCAGATGCAGTGTGCCCAGATCCTGGTCGCTCAGTTCGGCAATGCTGCGTGCCGGCAGGCGTTGCACCAGGCGGCCGGAGTGGCTGACCCGGCCGCGCAGTTCCGGACGCAGATCCTGCGGTATCTGCTGGTTGTTCAGGGGCAGATGAAACGGCAGCGCTTCGCCGTTGCCACGCAGGTGCACCTGGCCGAGCAGCGCGCGTGGCCTGCCGCGCATATCCACGCCCAGCAGCGCCAGGTCGACATCGGCGCCTGCCGCGACGCCAAGCAACTCGCCGCGTAGGCCTGGGCCCTGAATCGGCGCAATGTTGGGTTCTGCTGCTACTGACGGGGTCGGCGGCACGCTGGTTGTGGGTTCGCTGGCGCAGGCGGCAAGCAGGCCGCTAAGGGCCAGCGGCAGAAAGTATCGATTCATGACATGGACTGCTCTTGGAGGTGCTTGCCCATAGCTTAATTTGTCTTGCTGCTTGTCAGCAGGCTATCTCAAGGCTACTTACATTTTTCAATGGCGTGCTATGCGCTACCATGGCGCCTTTACCGCCAATCAGTCAGCGCCTGCCATGCATTGTCCCTTCTGCGCCGCCAACGACACCAAGGTAATCGATTCCCGTCTGGTTGCCGAAGGCGACCAGGTACGCCGCCGCCGCGAATGCGTGGCCTGTGGCGAGCGTTTCACCACCTTCGAAACTGCCGAACTGGTGATGCCGCGCCTGATCAAGCAGGACGGCAGCCGCCAGCCGTTCGATGAGGAAAAACTGCGTGCCGGCATGCAGCGTGCGCTGGAGAAGCGCCCCGTAAGCGTCGAGCGCCTGGAAGAGGCCATCGCCCGCATCAAGCAGCAACTGCGTGCCACCGGCGAGCGCGAGGTCAAGTCGCTGGTGCTCGGTGAACTGGTGATGACCGAGTTGAGCAAGCTCGACGAGGTGGCCTACATCCGTTTTGCCTCGGTGTACCGGCGTTTCCAGGACCTCAACGAATTCCGCGAAGAGATCGAACGTCTGGCCCGTGAGCCGTCGAAAAGCCGATGAGCGAGCACGACCACTACTTCATGGCGCGCGCCCTGCGACTGGCGCGCAAAGGCCTGTACTCCACCCACCCGAATCCGCGTGTCGGTTGTGTCATCGTGCGTGATGGCGAGGTCGTCGGCGAGGGCTGGCATGCCCGCGCTGGCGAACCTCACGCGGAGGTGCATGCCCTGCGCCAGGCAGGCGAACGGGCGCGCGGCGCCACCGCCTACGTCACCTTGGAGCCCTGCAGCCATCACGGGCGGACGCCGCCGTGTGCCGATGCACTGGTCGCCGCCGGTGTTGCACGGGTGGTCGCGGCGATGCAGGACCCCAATCCGCAGGTCGCCGGGCGTGGCCTTTTGCGCCTGGCCAATGCCGGTATCGAGGTGTTGTCCGGCGTCCTGGAGGCCGAGGCGCGGGCGCTCAATGTCGGCTTCATCAAGCGCATGGAAAGCGGCCTGCCGTTCGTGCGGATCAAGTCGGCGATGAGCCTGGATGGCCGCACGGCCATGGCCAGCGGCGAGAGCCAGTGGATCACCGGGCCGGCGGCGCGTGCCGAGGTGCAGCGGTTGCGCGCGCAGTCCAGCGTGGTGCTCAGCGGTGCCGATACCGTGCTGGCGGATGACGCGCGGCTGACCGTGCGTCCTGACGAGCTGGGGCTGGGGGTGGAGGCCACCTTCATGGCGGCTTCGCGGCCGCCGCTGCGGGTGCTGATCGATGGGCGGTTGCGGGTGCCGCTAAGCAAGGCGTTCTTCCAGGTCGGACCGGCGCTGGTGGCGACCTGTGCGGCTGCCGCCGCGCGCGACCGCTACCTGGCCGATGGCCATGAGCTGCTCGCCGTGCCGGGCAGCAATGGGCATGTCGACCTGCGCAAGCTGCTGCAGGAGCTGGCCGGGCGCGGCGTCAATGACGTGCTGGTGGAGGCCGGGCCGCGCCTGGCGGGCGCCTTTGCCCGTGCCGGGCTGGTGGACGAGTACCGCATCTTCGTTGCGCCCAAACTGCTGGGCTCGCATGCGCGGCCATTGTTCGAGCTGCCGCTCAACCGCATGGCCGAAGCGCCGGAATTGCAGATTGTCGATATCCGCGCCGTAGGCGACGACTGGCAGATCACAGCGCTACCGAAAGCCCGTTAATACAGGGCCATGCGTTGTCCCAACAAATGTGGTAAAACGCCACGCGGTCATTCGCATATGGCCGCAACGTTCTCAGGGCGGGGCGAAATTCCCCACCGGCGGTAATGGTTCGCAGAACCTAGCCCGCGAGCGCTCGTCATGGCATCTGCCTGACGAGGTCAAGCAGACCCGGTGCGATTCCGGGGCCGACGGTATAGTCCGGATAAAGAGAGAGCGGGATTCCCTCCTCGGGCGCCTTTTGCGTGTCCGTGAAATCCCTATCGATCGGCATTGCCCTGTTTTTGACCAAAACAGGAGTTCGTCCATGCTGTTCAGCAATATCCTCAACGTGAAACCGGAGGGCGTATGTTCACCGGCATAATCGAAGCCATCGGCAGCATCCGCGCCATGACGCCCAAGGGCGGCGACGTGCGCGTTTACGTGGGCACCGGAAAACTCGACCTGGGCGACGTCAAGCTCGGCGACAGCATCGCCGTCAACGGCATCTGCCTGACCGCCGTGGAACTGCCCGGCGACGGCTTCTGGGCCGACGTCAGCCGCGAGACACTGGCGCGCACCGCCTTCGTCGATCTCAAGCCCGGCAGCGCCGTGAATCTGGAGAAGGCCCTGACGCCGACCAGCCGCCTCGGCGGTCATCTGGTCAGTGGTCACGTCGATGGCGTCGGCGAGATCGTCGCGCGTGCCGATAACGCCCGCGCCGTGCAATTCACGGTGCGCGCCCCGCGCGAATTGGCCAAGTACATCGCACACAAGGGGTCGATCACCGTCGATGGCACCAGCCTGACCGTCAACGCGGTCAATGGCGCCGAGTTCGAGCTGACCATCGTGCCGCACACCCTGGCCGAGACCATCATGGTCGACTACCACCCCGGGCGGAAGGTCAACCTCGAAGTCGACCTGCTGGCGCGTTACCTGGAGCGCCTGCTGCTCGGCGACAAGGCTGCTGAGCCCAAGGCCTCGGGCCTGACCGAAAGCTTTCTCGCCGAACACGGCTACCTGAAGAATTGAGGAGACGCCCGATGGCGCTCAATACCGCTGAAGAACTGATCGAAGACATCCGCGCCGGCAAGATGGTCATTGTCGTAGATAACGAAGATCGCGAGAACGAAGGCGACATCATCATCGCCTCCGAATGCGTTAC
>CAZIZA010000211.1:0-6741 GCA_964543555.1 uncultured Pseudomonas sp.
ACCACGGCCGCACCATGATGACCCTGTCGCTGACCGGCAAGGTCGTGCCGTACTCCGCTGGCATGGGCCTGATGCCTGCTGGCGTGTACCGTGCTCAGGCGCCGTGCCCGCTGCATGGCGTGAGCGAGGACGAGTCCATCGCCAGCATTGAGCGCATCTTCAAGAACGACGCGCAGCCGCAGGACATCGCCGCGATCATCATCGAGCCGGTACAGGGCGAGGGCGGTTTCTACGTCAACTCCCCGGCCTTCATGCAGCGCCTGCGTGCCCTGTGCGACCAGCACGGCATCCTCCTGATCGCTGACGAAGTGCAGACCGGCGCCGGCCGTACCGGCACCTTCTTCGCCACCGAGCAACTGGGCGTGGTGCCGGACCTGACCACCTTCGCCAAGTCCGTCGGCGGCGGCTTCCCGATCTCCGGCGTGTGCGGCAAGGCCGAGATCATGGACAAGATCGCCCCCGGTGGCCTGGGCGGCACCTACGCCGGCAGCCCGATTGCCTGCGCCGCGGCCCTGGCCGTGCTCAAGGTGTTCGACGAAGAGAACCTGCTGGCGCGCTCCAACGCCGTGGGCGAGAAGCTCAAGGTTGGCCTGAACAAGATCGCCGAGAAGCACAAGGTGATCGGTGACGTACGCGGCCTGGGTTCGATGGTCGCCATCGAGCTGTTCGAAGGCGGTGACCACAGCAAGCCGGCTGCCGAGCTGACTGGCAAGATCGTCGCCAAGGCGCGCGAGAAAGGTCTGATCCTGCTGTCGTGCGGCACCTACTACAACGTCATCCGCTTCCTGATGCCTGTCACCATTCCGGACGCGCAACTGGAAAAAGGCATTGCCATCGTTGCCGAGTGCTTCGACGAGCTGGCCTGAGTCGTTCCTGCCGTACCTGCGCCCGTGGCTCACCAGGCCGGGCGCACCTGAGACCCGCCGCGTGCGGGTCTTTTTTTGTGTGCCATCTCACCGCCAGGGATGGCGGAAATGCCGGGCCCTGGCGGGAACCCTTCACGCCATCGCAAGTGATGTCAGAAATCGCTCCTGACGATTGTTTGTCTGCAGGCAGTGGTTTTGGCTCTGGCCAGTCGCCGCTGAAGCGCCTCCCACCCGTGCACTGCTGTTCGCGCTACCGCCAGTAGGAGGGGCTTCAGCCGCGACCGATTCCCTGCCTACGAAATCCCCGGATTGCATCCGGGCTACGCCGCGACTCAGCGAGCCGAGTTGCTGGCTAGGTCAAGTCTGGCGCACGCCACTGCCTCCAGGCCGGCAGAAAAAGGCCCGCACGTGGCGGGCCAAAGGGTGACAAGCAACAGGAACGGGGAAACTCACTTGGGCTCGAAGATCACATACACCTTGCGACAGGCTTCCAGCACTTCCCAGGTGCCGGAGAAGCCGGCAGGAATCACGAAGCGGTCGCCGGCGCGCACGGTCTTGGCGTTGCCGTCGGCGTCGCGCAGCACGGAAACACCCTGGAGAATCTCGCAGTATTCATGCTCGGTGTAGCTCACCGTCCACTGGCCTGCTTCGCCTTCCCAGATGCCGCTGCTGAACTGGCCGCAGGGGCTGCTGTAGTGATTGCGCACACTTTGCGCCGGGTCACCCTTGAGGACCTTTTCCGGGGCTGGGCGATAATGTTCGGCGGCCGTGCCTGCCTGGGCGAAATCGACGATCTGTTCGATGCTCATCTGACGCTTCCGACGTGAGTAAGGGCAGCCTGAAGGTTAAGCGGAGGCTAAGTGAATGTTCAGCAGTCTATGTGTGGAAAAACGAACATGGCAAGGGTGTTTGGCTTGTTTTTGTCAAAAATATTGAAAACTTCAGTGCCGCTGGTTTAGTGTGGCGGGCAGGATTCGGCCAGCACGCTGGCCCCGCGAAATTTTCCCGGCGTGCGCCCCCTTGGGCGTCCTGACGCCCCTACAAGAGGATGCCGAAATGACCGATCTGACCCGTGCCGACTGGGAACAGCGCGCCAAGACCCTGACCATTGAAACCCGCGCCTTCGTGCACGGCGAGTATCGCGCATCCGAGTCTGGTGCCACCTTCGACTGCATCAGCCCGGTGGATGGTCGTCTGCTCGGTCAGGTGGCGAGTTGCGACCTGGCCGACGCCGAGTTGGCAGTCAGTGATGCACGTGCCACGTTCAATTCCGGTGTGTGGTCGCGTCTGGCGCCGGTCAAGCGCAAGGAAGTGATGATCCGTTTCGCCGATCTGATCGATGCCCATGCCGAAGAACTGGCCCTGCTGGAAACCCTGGATATGGGTAAGCCGATCAGCGATTCGCTGAATATCGACGTACCTGCGGCTTCCCGCGCCATCCGCTGGAGTGGTGAGGCCATCGACAAGATCTACGACGAAGTGGCCGCTACTGCGCATGACGAACTGGGCCTGGTCACCCGTGAGCCGGTGGGTGTGGTCGCCGCCATCGTGCCGTGGAACTTCCCGCTGCTGATGACCTGCTGGAAGCTCGGCCCGGCGCTTTCCACCGGCAATTCGGTGATCCTCAAGCCGTCCGAGAAATCGCCGCTGACCGGCATCCGCATCGCCCAACTGGCCATCGAGGCCGGCATCCCTGCGGGCGTGTTCAACGTGTTGCCAGGCTTCGGTCATACCGTGGGCAAGGCACTGGCCCTGCATATGGACGTCGACACCCTGGTGTTCACTGGCTCGACCAAGATTGCCAAGCAACTGATGATCTACGCGGGCGAGTCGAACATGAAGCGTGTCTGGCTGGAGGCCGGTGGCAAGAGCCCGAACATCGTCTTTGCTGATGCGCCGGATCTCAAAGCCGCTGCCGAAGCCGCCGCCAGTGCCATCGCCTTCAACCAGGGTGAAGTCTGCACCGCCGGCTCGCGCCTGTTGGTGGAAAATTCCATCAAGGACAAATTCGTACCCATGGTGGTCGAGGCCATCAAGGCCTGGAAGCCCGGCCATCCTCTGGACCCGGCGACCAACGTCGGCGCACT
The DNA here is from genome assembly GCA_964543555.1 of uncultured Pseudomonas sp. Lineage (GTDB taxonomy): Bacteria > Pseudomonadota > Gammaproteobacteria > Pseudomonadales > Pseudomonadaceae > Aquipseudomonas. The sequence goes on from CAZIZA010000211.1 coordinate 2,954, forward strand.
GGTCGATACCACGCAGATGAATAACGTGCTGAGCTATATCCAGGCTGGCCATGAGGACGGTGCCAGGCTGGTGGCCGGTGGTAAGCGTGTACTGGAGGAAACCGGCGGCACCTACGTCGAACCGACCATCTTCGACGGTGTGAATAACGCCATGCGCATTGCCAAGGAAGAGATCTTCGGCCCTGTATTGTCGGTAATCGGCTTCGATGACGAGGCCGATGCCGTGGCGATCGCTAACGACACCATCTACGGTCTGGCGGCCGGTATCTGGACCAGCAACCTTTCCCGTGCCCATCGGGTTGGTCGTGCCGTGCGTGCCGGCAGCGTGTGGATCAACCAGTATGATGGTGGCGACATGACTGCGCCGTTCGGTGGCTTCAAGCAATCCGGTAATGGCCGTGACAAGTCGCTGCATGCCTTTGACAAGTACACCGAGATCAAGGCCACCTGGATCAAGCTCTGAACAGCAGCTATAAGCTGCAAGCCATAAGCTGCACGTGAAAACGGCTGGGCCTCCAGGGGAGGCCCAGCCGTTTTGCATCCAAGCCACGCAAAGAAGGAATGTCCATGCGTTGGGGTACCTATTTCGCCGTGTGCGCGGCGGTCATCAGCATCGGCCTGGCACTGGGCGTGACCATGCCGCTGGTTTCGCTGCGTCTGGAAAGCTGGGGCTATGACTCATTCGCCATCGGCGTGATGGCGGCCACACCGGCGGTAGGCGTATTGCTGGGTGCTTCGTTGGCCGGTCGATTGGCGGCGCGCTTCGGTACCACCTTGCTGATGCAGCTGTGCCTGCTGCTCGGTGCCGTGTCGGTGGCCGGGCTGGCGCTGGTGCAGAACTACGCGGTGTGGGTGGGGCTGCGGCTGTTCATCGGCGTGGCGCTGACCGTGGTGTTCGTGCTTGGCGAAAGCTGGATCAATCAGCTTGCCGTGGAGAAGTGGCGCGGGCGTCTGGTGGCGCTGTATGGCACCGGCTATGCGCTCAGCCAGCTCAGTGGTCCGCTGCTGCTCACCGGGCTCGGTACGGCAACTGATGCAGGCTTTTGGACGGGGGTAGGGCTTTTGATCGGCGGTTCGCTGATCCTGCTTGGTCGCAGCGGCGCGCCGCAGGTGGATGCGCACAGTGCCTCGGGTCGGGGCTTGCTGGTGTTCTGCCGCAAGCTGCCGGCCATCGCCTGGGCGGTGATGCTGTTCGCCGCCTTCGAGGCCATGATGCTGACCCTGCTGCCGATTTACAGCCTGCGCCAGGGGTTTACCCAGGAGGTGGCGCTGGTCATGGTCAGTGTGGTGGTGATCGGCGATGCAGCGCTACAGCTGCCCATTGGCTGGCTGGCCGACCGTATGTCGCGGCAGACCTTGTTTCGTTGCTGTGGCGTGGCCCTGTTGATGTCCAGTCTGGCGATTCCGCTGCTCTTGCACACGCCGCTGATCTGGCCGGTGTTCGTCGCCTTCGGTGCCAGCGCCGGTGGCCTGTTCACCTTGTCGCTGATCATGATCGGCGAGCGCTACCGGGATGACGAACTGGTGCGTGCCAACGCTCACGTCGCCCAGCTGTGGGGCTTGGGCTGCCTGATCGGGCCGCTGGCCACGGGCGCCGTCAGTCAGTGGCTGAGCGGCCATGCGCTGCCGCTGATGATGGCCACCGGTGCCCTGGTGTTCATTGTGCTGGCCAGTCAGCGCGGGGCTTTCAGCGAGATGCAGACGGCAGCCCCGGCTCGCTCTTGAGACCTCTGGTCAGAGCACTTCCTTCAGTCGATGCCAGAGCATGCCCAGCGCCAGCAACGGTGAGCGCAGGTGCTTACCACCGGGGAAGGTCATGTGCGGCACCTTGTCGAACAGGTCGAAACCACGGCTTTCCTGGCCTGCGATGGCCTCGGCGAGCAGTTTGCCGGCCAGGTGCGTGGCGTTGACGCCGTGACCGGCATAGGCCTGGGCGTGGAACACGTTGGGCTGGTCTTTGAGTCGGCCGATCTGCGGCAGGCGGTTGGCGCCGATGCCGATCATGCCGCCCCATTGGTAGTCGATGCGAACATCGGCCAGTTGCGGGAACACCTTGAGCATCTTCGGCTTCATGTAGCCGGCGATATCGGCCGGATCACGCCCGGAGTAGTGGCAGGCGCCGCCGAACAGCAGGCGGCGGTCGGCGGAGAGGCGGTAGTAGTCCACGGTCACGCGCTGGTCGCACAACGCCATATTCTGCGGAATCAGTTGCCGCGCCTGCTCTTCGGAGAGTTGCTCGGTGGCGATGATGTAGCTGCCGGCCGGTAACACCTTGCCGCCCAGTTGCGGGTTGAGGCCATTGAGGTAGGCGTTGCAGGCCAGCACCAGGTACTTGGCGCGTACCTGGCCGCTGGTCGTGTGCACGCGCACCTCGTTGCCATAGTCGATGCGCGTCACCGGCGAGTCTTCGAACAACTGCACACCGAGCGCTTGGGCGGCAGCGGCTTCGCCGAGCGCCAGGTTGAGCGGGTGCAGGTGGCCCGAGCCCATGTCGATCATGGCGCCATGGTAATTGTCGGAGCCGACTACTTCATGGATGCGCTCCTTCGGCACCATGCGCAGTTCGTGGCGATAACCAAGGCTTTCCAGCTCGGCCTTATCCTCGGCAAAGTCGTCCATGTGCGCCGGCTTATTGGCCAGATCGCAATAGCCCCAGGTCAGATCGCAATCGATCTGAAACTGCTCGACCCGGTTGCGCACGATCTCCACCGCTTCCAGGCCCATCAGCTTGAACTGACGCACGCCGTCGCTGCCGACCACCGATTCGAACTGTTCGACATCATGGCCAACGCCGCGAATCAGCTGCCCGCCGTTGCGCCCGCTGGCGCCCCAGCCGATCTTGCGCGCTTCCAGCAGCACCACCGACAGGCCTTTCCGGGCCAGCTCGATGGCGGTGTTCAGGCCGCTGAAGCCGCCACCGACGATGCACACGTCCACCGCCAGCTCACCGCTCAGGGGCGGATAGGCCAACTGGCGATTGACGCTGGCGGCGTAATAAGAGGCAGCATGCTGTGGGCTATGGACGGGCTGGTGAACGCGGGCGTTCATGTGCGAAATCCTGATTGTGTTGTGTGGAAAATTCAACGCAGCATAAGCGCGTGATTGTCATCACGCCAAGAGGCAGCCAGAAAAAAGCAGGCTGCGTACGCTCGTGACGCCTTGGTATGTCGCCGCTGAAGTGCCTCCCACAGGGAGTGCCGGGGCTGTGTGGGAGGGGCTTCAGCCGCGACTTGAGGTGTCTGAGTGAATGACATTGCGGCGCCTGGCAGTAAACTGGCCACCATCACTTCAGGATGCCCAACGATGAGCTGCACCGACCGCAAGATCGATCACCTGCGCCGGCAGATACCGCGCTTTGACTGTGTGCCCGGTTGTCATGATTGTTGTGGGCCGGTCACGGCTTCGTCAGAAGAGCTGGCGCGCCTGCCGGTGAAAAGCGATGCCGAACATGATGCGGCGCTGGCTGAATACAACTGCGTGCACCTGGGGCCGAATGGTTGCGAGGTGTACGACCAGCGCCCGCTGATCTGTCGCCTGTTCGGCACCACGCCGAACCTGCCATGCCCGCATGGCCGTGGGCCGGAGCAACCGATCGAGCCGGCAGTGGAGCGCCAGGTACACCGGCTGATCGCCACCACGCGGCAGCGACTCGTTTAGCTGATGGCTCCCACGCGGAGCGTGGGAGCGATCACTTGAGACTTGTCGCTTACTACTGCTTCACTCCGGCACTGGTAGGGCCAGCGATTCCTTCACCTCTTCCATGACGATATAGCTCTTCGACTCGCGCA
>CAZIZA010000212.1:0-6720 GCA_964543555.1 uncultured Pseudomonas sp.
GAGCGAGGCACATTTGACTTACCACGAGCCCCACAAGCCCCACCATTATATTTCGCATCAGGTACCTAGAATTTCAAAACAATAAGCAGGCAGTCACCCCACATTCTTCATATGGTGTTTTGCCCATGTCATCCATCGGGCCTCGTACTCCCGCACACGCCTGTCCGTCTCTGCTTTCGACAGTTTCCTCATGCGTGCCTGCTCATAAAGCCGCGCAATTCGTGCCCGATGGTTCTCTAACGCTCTCGGCGCTATCCGGGGCCCTTCGGGGGCATACCATATCCCCAGCCAGTCAAAGCCATGCTCAATCCTCCCCCGTGGTGTTTTATCCGGATGGGTGTCAAACCCCCCCACCTCAAAAACACCGGGGGGTGGGGGGGCCTTCCCCCGCGACTGTTTAAGCCGTTCAGGCGCTGCGAATGAAGCGAGCGATGCGTTCGGCGGCTTCGATGCACTCGGCCAGTGGCGCAACCAGCGCCATACGCACACGGCCCGCACCCGGATTTACACCGTTTACTTCGCGCGACAGGTAGGAGCCCGGTACTACGGTCACGTGCTCGGCGGCGAACAGCTCGCGGGTGAAGGCGGTGTCGTCACCCGGCGTGCGGGCCCACAGGTAAAAGCCGCCATCTGGGCGTTGCACGTCCATCACCGGGGCCAGGATTTTCAGCACCGCGTCGAACTTTTCGCGGTACAGCTCGCGGTTGGCACGAACGTGCGCCTCATCGTTCCAGGCTGCCACGCTGGCCAATTGGGTTTGGATCGGCATGGCGCAGCCGTGGTAGGTGCGATAGAGCAAAAAGTGCTTGAGAATCTCGGCATCGCCGACCACGAAGCCCGAACGCAGGCCCGGCAGGTTGGAGCGCTTGGACAGGCTATGGAACACCACGCAGCGTTTGAAATCACTGCGGCCCAGCTCGACGCAGGCGCTGAGCAGGCCGGGCGGCGGGGCGTTTTCGTCGAAGTACAGTTCGCTGTAGCACTCGTCAGCGGCGATGACGAAGTCGTGTTCATCAGCCAGGGCGATCAGTTTCTTCAGTGTCTCGACCGGGATCAGCGCGCCGGTCGGGTTGCCGGGCGAGCAGAGGAACAGGATCTGGCAGCGCTGCCAGACCTCTGCCGGCACTGCCTCGAAATCCGGGTTGAAGCCGTGAGCTTCCAGGCACGGCAGGTAATGCGGCTCGGCACCGGCAAGGAACGCGGCCCCTTCGTAGATCTGATAGAACGGATTGGGGCTGACTACCAGGCCCTTGGCATCACGATCGACCACCGTCTGGGTGAAGGCGAACAGTGCCTCGCGCGTACCGTTGACCGGCAGTACGTGGCGCGCGGCATCCAGCCAGCCTGCCGGCACGTCGAAACGGCGTTCGCACCAGCTGGCAATGCTCTGGCGCAGTTCGGGCAGGCCCAGGGTGGTCGGATACACCGCCAGCTTGTCGAGGTTGGCGGTCAGGGCCTGGCCGACGAAGTCCGGTGAGCGGTGCTTGGGCTCGCCGATCGACAGGGCGATGGGCGAGCGGTCGGCGGCAGGTTGCACGCCGGCAAGCAGGGCGCGGAGTTTTTCGAACGGGTAGGGCTGCAACTGGGCGAGGGCGTGGTTCATGATGATCCGACGGGTCCTTTGTGAGGCGGCGACAAAGCTGGCGACACTAGCACGGCAGGCCCTTTGGGGAAATTCCCTTTGTCCGTCCGTTTTCCATCCGTTTAGGTCGCCAAACCGATGCCGGTGCAGCTCAAGACGGCACACGCTCAGCCGATAATCCTCCTGTCACCTGTTCACCCCTTCTTCCGGCGAGTTCTCTCCATGCGCACCCTCAAATTCAGTCACAAGATCATGCTGGCTGCTTCCCTGGTGGTCATAGCGGCTTTCGCGTCATTTGCCTTGTATAACGATTACCTGCAACGCAATGCGATCCGCGACAATCTGTCCAACTATCTGAACGACGTCGGAATCGTCTCCACTGGCAACATCCAGCACTGGCTCGATGGGCGCATGCAGTTGCTGGATAACCTCGCTGAATCCGTCCAGGACGACAGCTCGCCAGAACCACTGCGCCGCAACCTGCAGCATCGCAGCATCGCTTCGGCCTTCCTTTATGCCTACTTCGGTCAGGCTGACGGCACCTATACCCAGTTCCCGGCCAGCGAGTTGCCTGCCGGTTACGATCCGCGTCAGCGTCCCTGGTACAAGAGTGCGGTGGGCAGCAGCGGGCCAGGCCTTACCGAGCCTTACCTGGCGGCCGATCCGCGTGACGGTCTGCTGATCACCATCACCCGTCCGGTCAGCGTTGGCGGCACTCTGCAGGGCGTCGTGGGAGGCGATCTGAAGTTGCAGACGGTCGATGACATCCTCAATTCCTTCGATCTCGGCGGCATGGGCTACGCCTTCCTGGTCGACGAGAAGGGCACGGTGCTGGTGCATCCCGACAAGAGCCTGGTGCTCAAGACCCTGGCGGACCTATTCCCCAGCGGTGCGCCACGTCTGCAACCTGGCCTGCAGGATGCTTCGTCCATCGAGGGTAGCGCCCGTCTGGTCACCTTCCTGCCGGTGAAGGGGCTGTCGGGCGTGCGCTGGTACGTCGGTTTATCCGTCGATGAGGGCAAGGCGTTCGCCGCGCTCAGCGAGTTTCGCGTGTCTGCGCTGATGGTCACGATCATCGGTGTGGTTGCCATTCTGATCCTGCTCGGTGCGCTCATTCGCATCCTGCTGCGTCCGCTGCACGTGATGAGCCACGCTATGGGCGGCATCGCCGAGGGTGAGGGGGATCTGACCCAGCGCCTGACGATCGCCTCTGGTGACGAGTTCGGTGAGTTGGCGGGGGCCTTCAACCGCTTCGTCGAGCGTATTCACGAATCCATCCGCGAAGTGGCCTCGGCGACCCGCGAGGTGCATGCACGGGTCAGCACCGTGGTGCAGGCGTCCAATGCCTCCATGGGTAACTCCAGCGAACAGGCCGCGCGTACCGACAGCGTCGCCGCCGCGATCAACGAACTGGGCGCGGCTGCCCAGGAGATCGCGCGCAATGCTGCCGATGCTTCCGTGCAGGCCAGTGATGCGCGCCGTGATGCCGAGGAAGGCCAGGGCATGGTGGAACGTACCCTGAGTTCGATGGGCGAGTTGTCGGAGAAGATCCAGGCCTCCGGTCGGCATATCGAGCTGCTCAGCGAGAAGAGCAACGACATCGGCCAGATTCTCGATGTGATCAAGGGTATTTCCGAACAGACCAACCTGCTGGCGCTCAACGCCGCCATCGAGGCGGCGCGTGCCGGTGAGGCCGGCCGAGGTTTTGCCGTGGTCGCTGATGAGGTGCGCAACCTGGCGCAGCGCACGCAGAGCTCGGCGCTGGAGATCCAGCAGATGATCGAGCAACTGCAGGCCGGAGCCCGTGACGCCGTGGCGACCATGGCCGAGAGTCGTCGCTTCAGTGACGACAGTGTGCGCATCGGTGGGCAGGCCGGCGAGAACCTGCGCGGAGTGACCCGGCGCATCGGTGAGATCGACGGCATGAACCAGTCAGTGGCGACCGCTACCGAGGAGCAGACCTCGGTGATCGAGAGCCTGAACATGGACATCACCGAGATCAACACGTTGAACCAGGATGGTGTACGCAACCTGCAGTCCAGCCTCAGTGCCTGTACCGAGCTGGATCAGCAGGTCCGTCGCCTCAAGCAACTGGTAGACAGCTTCAGGATCTGAACCTGGCCCTGGATGCGGCCGCGTCAGCCGCATTCAGGGGTTCAGAAGGTGATCTGCGTCGTGCTCGGAGCGCTTGGTTCGGCGAGCTTGGCGATGATCGCTTCCTGCAGGCGGGCACAGAACTCGGGGTCGGACAGCGGCTGGCCCTTGTCGTCGGTAATGAAGAATACGTCCTCGACGCGCTCGCCCAGGGTGGCGATCTTGGCGTTCTGCAGCGACAGGTCGTATTCGAGGAAGATGCGTCCGATCCGTGCCAGCAGTCCGGGGCGGTCCGGGGCGGTAAGCTCGAGGATGGTCACCGGCCGCTGCGCGTCATTGTGAATGGTCACCTGCGGAGCGAAGGCGAAGTGCTTGAGCTGGCGCGGCACGCGGCGCTGGATGATGGTCGGATAGTCATCGGGGTTCTTCAGCGCTTCGATCAGGCCTTCGCGAATCTGCTGGATGCGGGCTGGATTGTTGCCGATCGAGCCGCCATCAGCATCCAGCACCACGTAGGTGTCCAGGGTGAACTGGCTGGTGGAGGTGATGATCCGCGCGTCGTGAATGTTCAGGTTGAGCTGGCTCATGGCCGCCACGGTCACGGCGAAGAAGTCGTGCTGGTCCGGTGCGTAGATGAAGATCTGTGTGCCGCCCTCGAACTCGCGCTGGGTGGTTTCCTTCATCAGCACCAGCGGGCCGCCATCGTCGGGGTGCTGGAGGATGGCGTCGGTGTGCCAGGCCACGTCGGTGGCGGTGTGACGCAGGAAATAGTCGTCGCCGAGCTGGCTCCACAGTTGTTCGGCATCGTCCGGGTCGGTGCCGCTGCGTACCAGGGTGTCCAAGGCTGCGCTCTGAGTCTGGCGAATCTGTTCTTCGCGATCGACCGGGTTTTCCAGGCCACGGCGCAGCGCGCGCTTGGTCTCGGTGTAAAGCTGGCGCAGCAGGCTGGCGCGCCAGGAGTTCCACAGGCTGGGGTTGGTGGCGTTGATGTCGGCCACGGTCAGTACGTAGAGGTAGTCCAGGTGGGTCTGGTCGCCGACGAACTGGGCAAAGTCGTGGATCACCTGTGGGTCGGAGAGGTCCTTGCGCTGCGCGGTGGTAGACATCACCAGGTGGTGTTGCACCAGCCAGACGATCAGTGCGCTGTCCCAGGTGGGCAGATGATGACGGCGAGCGAAGGCTTCGGCGTCTACCGCGCCCAGTTCCGAGTGATCACCGCCACGGCCCTTGCCGATGTCATGGTAGAGGCCGGCGAGGTAGATCAGCTCCGGCTTGGGCAGCTTGTCGATCAGCTTGCTGGCCAGCGGGAATTTCTCCGCCAGCTCCGGCCAGCGGAACTTGCGCAGGTGCTTGATCAGGTTGAGGGTGTGCGCATCGACCGTATAGATGTGGAACAGGTCGTGCTGCATCTGCCCGACGATATGGCCGAACTCCGGCAGGTAGCGGCCGAGAATGCCGTAGCGGTTCATCCTGCGCAGGTTGCGGTGGATGCCTTCCTTGCACTTGAACAGCTCGATGAACAGGCTGGTGTTGCGAATGTCCTTGCGGAAGTCGTCATCGATCAGGTGGCGGCTGTCGCGTAGCAGGCGGATGCTGTCGGCGCGTACACCGTTGATTTCCGGATGCTGCGCCATCAGCACGAAGATTTCGATGATGGCGAAGGGCGTGCGTTTGAACACGTTCGGGTGAGTGACTTCGATGTAGCCGTCGCGCACCTGGAAGCGGCTGTTGATCGGTGTGGCCGGACCGCTCTCACCGGCGCGCAGGATCACTTCCTCAAAGTGCTGATTGATCAGGTCCGACAATTCGGAAATGCCCATCACCACCCGGTAGTACTTCTGCATGAAGTGCTCGATGCTGCGCTTGCCGTCTCCGTCCTTGTAGCCGAACAGGGCGGCGATCTTCGCCTGGTAGTCGAACAGCAGGCGGTCTTCTGCGCGCCCGGCGAGCATGTGCAGGGCATAACGCACCTTCCACAGAAACTCCTGGCTGGAGGAGAGCAGGGCGTATTCGCTCTCCAGCAGAAAACCCTGGCCGACAAGGGCTTGCAGATTGAGGGTGTCGAACTGGCGGCGGGCGACCCAGAGCACGGTCTGGATGTCGCGCAGGCCGCCGGGCGAGCCTTTGACGTTGGGCTCGAGGTTGTATTCGGTGTCGTTGTACTTGGCGTGGCGCGCTCTGCGCTCGTCACGCTTGGCCTGATAGAAATGCTTGCTCGGCCACATCTGGTCTGTGCTGGTGACCTGCTGCATGCGCTGGCGCAGGCGCTCCGGGCCGGCGATGGTGCGGCTTTCCATCAGGTTGGTGATTACCGTCAGGTCGGCGCGCGCCTCTTCGGCGCATTCATCGATCGAGCGCACGCTCTGGCCGACTTCCAGGCCGATATCCCAAAGCAGGGTGAGGAAGCCTTCGATGGGCTCACGGAACATCTCGTGATCAGCACTGCCCAGCAAGATCAGCAGGTCGATATCCGAGTAGGGGTGCAGTTCGCCGCGGCCGTAGCCGCCGACTGCGAGCAGGGCGATGTCGGCGTCTTCGCTCCAGGCGAAGCGCTTCCAGGCCTCCTGCAGGATCTGGTCGACGAACCAGGCGCGATCCTCGACCAGGCGACGCATGTCGCGACCATCGCGAAAGCGCGCATCAAGGACTTCGCGCGCGCTGCGGATGGCCTTCTTGAATGCGGCGATGGGGCTGGACTTGAGAGCCAGCTCGGCCTGGAACTGACCTCGGTCAAACAGTTCGGGGTCCATCTGCGGCATGCAGTCGTCTTCCTTATATGAACTAGGGTGCGCTCTGCGCACCATGGGTTTCGATGCTGGGCACAGCGTCCTGTCAGGCCGAGGTGCGCGGCAAGGTGTCGTCGCTGCGCAGGGTGAGGATTTCGTAGCCGTCAGCGGTCACCAGCACCGTATGCTCCCACTGCGCTGAGAGCTTGCGGTCCTTGGTGATGGCCGTCCAGCCGTCACCCAGCAGACGGGTTTCCGGGCGGCCCTGGTTGATCATCGGCTCGATGGTGAAGGTCATGCCTTCCTTGAGCTCCATGC
>CAZIZA010000213.1:0-6691 GCA_964543555.1 uncultured Pseudomonas sp.
CGGTTAGAATCACGCCCTGACTTTTTCAGGGCGTTGTTCTTTATGCGTATCGGTCATGGCTATGACGTACACCGCTTCGGCGAAGGCGTTTTCATCACCCTCGGCGGCGTGCGGATTCCCCATAAATTCGGTCTTGTTGCTCATTCCGATGGCGATGTGCTGTTGCATGCGCTGAGTGATGCCCTGCTCGGTGCGGTGGCGCTGGGGGATATCGGCAAGCATTTTCCCGACACCGACCCGACCTTCAAGGGCGCCGACAGCCGTGTGCTGCTGCGGCATGTGATGGGCCTGGTACGTGGCAAGGGTTATGCGGTGGGCAATGTCGACGCCACCATCATCGCCCAGGCACCGAAGATGGCGCCGCATATTCAGAGCATGCGCGAGCGCATCGCCGAAGACCTGGGCATCGACCTGGATCAGGTCAACGTTAAGGCCACCACCACCGAGAAGCTCGGCTTTACCGGGCGTGAGGAAGGTATCGCGGTGCATGCCGTGGCCTTGCTGGTCAGGGCATGAACGAGCTGCAATTGCTGGGGCCGCGCGCCCATGGCGAGGCCTGTGGGCGCGCGGTGCTCAAGGCCACGGCCGAGGATTTCCAGGTCGACGAGGTGCTCGACATCCCGCTCACAGGGCAGGGTGAGCACCTTTGGCTGTGGGTGGAGAAGCGTGGTCTGAACACCGAAGAAGCGGCGCGGCGCATTGCTCGTGCTGCCGGCCTGCCGCTCAAAGCGATCAGCTATGCGGGCCTCAAGGATCGTCAGGCGCTGACCCGCCAGTGGTTCAGCCTGCACCTGCCGGGCAAGGCCGACCCCGAGCTGACCCAGGCACAGGGCGATGATCTGGTCATCCTGCGTAGCCTGCGACATAACCGCAAACTGCAGCGTGGTGCCCATGCCGCCAACGGCTTCACCTTGCGCCTCACGGCGCTTGAGGCTGATCGCGTTGCGTTGGAGCAGCGCTTGCAGCGTATTGCCGAGCAAGGCGTGCCCAACTACTTCGGTTTACAACGTTTCGGTTTCGATGGCGGCAATATCGTTCAGGCACGTGATTTCGCCACACGCCTGGAATTGCCCATGCAACGCAACCTGCGTTCGCGTTTGCTTTCAGCGGCACGCAGTTATTTATTCAATCAGGTGTTGGCCAAGCGTGTAGCGGCCGCCACCTGGAACCAGGCGCAGATCGGCGATTTGCTGGCGTTCACCGGCAGTCGCAGTTTTTTCATGGCCGGTGAGGCCGAATGCGATGATCCGCGCCTGGCCATTCTCGATCTGCATCCGACCGGGCCGTTGTGGGGTGACGGTGCGCTGCCGACTGACGGCGCTCCCCAACAGCTGGAGCAACGCGTCGCCGACGAGATGGCGCCCCTGGTGCAATGGTTGATCAAGGCGGACATGGCGCACGAACGGCGCATTCTGCGCCTCCCCATTCAGAGCCTTACGTGGCATTATCCCGAGCCCGATATTTTGCAACTTGCATTCGTCCTGCCGGCCGGGTGTTTCGCCACCGTGGTGGTGCGTGAATTACTCGATCTGGTGCCAGCAGGGCAGACGGATACTCCATGCGAATTCTGATTTCCAACGACGACGGGGTGAACGCGCCCGGTATCGCTGCGTTGCACCAGGCGCTGGCTGACTATGCCGAGTGCGTGGTGATCGCCCCTGCTGAAGACAAGAGCGGTGCCAGTAGTGCGCTGACGCTCGATCGGCCATTACATCCAGCAGCTCTGGCCAACGGTTACATCAGTCTCAACGGCACGCCAACGGACTGCGTACACCTGGGGCTCAATGGCTTGCTTGAGCAAATGCCGGACATGGTGGTGTCAGGCATCAACCTGGGCGCCAATCTGGGCGATGACGTGCTCTATTCCGGCACCGTTGCGGCAGCGCTCGAAGGGCGTTTCCTGAATAAGCCTGCGTTTGCGTTTTCGCTGTTGTCGCGTCTTCCCGACAATCTGCCAACTGCAGCCTATTTCGCCCGCAAGCTGGTCGAGGCGCACGAGCGTCTGGAGTTGCCGCCACGCACCGTACTCAATGTCAACGTGCCGAATCTGCCGCTCGAGCATATCCGTGGTGTGCAGCTGACCCGTCTCGGTCATCGCGCGCGCGCGGCGGCTCCGGTCAAGGTGGTCAACCCGCGTGGCAAGGAAGGTTACTGGATTGCCGCCGCCGGCGATGTCGAGGATGGCAGCCAGGGCACCGATTTCCACGCCGTGATGCAGGGCTATGTATCGATCACGCCACTTCGGCTTGATCGCACCTTCAATGAGGCTCTCGACACTATGGATGGTTGGTTGGAGGGCATCTTCTGATGCGTGGCCAGGACGACATGCAGCGCAGCGGTATCGGCATGACCTCGCAGCGTACCCGTGAACGCTTGATTCAGCGCCTCTATGAAGAGGGGCTTTCCAACGCTCGGGTACTGGAAGTGATCCGCCGTACTCCGCGCCATCTGTTCGTCGATGAGGCGCTGGCGCATCGTGCCTACGAAGATACCGCGCTGCCCATTGGTCATAACCAGACCATCTCCCAGCCCTACATGGTTGGCCGCATGACTGAGTTGTTGTTGGCAGCCGGCCCGCTGGACAAGGTGTTGGAGATCGGTACCGGTTCCGGCTATCAGACCGCTGTATTGGCGCAACTGGTCGAGCGAGTGTTCTCGGTCGAGCGCATTCAGGTGCTGCAGGAGCGTGCCAAGGAGCGTCTGATCGAACTCAAGCTGCGCAACGTGGTCTTTCGCTGGGGTGATGGCTGGGAGGGCTGGAACGCGCTTGGCCCCTACAATGGGATCATCGTCACGGCCGCCGCCGCGCAGGTCCCGCAGGCCTTGCTCGATCAACTGGCGCCAGGTGGACGCCTGGTCATCCCGGTCGGCAGCGGCGATGTGCAGCAATTGCTGCTGATCGTCCGTGAAGAGGGTGGTTTTTCCCGTCATGTGCTCGATGCGGTGCGCTTCGTACCGCTACTCAATGGGCCGCTGGCCTGATCGCTTTTTCGCAGCGGAAGGATCCATGAAGAAATATTTTCTGCTCTATGCCAAGGGCATGGCCATGGGCGCTGCCGATGTCGTGCCTGGTGTTTCCGGTGGGACCATCGCATTTATCAGTGGCATTTATGATGAGCTGCTGCGTTCGATCGCCAGTATTCCTGAAGCGCTGCTATTGCTGCTGCGTGGTCGGATCAAGGATGCCTGGCAGATGGCCAATGCAACCTTCCTGCTGGTGCTGCTGTGCGGTATTTTGACCAGCATCCTCACGCTCGCCCGTGTGATTACCTATTTATTGCATCATCACCCCATTCCGCTGTGGTCGTTCTTCTTCGGCCTGATTCTGGTGTCCACCTACATGGTCGGGCGCGAAATCGGGCGCTGGAACTGGAGCCGGGTAGCGAGCTTCGTGCTGGGGCTGGCGTTGGCCTACTGGATAACCGTTGCAGCGCCGATGCAGTGGGGCAGTGATCTGCCGACCCTGTTCCTGGCCGGAGCCATTGCCATCTGTGCCATGATCCTGCCGGGTATCTCGGGCAGTTTCATTCTGCTGCTGCTCGGCCTGTATTCGGTGGTGCTGGGGGCGGTAAGGGATTTCGATTTGCTGGTGCTGATGGTTTTCGCCAGTGGTTGCCTGGTTGGTATTCTCAGCTTCGCACGCCTGCTTAGTTGGCTGCTGTCACGCTGGCGTGACCTGAGCCTGGCCTTTTTGAGCGGCCTCATGCTGGGTTCTCTTAACAAGGTCTGGCCCTGGAAGGAGACTCTGAGCTGGCGTGTGGACAGCAAGGGTGAGCAGGTGCCGCTACTGGAGAGCAATCTGTTGCCCGCGCGGTTCGCCGATATCAGCGGTCAGGATCCGCAACTATTGCTTGCCGTTGTGTTGGCAATCGGCGGTATCGTGTTGGTGCTGGGCCTGGAGTGGCTGGCAGGTCGGCTATCAACTGCCAATCGCCGCGATGAATGAACCAGGCGTATTTTTTCGTTTTCGCAGTTCAGGGAGTAGTTGGGTGAGTTGGACCGTCCCTCTCGTGCCGGTGCGCGCAGTTGCAGTCTTTCGTCTGCCGCTTGCGCTGTTTGCCGCTTCAGTGTTGGCCGGTTGTGTCAGTTCGCCCTCAGGTGGCGTGCAGGTTGTCGATCGCGGTCACAACCAGGGACCAGCGCCAGTGGTACAGCGTCAGCCTGTACGTAACGGCCATTACGTCGTGCAACGTGGTGATACGCTTTATTCCATCGCCTTTCGTTTCGGTTGGGACTGGAAGGCACTGGCTGCACACAATGGCCTGCGTGATCCCTATCTGATTCGCGTTGGCCAGACTATCCGCTTCGATAACCGTCCTGTAGGTAGTGGTCAGCCAGCCGTTGCAAGCATGCCCTCTGTAACTATGGCTACCCCGCCAGCGCAGAGCCGTCCGCCCGTTACGGCGCCGCCTGCGCGTTCGCCTGTGGTCAACACGCCTGCAACTACCCCTGTAACCCCGGTAAGTCGCTCTGCCAGCGGTTGGTCCTGGCCAGCGCAGGGCGCTGTAATCAGTCGTTTCTCCTCAAACGGTAGTTTGAATAAAGGCATTGATATCGCTGGGGAATTAGGACAGCCTGTTTTAGCTGCGTCTGATGGATCGGTTGTTTATGCCGGAAGTGGTTTGCGGGGCTACGGCGAGTTGATCATTATCAAGCACAGCGACACCTACGTAAGTGCTTACGGTCATAACCGCAGGTTGTTGGTACGGGAGGGGCAGCAGGTCAAAGCCGGGCAAAGCATTGCTGAAATGGGGTCCACAGGGACTGACCGGGTGAAGCTGCACTTCGAGATTCGCCGCCAAGGTAAGCCTGTCGATCCACTGCAATATCTGCCGCGTCGTTGACCCATCGCTGACCCGTTCCATCACGTAGGAGGGACGGGCTCGGGTGTGGCCAGGACGGTTCTGCCGGAGTCTGTTGTCGAACTCAGCTAGGGGCAACAACAATGGCTCTCATCAAAAAAGAAGCGCCGGAGTTTGACGTCGACGATGAACTGCTCCTCCTGGAGCCAGGCACCGCATTCGGCGAGATCCAAGGCGATGAGGTGGAAGCACCGGTCGCTCGTACAAAGACCACAACACCCTCCAAGCAGCACAAGCACATCGACTACACCCGGGCGCTTGACGCCACTCAGCTTTACCTCAACGAAATCGGTTTCTCTCCCTTGCTCACCCCCGAAGAGGAAGTGCATTTCGCACGCCTGGCGCAGAAGGGTGACCCTGCCGGGCGCAAGCGCATGATCGAGAGCAACCTGCGTCTAGTCGTGAAGATTGCAAGGCGCTACGTCAACCGCGGTCTTTCCCTGCTCGACCTGATCGAAGAAGGGAACCTCGGCTTGATTCGCGCGGTGGAAAAGTTCGATCCCGAGCGAGGTTTTCGCTTCTCTACCTACGCAACCTGGTGGATCCGCCAGACCATTGAACGCGCCATCATGAATCAGACGAGAACCATCCGTTTGCCTATTCATGTGGTGAAGGAACTCAACGTTTACCTGCGTGCCGCTCGTGAATTGACCCAGAAGCTCGATCATGAGCCCTCTGCGGAAGAAATTGCCAGCCTGCTGGAGAAACCGGTGGGCGAGGTCAAGCGTATGCTGGGTCTCAATGAGCGGGTGTCCTCGGTGGACGTCTCGCTCGGTCCCGACTCTGACAAGACGCTGCTGGATACTTTGACCGACGATCGTCCGACCGACCCCTGCGAGTTGTTGCAGGATGATGATCTGTCGCAGAGTATCGACCAGTGGCTATCCGACTTGACCGATAAGCAGCGAGAAGTTGTCGTCCGCCGCTTTGGCCTGCGTGGCCATGAGAGCAGTACGCTGGAGGAGGTGGGGCAGGAAATTGGCCTCACCCGTGAGCGTGTACGCCAGATCCAGGTTGAAGCGCTGAAGCGCCTGCGCGAAATCCTGGAGAAGAATGGCCTGTCCAGTGATGCGTTGTTTCAGTAAGTTGCAGTCCTGATCATGAACCCGGCTTCGGCCGGGTTTTTTGTGCGCTCTCGTGTAAGTCATTGCTTACAGGTAATGTCAGACTTTGTACTGAAATGGGTTGTTGCTATGCCTTTAATTTTTTAACTATATGTTTTTAAAAGGAATTTAATTTTTATCGAGCGGGATTGACGTATTTCAGTCGGGTTGTGCGTGAGCCTGGAGCCGCTAGTATTGCAACCGTGCTCAGGGATAAGCACAGGTCATCAGGATGATGATCAGGACTGTCGCAAGATGCGACCCATCAGGATGATGAACTGGGATATACAGGGATCAGGGAATAAAAGAGGGCGGCGCAAGCCGCCCCTTTTTTTGTCCGCTCAATTCTCGCCAGTGGCGATGCGCGGAAAGTAAAAGACCCGCACTCGGCGGGTCTGGGCATTGCAGGCTGAGCTTAGCGCTCCAGGTACTGCAGCTTGTCTTTCACACCGTCCCACTCTTCAGCGTCTGGCAGCGAGTCTTTCTTCTCGGTGATGTTCGGCCAGACTTCCGCCAGGTCGGCGTTAAGCTCGATGTATTCCTGCATGTCCTCTGGCACTTCGTCCTCGGAGAAGATCGCCTGGGCCGGGCATTCCGGCTCGCACAGAGCGCAGTCGATGCACTCGTCCGGGTGGATCACCAGGAAGTTCGGGCCTTCATAGAAGCAGTCAACCGGGCAGACTTCCACGCAGTCGGTGTATTTGCATTTGACGCAGTTGTCGGTGA
>CAZIZA010000214.1:0-6685 GCA_964543555.1 uncultured Pseudomonas sp.
CTGATGCCCAACGTCGCCGCCGACCTTGGCGTCAGCGAGCCGCAAGTCGGCCACGTGATCAGCGCCTACGCCCTGGGCGTGGTGGTCGGCGCACCGGTACTGGCCCTGCTCGGTGCCCGCCTGCCACGGCGCATCCTGCTTTTGCTGCTGATGGGCTGCTTCGCCCTCGGCAACTTCGCCAGCGCCCTGGCCCCGAGCTACGAGCCGCTGCTGATCTTCCGCTTTATCGCCGGCCTGCCGCACGGCGCCTATTTCGGCATCGCCATGCTGGTGGCGGCGTCGATGGCGCCGCCGCACAAGCGCGCCAAGGCGGTGAGCCGGGTACTGGCCGGCCTCACTGTGGCCATCCTGATCGGCAACCCGCTGGCCACCTGGCTCGGTCAGTTCATGAGCTGGCGCTACGCCTTTGCCCTGGTCGGCATCATCGCCATCACCACCATTGCCATGGTGGCGATCTTCCTCCCGGCTGACCCCAACGAGCAGCGCAGCAGCCCGATGGGCGAACTGCGCGCCTTCAACCGCGCGCCGATCTGGCTGGCCCTGGGCATCGGCTCGATCGGTTTTGCCGGGATGTTCTGCGTGTTCAGCTACATGGCGCCGACCCTGCTTCACGTCACCCAGGTCGGCCCCGGCTGGATTCCCCTGGCCATGGGCGTGTTCGGTGCCGGCTGCATCGTCGGCAACAGCGCCGGCGGCTGGCTGTTCGACCGCCTGCGCCTGCGCGCCGTGGCCTGGATTCTGGCCTGGAGCACACTGGTACTGCTGGTCTTCCCATTCGCCGCACACAGTCTGTGGACGATCCTGCCGGCGATCTTCGCCCTCGGCACCATGATCGCCCTCGGCCCGTCGCTGCAAACCCATCTGATGGACGTTGCCACGGGCGCGCAGACACTGGCGGCCGCGTCCAACCACGCCGCCTTCAACGTCGCCAACGCGCTCGGCCCCTGGCTTGGCGGCCTGGCCATCAGCGCCGGTATGGGCTGGACGGTGACCGGCTTTATCGGCGCCGCTACGGCCATCGGCGGCCTGCTGTTGTTTGCCTGGGCGTGGCAGGTGCAACAGAAGAACGCAGCGATCTGAACAGGTGTGCGAGGTGTCTCGGGCACGGTATCTTCTACCTCCCGAGCCACCAACGAACCCGCCCGATGATTGTTCAGCGTTTACGCGTCGCCCTGATCGCCACCACCTTGTGCACCGCCCTGAACGTCCAGGCGCAGGTCGAAGTCGAGGCCAATGCCGGCCTGCTGGCAGCGAAAATTTCCGAAGAGATCGTACCCGGCGACTACGAAAAACTGCTGCAGGGTTTGCGTGCCAATCCAGGCAAGCATAAGCGCAAGGTGGTGCTGCTCGACAGCATCGGCGGCAGCGCCCCGGAGGCCATTCGCATGGGGCGCCTGCTGCGCGAAACCGGCTTCGAGGCGCTGGTGCCTTCAGGCGGCATGTGCCAGGGCAGTTGCATCTATTTGCTGGCGGCTGGCAGCAAACGCACGGTCAACGGCCACGTTGCCCTGCGCCGTCCGCCCTTCCCTGCTGGCGACTCGGCACTGGCTCAGGCTGCCCATGGCCGCCAACCGTTCAGCCCGGCCAGGTACTTTCGTGACATGGGTGTCGACGTAAGCCTGGCGGAAGACATCTACCAGGTCGCGCCAGGGCGCTTGCGCCTGCTGAGCCAGGATGATTTGCGACGCTATCGACTGAAATAGCCCAAGGTACTTGCTCACACCCGGACAGCGGGATATCGTGCGCACCGGCATGGCAACAGGCCATCAAGGAAACGGAATTCGAGCATGCGCAGGATGCGTACAGGCAATGCCCCCTTCTTCGAGCATCTCTTTCTCCATTTCCGATAGCCCGCCACGGCAGAACATCCAGAGTCGTCCTGCTGCGTTGCCGCGCACATCATTCCTCTACATTCGGAGTCATCATGCTGAAGAAACTGATCCTGGCCGCCTTTGCCTCATCGCTGCTCGTCGGCTGCGCCTCGGTCCCCATGGAAGACAAGAACGCCTCTGCCGAAGCCAAGCGTTTTGCAGCACCCGCACCTGGTAATGCCGGTCTGTACATCTACCGCAACTCGGGCGTAGGCGGTTCGCTGAAGAAAGACATCTGGGTCGATGACAAGTGCATTGGCGAGTCCGCGCCGAAGGTCTTCTTCTACGAACAGGTCAAGGGCGATATCGAGCACAAGATCTCCACCGAATCCGAGTTCTCCCCCAACGATCTGCTGGTCAAGACCGAAAGCGGCAAGAACTACTTCATCAAGCAGTACATCAAGATGGGCGTATTCGTCGGTGGCGCCAACCTGGAACTGGTCGACGAGAAGGAAGGCAAAGCGGACATCGCGAAGCTGGAACTGGCCCGCAAAGGCAACTGCTCCAAGTAAGACGACAGGCAGCAGAAAGCCCCGACATCGAACGATGCCGGGGCTTTTTTTCATCAGAACAGGAAGGTCAACGCCAGGTTGAACAGCATCGCTGCAACGAAGCCAATGGGCGCGGCGCGCAGCAGCAGTTGCGAGAACAGGGTCGAGCGCACCTTGTCGTCCGTACAGGAGCCCAGCAGCAGGCTGCCGCCGGAGGAGAACGGCGAGATAGAGGTAGCCTGGGCACCGACCACGATGGCGATGAAGAGGATCATCGGATCGATCGACATCGACGCCGACAACGGCAAGACCATGGGGAACAGCGCCGGCGTCACCACCCCCAGGGTGCTGGCGAAGATCGACATCAGCGCAGCCACCACGCCGAAGGCCACCGGAATCATCAACGGCGGGATATTGCCGCCGATCCAGGACGCCAGGGCGTCGATAGTGCCGGCCTTGATCGCGACGGTAATCAGCATGCCGACACCGCAGATCATGATCAGCGTGGCCCAGGGTACCGAGGCGATGGCCTTGCGCTCGTCACCGAGCTTGAGCAGCAGGGCGATCACCGAGAACACGCTGGCGATCAGGCCGATGTCCACCTTGCTGTTGATGAACGTGATCGTGGCATTGTCCGGGAAGGCCAGCAGCGCCAGCGGTGCAGCGAGCACCAGCACCATCATCAGCACGGTCAGCAGCAGGGTCAGTTTCTGCTCACGGTTGAAGGCCTCCGGCAGATCGGCGGCGAGCACCGCATTCTTCAGGTTGCGGCCATGACCACCGAGGATGACGAACGCGGAAATCACCAGCACCGGGATGATCGCCGTGCTGGCGAAGATCGCCAGGGCATTCACGAAGGCCTCACTCTCGGGCATGCCGGCGCTGGTCATCAGGCCACGGAAGATGATGCCGCTCTGGCTGGAAACGAAGTTCGCCCCGGCCAGCGCACCGTAGTTCACTGCCATGCCACCAAGAATCAGGCTCATGCCAGTGCGCTGGCACAGCAGCAGGGTCAGCGGCGCCATGAAAGCCAGCACGGTGTAGTAACCGGCGCCCATGGCGGCGATCACCCCCGAGGTTAGCAAAATGGCATAGGGCAGCAGGTGCGGCACGCCACGGCAGCGGTACAGCAGATGCCCGGCGAGTTTTTCCAGGGTGCCGTTGACAGTGGCGAAGCTATAGAACAGGCAGACCGAGAAGATCACGAAGAAGATCTTCAACGGCCACATGTTGATGATGTCGCCCGGGCTCATGCCCATGCCGAAGCAACCCAGCAGGTAGGCGAAGGCGATGGCGAACAGGCCGATGTTGATCTTGGTGGTGTAACCCAGCGCGACGGCGAGGACGATCGCGGCGACGACGAGCAAGCTCATCATGATGGTTTGACTCCTTTTGTTGTTCTGGTGTGAGCAGGGGTTACGCCGAAGCGAAACCGAACAGGGTTGCGGGGTTGTCCACCAGAACGCGACGGCGCTCCTCGGGGTTGGGCAGCAGAGCCTCGAGCAGCGCGAATTGCTGATCGTAGCGGGTCTGCGACTCGAACTGAGTGTTGGGCCAATCGCTGCCCCAGAGGAAGCGACCGACGCCGCCACAAGCCTCTCGCAGACGCGCCTCGATGGCCTGGGCACGGCTCAGGTCGGACTGGCTGCGGTAGGCCGCCGACAGCTTGATCCATACCGGCGCCTGGCCCAGCAGGTCGAAGAACACGGCATGCTGCGCAGCATCCAGTTGCACGCTCGGCGCAGGCAGGCCGAAGTGATCGATCACCACGGTGACGCCGGATTCGAGAATCGCCGGCACGAACAGCGCCAGGTCGTCGAAGCCGCGCTGGATCTCCACCTGCCAGCCACGGCGCGCCAGACGGCGGAACAGGCCACTCCAGGCCGGGCCGGTGTAATCCTCCAGCGCCTTGCCGATCAGGTTCAGGCGCACGCCCACCACGCCGGCAGCGGCCAACTCGTCCAGCTCGGCATCGCTGACTTGCGCATCCACCACCGCCACGCCACGCAGGCGCTCAGGGAAGCGTTGCAACGCCTCGACCATGTAGTGGTTGTCGGTGCCGAGAAAGCTGGGCTGGATCAGCACCCCCTGGGACAGGCCACAGGCGTCCAGGTGGGCCAGGTACTGATCCACGGTGGCGTCATAGCTGGGGCTGTAGCGGCGGCCGGGAACCATGGGCAGGTCCTGGCGAAAGATGTGCGCGTGGGTGTCGATGCCGGTGATAGCGGCATAAGGCATGGGCGTCACGAAGCGATACCTCTGTCGATTCTTGTACGAGCCGCCGGTACGAGCGACTCCTTCTTGTAAGTCATATATTCATATATATGACTAGATGACTGTATCTACAGAGATCGAGTGCTGTCAATCTGCAGGCCAGTGGTAAAGTGACGGCCGGTCGACTTTGGGATGTGAGGTTTATGAGCACCACGGCTCTGGGACAGGACGAGCGCCTGCCGCTGTACCAGCGGTTACGCGACGAAATGCTGGGGAAAATTGCCGCAGGCGAATGGCTGCCCGGCGAAGCCATCCCCACCGAAGCGGAGTTAACCCGCCACTACGGCGTGGCTGTAGGCACCGTGCGCAAGGCGGTGGAAACCCTGGTCGCAGAAGGCCTGCTGCTGCGTGCTCAGGGGCGCGGCACCTTCGTGCGGCGACCGAACTTCGACGGCTCGCTGTTTCGCTTCTTCCGCCAGGTCAGCGCCAGTGGCCAGTCTCAGGTGCCGCAGGGCCGCATCCTCGACTGCCACCAGGTAGCTGCCGATGCCGCCGTCAGCCAGGCACTGCAGCTGAGCGAAGGCGAGCCCTGCGTCTTCCTCCAACGCCTGCGCCTGATCGACGGCCGCCCGCTGTTCCATGAACGTATCTGGCTGCCGGCTTCACGCTTCGGCGCTCTGCTCGAGCTCGCGCCGGACGACTTCCCGCAATTGCTCTACCCCTTCTACGAGCAGCATTGCGGCCAGCGCATCGCTTCGGCCCAGGAGACCCTCACCGTCTCCTCCGCCGATGCCGAACTCGCCGCCATTCTGGATGTGGCCGAAGCCAGCCCAAGCGTGGTGATTGAACGTACCGCCTTGGGCTACGACCGCACGCCGCTGGAATATCGCCTGTCACGCGCGGCGGCGGAGAACTTCCGCTATCAGGTGGAAATCAGCTAAACACCCGCCTCCAGATGCAACACGCCCGGGCAAGCCCGGGCGTGAGGTGCGATACAAGCTGGGTTCGTCAGAACAACCCGAGTGCCCAGGCCGCACCGAACAGCACCAGCGAGAAGCCCCACATCCACCACAGCGAGTAGCGGATGTGCCGGCCCAGATCCAGACCGGCCAGACCCAGTGCCAGCCACAGCGCCGGCGAGAACGGGCTGATGAAGGTGCCGATGATGTTGCCGATGGTCAGCGCATAGACCACGCTGGCCGGCTCGACGCCCTGGGCACCGACCACCTCCAGCGTTACCGGCAGCAGACCGAAGTAGTAGGCGTCGGTGCTCAGCATCAGCTCCATCGGTAGGCCGAACAGGCCGAGCACGATGTGCATCTGTCCCACCAGCGATGTAGGCAACACACTTGCCAGATCCTGGGCGATGGAGGTGAGCATGCCGGTGCCGGTGAAGATGCCGAGCATCGAACCCGCCGCCAGAATGATCATGCCCATGCTCAAGGCCGCCGGAGCATGCGCCGAAATACGCTGCATCTGCGCCTTGCCGCCGGGGTAGTTGATCAGCAGCGCCAGGCACAGGCCGATCATGAAGATATAGCCGGCCGGCAGCACGCCAGAGAACAGCGATACCAGCACCGCCAGGAACAGTGCGGCGTTGGCCCAGAGCAGGTGCGGGCGCTCCAGAGCGAGCTCCTCGGCGCTTGGCTCATGCAAGTCAGTGCTGGTTTCCACCAGCACGCCCTCATCCCCGCTCTTGCCCGCGGCGATACGGCGCTGTTCACGCCAGCCCAGCAACGCCGCCAGAGCGATCAGCAGCACCACACCGATGCCCTGAATGGTGATCAGCGGACGCCAGAGCTCGGTGACTTCGATACCGGTTACGGCCGAGGCCCGGCCTAGCGGCCCAGCCCAGGGCAACATATTGAAGATACCGGCGCCGATCGCCAGCAACAGCAGCATCAGGTACGGGCTCATGCGCAACTGTTTGTAAAGCGGCAGCAAGGCGGGCACGGTGAGCAGGAAAGTGGTAGCGCCGGCACCGTCGAGGTGCGCCAGCATGCCGATGATGGCCGTGGCCACGGTCACGGCGATTACATTGCCACGGGTCAGGCGCACCATGCCATTGATCAGCGGGCGAAACAGCCCGGTGTCCTGCAGCACGCCGAA
>CAZIZA010000215.1:0-6672 GCA_964543555.1 uncultured Pseudomonas sp.
TGGCGCGCATTCTACATCCAGCAGAATGCGCGTCAAGCTTATTTTGCAGTTTTATTACTCGGCCTTGAGCGTGATGCGCGCAAAGGCCTTCTTACCGGCCTGGCAGACATGGGTCGAACCCAGCTTGAACAGGAAGGTGCGATCAACCACTTCACCATCGACGCGCACGCCCCCCGAGCCCAACAGGTCGCGGGCAACCGCAGCATTTTTCACCAAGCCTGCCTTATTAAGGACGGACGAGATCGGCATATCTTCAGCCGATACCAGTTCGACCTCGGGCAGATCTTCCGGCAGCTCGCCATCCTTCATACGGTTGCCAGCGGAACGGTGAGCATTGGCCGCAGCCTCTTCACCATGAAAGCGCGCCACAAGCTCTTCGGCCAGCTTGATCTTGATATCACGCGGGTTCGCGCCCTGCTCGACATCGCGCTTGAACTGCTCGATCTCCTCCATGGAGCGGAAGCTGAGCAGCTCGAAGTACCGCCACATCAGTGCATCGGGCATGGACACCAGCTTGTTGTACATCACACCCGGCGCCTCCTGGATGCCCACGTAGTTACCCAGCGACTTGGACATCTTCTTCACGCCATCAAGCCCCTCCAGCAACGGCATGGTGACGATGCACTGCGATTCCTGACCGTAGGCGCGCTGCAGCTCGCGCCCCATCAGCAGATTGAATTTCTGATCGGTACCACCCAGCTCGACATCAGCCTTGAGCGCCACGGAGTCATAGCCCTGCACCAGCGGATAGAGAAACTCGTGAATGGCGATCGGCTGGTTGCTGCTGTAGCGCTTATCGAAGTCATCACGCTCCAGCATGCGCGCCACCGTGTACTGCGACGTCAGACGAATGAAATCGGCAGGCCCCATCTGGTCCATCCAGGTGGAGTTGAATGCCACCTCGGTCTTGGCCGGGTCGAGAATCTTGAAGACCTGCTGCTTATAGGTCTCGGCATTATCCAGAACCTGCTCACGGGTCAACGGCGGACGAGTAGTGCTCTTACCGCTGGGGTCGCCGATCATTCCGGTGAAATCCCCAATCAGGAAGATCACCTGGTGGCCGAGCTCCTGGAACTGACGCAGCTTATTAATAAGGACGGTATGGCCGAGATGCAGATCTGGAGCAGTCGGGTCGAAACCCGCCTTGATCCGCAGCGGCTGACCACGCTTGAGCTTTTCGACCAGCTCAGCCTCAACCAGAACCTCTTCCGCACCGCGCTTGATCAGCGCCAGCTGCTCTTCAACCGACTTCATAAAATGACTCACAATGACCTTGTTCGAAAGGGAACCAACCATACAAGAACGCCGACAAATCACAAGTTTTGCTCAGCGTAAGGCAGACCATGCTCCGATCATCATCTGCAGGGTTGCCTCCCGGCGGTTTTGGTTATATTTTATACAGTTAGTGCATATTCATCATGCTCTTCTTTTAATCTTCATCTTTTCACTTCAAAAAGCAGCCCTATGACCTCTACATCTAAAGCGCCGCCACTCTATCCAAAGTCCCACATTCTGGCAGCGAGCGGCGTTGCCGCGCTGCTCAGCCTTACCCTGTTGGTATTCCCCTCGCGCGAAGTCGAAGCGCAAAAAACCTTTCTGGACCTTGATCTCGGTAATGATTCCGCGCAGGTGGTACAGGAAAAAGACGACCTTCGAACGGACCTGCCAGTGCCCGGCGCCGCTTCGCCATTCGCCAAGATCGAACAAAGCACGAACACCACCGAGAACAGCGCACAAGACGCTGACGAAAATCTCCCAGAAACAGCCGATACCACTACTCCTTCCGCTCCCAACCACCACAACATCACGGTCAGTAACGGCGACACGCTTTCTACCGTGTTTGCCAAGGTGGGTCTGAACGCCAATGATCTGCATGAAGCGCTCAATAGCAGCAAGGATGCCAAGCAGTTCAGCCGCCTCAAGGTGGGCCAGGTTCTGGACTTCGAATTGAATGAAGACGGTAAGCTGAAAAGCTTGCAGAGCAAGCTCAGTGATTTGGAAAGCATTCGCCTGAGCCGTACCGACAAAGGCTTCGACTTTCAGCGCGATCTGGTCAAACCCGAAGTGCTCACCACTTACAGTCGAGGCGTGATCAACAGCTCGCTGTTCCTGTCCGCCAAACGCGCAGGTCTGTCGCACAACCTGACGATGGATTTGGCCAATATTTTTGGTTACGACATCGACTTCGCCATGGATATTCGAGAAGGCGATGAATTCGAAGTGATTTACGAAGAGAAAGTGGTGAACGGCAAGCGCGTCGGCACTGGCGACATTCTCTCAGCGCGCTTCACCAATCGCGGCAAGACCTACACTGCAGTGCGTTACACCAGTAAACAGGGCACCACCAGTTACTACAGCGCCAGCGGCGAAAGCATGCGCAAGGCCTTCATCCGCACACCTGTCGACTTCGCCCGTATCAGTTCGCGCTTCTCAACAGGTCGTAAGCACCCGATCCTCAACAAGATCCGTGCACACAAGGGCGTAGACTATGCCGCACCGCGCGGCACGCCGATCAAGGCTGCTGGCGATGGCCGCGTAACTCTCGCAGGGCGTAATGGTGGGTACGGTAATACCGTGATCATCCAGCACGGCCAGCGTTATCGCACGCTCTACGCGCACATGCAGGGCTTCGCCAAAGGCATTCGCAATGGCACCAACGTCAAGCAGGGACAGATCATCGGCTACATCGGTACCACCGGCCTGTCTACTGGACCGCACCTGCACTATGAATTCCAGGTCAACGGCGTACACGTTGACCCGCTGAGCCAGAAGCTACCGATGGCTGATCCCATCGCAGCCAGCGAGAAGCAACGTTTCATGCAACTGAGCAAGCCACTGATGGCACGTATGGACCAGGAAAAGGCCACCATGCTCGCCGCCAATCAACAGTAAACCGTGCCTCTTTATATTGGTGTGATGTCCGGCACCAGCCTGGATGGGCTGGACATCGCGCTGATCGATCAGGATCAGCGCCCCAAGCTCCTCGCCACGCTCTACCGCCCCATGCCAAAACAACTACGTAGCGACCTGTTGGCGTTGTGCCGTTCAGGCGACGACGAGTTGGCGCGCGCAGCCATTGCTGAACAGCAATGGGCCGAGCTGGCTGGCGAGTGCATCAACACCCTGCTCCAGCAACAGGGATTGACGGCGAGTGAGGTCCGCGCAATCGGCAGTCACGGCCAGACCGTACGCCATGAGCCAGCGCGCGGTTTCACCATTCAGATCGGCAATCCCGCCCTTCTGGCAGAACGCACCGGAATCAGTGTCGTAGCCGACTTCAGGCGTCGTGACGTCGCAGCGGGCGGCCAAGGCGCACCGCTGGTACCGGCTTTCCATGAAGCGCTGTTTAGCTCCGCGCAACAGCACATCGCCGTTCTGAACGTTGGTGGCTTCAGCAACCTGAGCCTGCTCTCCCCCGGAAAAAACGTACACGGCTTCGATTGCGGGCCTGGCAATGTGCTGCTCGATGCCTGGATCCAGCACTGCCGCAGCGAGTCCTATGACCGTGATGGAGCCTGGGGGGGAACAGGCACGCTCCAGCAGGCCCTGCTGGACGACCTGCTCGGCGATCCCTTTTTTGCGACACAAGGCCCCAAGAGCACAGGGCGCGAACTGTTCAATCTGAACTGGCTGATCGACCACCTTCAGCGTCATCCCGGCCTCGCTGAGCAGGATGTGCAGGCAACACTGGTAGAACTGACGGCTCGCAGCATCTGTGATGCACTGCAACGCGCTCAAACGCAGACCGATCGCCTGCTGGTCTGTGGCGGCGGAGCACATAATCGGCATCTGATGGCGAGATTGAACGCCCTGCTGGCCGATACCGAAGTGGCATCCACCAGTTGCTTCGGCATCGACCCGGACTGGATCGAAGCAATGGCATTCGCCTGGCTCGCACACTGCACCATCGAAGGCATTCCCGCCAACCGCCCAAGCGTTACAGGCGCGCGTGGCTTACGCGTACTCGGCGCGATCTATCCGGCTTGACGCATACCTGACCGGGCAGAAACGAAAACGCCGCGTACAAGACGCGGCGTTGACGGGTCATAACTATCAGATCGAGAAAGACGAACCGCATCCGCAGGTCGTAGTGGCATTGGGGTTCTTGATCACGAATCGCGACCCCTCCAAACCTTCCTGATAATCGACTTCGGAGCCGACCAAATACTGGAAGCTCATTGCATCGACCACCAGGCTTACACCCTCACGCTCGACGATGGTGTCGTCCTCGGCCAGATCTTCATCGAAGGTGAAGCCATACTGGAAGCCCGAGCAACCACCACCCGTCACGAATACGCGCAGTTTCAGGCGAGGATTACCTTCTTCATCGACCAGAGTCTTCACCTTGCTGGCCGCGCCTTGAGTAAAGTGCAAGGGGGCAGGGGTGAAGGTTTCGACGCTCATGCTATAACTCCCGGCGCCATGCGCCACACTGCGTTAGCAGACTGTTAAAACTACCGGCATTCTGGGTCAACAGTGATGGTGACCTGATGGGAAAGCATTATCCGCTTGCCCTACAAAATTGGTCAACTATTGCTCGTCTCAAGGGCAGACGGCAGCTCGAGCGGACGCTCGCCATCCTTTAGGTGGCATAACCGCCCTTCGATCTGGGCGCCCATGGCCATTTCCATCAGACCGTAGTGCAGGTTACCGCGCACCCTGGAACGTGAACCCAGCTCGAGATGACCATTGGCGAAGACATCACCGTTGACCTCGCCATCGATGACGATATGGGGGGCGCGTATCTCGCCTTCAACCAGACCGCCTACGCTGACGCGTACCAGCCCTTCACTAGCCAGCAAATTACCGCTGACTCGACCGTCTACCTGCACCGCCCCCTGAAAGCGCATGTCGCCGACCAGTTCGGCGCCGGCGGCAATGAGGCTGGTCTTGCCGCTGAAACGCTGCAAGTCGGGTTTGGTCTTGTCTTTACTCCACATGGGGGCCTGTTGCTCCTGATTTTTTCCATTCAAAAGTGCGGGTCAGCGTCCTGTCACCCTTCACCTGCGCCTGAACCTTAACCTGACGCGGCTCGAAGCCTTCAGGCAGGCGAAGCTCGCCGAAACGACCAGCCTCGGGGAAGGACTGAAAATGCTTGAACGAGAAGGCGATACTCTCCTCGCTCACCTCGTCAGACAAGGCAGCCAACTCCAGACTGGCTTCTTGACCGTGCTGCTGCCCTTCTACGGTAATGCGCACCTGTCCCTGCAGCGCCTCGTCACCGCTGCCGACGCGACTCATAAGTAGTTTGTAGCGAAAAAGCTGCGGGTCATCCGTGGTTTGCAACTCAAAGGCGCGAATCCGAACACCTTCACGACGACTGGCAGGTGCCAGTACGCCTTTGTAAAAAGCCAGATCCTGCTGTTGCTTGAAGATCTGCTCCTCAAGCAATTTGATGGTTTGTCGATTCTGCTCCATGGCCTGCTGCGTGACTCTGTCACTACTGCCCACCACCGCCAGGCGCTGACGCAATAACTCCAGCTCCTGATCCTGTTCGGCAAGGCGCGTGAGCAGCGCATGCGTGTCTGCCGGAGCTCGCGGCTGCGACATTTGTGCCGAGTACCATCCCAGACTGAAAGCGGCCGGAATACACGACGCCAGCAACAGCAGCCACCAGCGGCGCCTACGCTCACGCCGCGGATCGCTGAAACGAACCTCCCAGCCCGGTGTCACGGCAACAGGGCCGCGTGCGACAGTCCCAGGTGCTCGTCAAGGCCAAAGAGGATGTTCATGTTCTGCACTGCCTGACCTGAAGCGCCCTTGACCAGGTTATCGATCACAGACAACACCACTACCAGATCGCCACCTTGCGGACGATGCACAGCAATGCGGCACACGTTGCCACCACGTACGCTGCGGGTTTCCGGATGACTGCCAGCCGGCATCACGTCGACGAAGGGCTCACCGGCATAACGCTTCTCGAAGAGCGCCTGCAAATCGACCGAGGTATCGGCCACACGCGCATAGAGGGTCGCATGGATGCCACGAATCATTGGCGTGAGGTGTGGAACGAAAGTCAGGCCGACATCACGACCTGCGGCTTGGCGCAGCCCCTGACGAATCTCCGGAAGGTGGCGGTGGCCCTTGACCGAGTATGCTTTCATGCTTTCGCCTGCCTCGCAGAATAGCGAGCCGACGCTGGCGCCACGGCCAGCACCGCTGACACCGCTCTTGCAATCAGCGATCAGGCTACCGGTATCCGCCAGCCCGGCTTCGAGCAGCGGAATCAGGCCAAGTTGAGTCGCGGTCGGGTAGCAGCCGGGGACGGCAATCAGGCGCGCCGCCTTGATGGCCTCGCGATTGACCTCCGGCAGCCCGTAGACAGCTTCACTCAGCAACTCGGGTGCGCCATGCGGCTGGCCGTACCACTTGGCCCACTCCTCGGCGTCCTGCAGGCGAAAGTCGGCAGACAGGTCGATCACTCGCGTACCTGCGGCCAGCAGTTCACCCGCCAGCGCGTGAGCCACGCCGTGGGGGGTGGCGAAGAACACCACATCACAAGCACCCAGCGTCGCAACATCCGGCACGCTGAACGCGAGCTCCGGGTAGTGACCGCGCAGGTTGGGGTACATTTCGTCAACGCGCAGGCCGGCCTCGGAGCGGGAAGTGATCACGGCCACCTCTGCCTGCGGGTGTTGCGCCAGCAGACGCAGCAGTTCGACACCGGTGTAG
>CAZIZA010000216.1:0-6598 GCA_964543555.1 uncultured Pseudomonas sp.
GAGCCCGTTGGCACAGGCCCACCAATTCTCAATGCACTTTTCCGCCATTCAGGCGTTTCGCCGCACCGCTGGCAATCAGCTCAGCCAGTGCCGCGACGTCGAGCAGCGCGCACATGTGCTCGATGACCGTACCGGCCAGCCAGGGCCGCTGGGTACGCTGACTGCGCCACTTGACCTCGCTGGGGTCCAGACGAATCGAGCGACTGACCTGATGCACCGCCAAACCCCACTCGTAACCCTGAACCGAAATCACGTATTGCAGGCCTTCGCGAAAATCATCACGGTAACGATCCGGCATTACCCAGCGCGCTGTATCCAGCACTTTGAGGTTACCGGCCTGGCTCGGCAGGATACCCAGGAACCAATCGGGCTGACCGAACAGTGGCGTCAGCTCCTGGCCTTCGAGCGGATAGATCGAGCCCAGGCAAATCAGCGGCACCGCCAGGGTCAACCCGGCCACGTCGAACAACAGACACTCGAAGGGCTCCTCGGCCCAGGTCGGACGACCATCGGCCAGCAAGGCAGCCGGTTGCGGCGCCAGCTCGGCAAGGATGGCAACTTGCGGCGGTGCCTCTTCGATTACCGGCGCCTTTACCGGCGCAAGCATCTCCACCGGCGCAACAGCAACCTGAACCTGCGGCTCGGTCCCCGCAACGAGCGCAACAGGCGCAACGACTGCTGCAACCGGCTCGGCCAGCCGCGCATCACGCACTTGTTCTTCGAGCACAGCAGCCTCGAACTCATCAAGGCTGACGGACATTTCCAGCTCGGCTGCTGCCTCCTGCAGCAAGCCGTCGAGGTAGGACTGCAAGGCCAGTTGTGAACGTGTGGCAGTGGCGAGACTACGACTCATGACGTGAACCCGGAATAGGTGCTTGAGAGCTTATCGGCCGCTGCCTGTTCGGACTTGAGACTGGCCTTTCAACACGGACACTCATTTCAGGCCACCTGCGCTGTGCTCTGATGACTGAGCAGATGCTTGAGCAATGCCCGGTAGGCAATCACGCCCCGGCTGTTCGCATCGAACTGCGAAGGCGTGCGCCCGGCCCGACTGGCGTCGCGCAAGCGCGTATCGACCGGAATGTAGGCCTGCCACAAGTGCTCGGGGTAGGCATTGCGCAGCACCCTCAGGGTGCTCATGGAGGCCTGGGTACGACGATCGAATAATGTCGGCACGATGGTATAGGGCAACGCCTGCTTACGCGAACGGTTGATCATCGCCAGCGTGGTGATCATGCGCTCCAGACCTTTGACTGCAAGGAACTCGGTCTGCACCGGAATCACCAACTGCTGGCTGGCAGCCAAG
Organism: uncultured Pseudomonas sp.; assembly: GCA_964543555.1. GTDB lineage: Bacteria > Pseudomonadota > Gammaproteobacteria > Pseudomonadales > Pseudomonadaceae > Aquipseudomonas. The sequence continues at coordinate 1,307 of CAZIZA010000216.1, forward strand.
GCATTGACCATCAGCACGCCTAGCAATGGCGGGCTGTCGATGATGGCGTGGTCGAAATCTCCCCACAACTGCGCCAGGCTCTTGGCAATCACCAGCCCCAGGCCATTCTGTCCAGGCGACTGGCGCTCGAGCGTGGCCAGCGCGGTACTCGACGGCAGCAAGGCGATATTTTCATGACTGGTGCCGTGCAGCAGTTGCTTGGGCAGGCCTTGCGGCACGTTGCCCTGATGCAGGAACAGATCGAAGCAGCTGCGCTCCAGGGTATCGGGATCATGGCCGAAATAACTGGTCATCGATCCATGCGGATCGAGATCGACCACGACCACACGCTTACCGGCATCGGCCAACAGGCCTGCCAGAGCAATGGAGGTGGTGGTCTTGCCGACACCACCTTTCTGATTGGCTACTGCCCAGACTTTCATATTCTCTCATCCTCCCGGCAAGAGGCGCTCAGGCCGAGAATGACGTCACCGCCACACAGCAAGCGACTGGAATTTGACGGCTTCACGACTGTGGAACCCCTGACGCAGACGCCGGTGCAGGTTGCGTGCCAGCATCGGACTGCTGGGTTGCGGCGCTGCCAGCGCCACGTCGCGTGTCGAGATTGCGGGAAATCACCAGCACGACCCGGCGGTTTCGCCCCCTGCCCTCTGCGGTAGCATTATCGGCAACCGGCTGGAACTCGCCGTAACCCACCGCCGCGAGACGTGAAGGTTCGATACCATCCATGGCCAGCATACGCACGATGCTCGCTGCCCGCGCAGCAGAAAGTTCCCAGTTGGTCGGGTACTGGGGCGTCTGAATCGGCAGATTGTCGGTAAACCCCTCAACCTTAACCGGGTTTTGATAGGGCGCCAGAATCTTGGCCACCCTCTCGATGATATCGAAGGCCTGGTTGTTCGGAATCGCATCGCCACTTGGAAACAGCAGGCTGGAACTGAGCTCGATCTCGATCCACATTTCGTTGCCACGCACGGTCAACTGATCGGCCTGGATCAGCTCGCCAAAGGCTTCACGCACACTGGACGCGATGCTCTGCAGGGTCGAATCCGAACTGGGGTCATCCATCGAGACGTGCTCTGATTCACTGGTACGCGGCCGTTCCTCGCCAATCGGAATTGGTTTGATCGAGCGATCCGGCTGGTTGAACACGCCGGTCAGTGAATCGGAAAGGATCTTGTACTTGCCTTCGTTGATTGAAGAGATCGAATACATCACCACGAAGAATGCAAAGAGCAAGGTGATGAAGTCAGCGTAGGAAACCAGCCAGCGCTCGTGATTCTCGTGCTCTTCATGTTGCCGCCTGCGCGCCATGCCATGCCTCCATCAGTCCATGAAGCCTTGCAGCTTCAGTTCGATGGAGCGCGGATTCTCTCCCTCGGCGATGGACAGGATGCCCTCGAGCAACATCTCGCGGTAGCGCGACTGACGCATGGCGATGGCCTTGAGTTTGTTGCCCGCAGGTAACAGCAACAGGTTGGCGAAACCGACGCCGTAGATGGTGGCGACGAACGCCACGGCAATACCACTGCCAAGCAGGCTCGGATCGGCCAGGTTGCCCATCACGTGAATCAGGCCCATCACGGCACCGATAATACCGATGGTCGGCGCGTAGCCGCCCATGCTTTCGAATACCTTTGCAGCCTGGATGTCACGCGCTTCCTGGGTGTAGAGATCGACCTCCAGAATGTTGCGAATGGACTCGGGCTCGGCGCCGTCAACCAGCAACTGCAGACCTTTGCGTGCATAGGGGTCAAGTTCGGCATCGGCCACGGCCTCCAGCCCCAGCAGGCCTTCCTTGCGCGCCACCATGCTCCAACCGACCACACGAGTGATGCCACCGGGCAGATCGATACGCGGCGGAAAGAAAATCCAGCGCAGGATCCCCATGGCACGCTTGAATACCTGCACAGGGGCCTGCAGAAACGCAGCGCCCAGCGTGCCACCGATGACGATCAGCGCGGCCGGGCCGTTGAGCAGCGCCCCGGCATTACCACCTTCCAGATAATTGCCGCCCAGAATGGCAACGAACGCCAGGATGACACCAATTAGGCTCAGTACATCCATGCGCAGGTTTCCGATTCAGCATTGTTCACTGGCAGGCCTCGGTCAGATGCCGACCAATATCATCGAGGCTGTAGACCGCATCGGCCAGATTGGCTTTGACCACCGCCATGGGCATACCATAAATCACACAGCTGGCCTCATCCTGCGCCCAGACCTGGCTGCCACCCTGCTTGAGCAGGCGCGCGCCTTCGCGACCATCGGCGCCCATACCGGTCAGCACCACGGCCAAGACCTTGTCAGCATAAGACTTGGCTGCTGAGCCGAAGGTGATATCGACGCAAGGCTTATAGTTGAGACGCTCATCACCCGGCAGAATTTTCACCGCGCCGCGCGCATCGACCATCATTTGCTTGCCGCCAGGCGCCAGCAGCGCCAGGCCGGGACGCAAAACATCGCCATCCTCGGCTTCCTTGACCTGGATCCGGCACAGCTTGTCCAGCCGCTCGGCGAAAGCCTTGGTGAAGGCTGCCGGCATGTGCTGGATCAGTACGATGGGGGCTGGAAAATTCGCAGGCAACTGAGTCAGCACACGTTGCAACGCCACCGGCCCGCCTGTCGAGGTACCAATGGCAACCAGCTTGTAAGCCTTGCGCCTGGGCGCAGCAGATACTGCCGGACTGCTGCCGGTAGCCGTAGAGCGCACAGGTGCCGCAGGGGCAGGCACGACCGGGCGTGAAGTAGCCGCAGGGCGACTAATCGGCGCCACACTCGGGCTGGCCGCAGTCGGCGCCGGGGCCACTGCAGCCGAACTGAAACGTCGATTGCTGCGCGCGATGCTGTGCACCTTCTCGCAGAGCATCTGCCTGACCTTCTCGGGGTTGCGCGAGATGTCTTCGAAGTTCTTCGGCAGGAAATCCACCGCGCCGGCATCCAGCGCATCGAGGGTCACCCGCGCGCCTTCATGAGTCAGCGAGGAGAACATCAGTACCGGCGTCGGACAGCGCTGCATGATGTTTCGAACGGCGGTGATGCCGTCCATCATCGGCATCTCGTAATCCATTGTGATCACGTCGGGCTTGAGTGCCAACGCCTGATCGATGGCTTCCCGCCCGTTGGTAGCCGTGCCCACGACCTGAATGCTGGGGTCAGCAGACAGGATTTCCGAGACACGCCGGCGAAAGAAGCCGGAGTCGTCCACCACCAGAACCTTAACAGCCATACACACTCCTAGACGGCGCGAAGCCATGGCCCGCGCCGCGAAACATCAGAAACGTCGAGCGTAGCGCTTGAGCATGCTCGGTACGTCGAGAATCAATGCGATGCGTCCGTCGCCCGTGATCGTGGCACCAGACATACCGGGCGTGCCTTGCAGCATCTTGCCCAGTGGCTTGATTACCACTTCTTCCTGACCGACCAATTGATCGACGACAAAGCCGATGCGTTGACTGCCAACGGTGAGGATCACCACGTGGCCTTCGCGCTGTCCTTCATGGAAGGCTTGCGGCACCAGCCAGCGCTTGAGATAGAACAGCGGCAACGCCTTGTCGCGCACGATCACCACTTCCTGGCCATCGACCACGTTGGTACGCGACAGGTCGAGGTGGAAGATCTCGTTGACGTTGACCAGCGGGAAGGCGAAAGCCTGGTTCTCCAGCATCACCATCAACGTCGGCATGATCGCCAGGGTCAGCGGTACCTTGATGACGATCTTCGAGCCCTGCCCCTTCTGCGAGAACACGTTGACCGTGCCGTTGAGCTGGGAAATCTTGGTTTTCACCACATCCATGCCGACACCGCGGCCGGACACATCGGAAATTTCGGTCTTGGTCGAGAAGCCCGGGGCGAAGATCAGGTTGTAGCATTCGAACTCGTTGAGGCGATCAGCCGCATCCTTGTCCAGCAGGCCCTTCTCCACGGCCTTGGCGCGCAGCACGTCGGCGTCCATACCCTTGCCGTCATCGGTGATCGACAACAGGATGTGATCGCCTTCCTGCTCGGCGGACAGAACCACGCGCCCCGCACGGGCCTTGCCGGCCTTCTCACGCTCTTCCGGAGTTTCCACGCCATGGTCGACGGCGTTGCGCACCAGGTGCACCAGCGGGTCTGCCAGTGCCTCGACCAGATTCTTGTCGAGATCGGTTTCCTCGCCGACCAGCTCGAGGTTGATTTCCTTTTTCAGGTTACGCGCAAGGTCGCGTACCAGGCGCGGGAAACGGCCGAAGACCTTCTTGATCGGCTGCATGCGGGTCTTCATGACCGAGGTCTGCAGGTCGGCCGTCACCACGTCGAGGTTGGACACGGCCTTGGACATGGCCTCATCGCCGCTGTTAAGCCCCAGGCGTACCAGACGGTTACGCACCAGCACCAGCTCGCCGACCATGTTCATGATCTCGTCAAGGCGCGCAGTGTCGACCCGCACGGTGGTCTCCGCCTCACTGACCGCAGGTGCCTTCTCGGCAGCGACTGCGGGGACAGCAGCAGAGCGGGCAGGTGCAGCGGGCTCGGCCCTGGTGGGCGCTGATTGCCCAGGCGCAACGGGCCTGGCTGCAGTTGGCTTGGCAGGCGCCGGCTCACTGGGCGGCACGAACTTGCCCTTGCCATGCAGCTGATCAAGCAACGACTCGAACTCGTCATCGGTGATGTCATCACTCGCGACGCCTGGATCACTGGCTGCAGGAGACGCCGGCTCAGCGCTTGCGGCCGCACCGGCGAACTGTCCCTTGCCATGTAACTGATCCAGCAGGGCTTCGAATTCATCATCGGTAATGTCATCGCTCGCCGGGGCAGTTGCAGCCACGGCGGTAACGGGAGCCGGAGCAGCCGCCTGGGCAGAAACGGAAAACTGGCCCTTGCCATGCAACTGATCGAGCAACGACTCGAACTCATCATCGGTGATTTCATCACTCGAAGCCGCGCTTACCTCTGTCGATTCGGCAGCAGACCCTTCGCCCAGCGCACCGAGCAGTTGCTCGAACTCACTGTCGGTGATGTCACCTGAAACAGCTGGCGCAGCAACCGGCTCGGGCTCAGGCTCAGGAACAGCCGCTGCCGGCATGAGCGGCTCAACTGCCCCGCCTGGCTCGGCCAGGCGCGAGAGCGCTGCCAACAGCTCAGCCGAGGCGGGGGTTGGCTGAAGACGCTCGCGCACCTCGCCGAACATGCCATTGACAGCATCAAGAGCCTCGAGCACCACATCCATGAGTTCCGAATCGACGCGCCGCTCACCCTTACGCAGGATGTCGAAGACGTTTTCGGCGATATGGCAGCACTCCACCAGCTCATTGA
>CAZIZA010000217.1:0-2859 GCA_964543555.1 uncultured Pseudomonas sp.
GGAAGGGCAAGGTGCCGGCGGCGCAGTTCTTCGGTGCGGTGCCCTTCGGGCTGTCTACTCTGGAAATGAACGCCTGGCTCAGCAAGGGCGGTGGTCAGGCGCTGTGGGACGAAGCCTATGCACCCTTCGGTCTCAAGCCGCTGACGGCGGGCAACAGCACCATGCAGATGGGCGGCTGGTTCAACAAGGAAATCAACAGTCTGGCTGACATCAGGGGCCTGAAAATCCGCATGCCGGGCCTAGGAGGGGAAGTCTGGAGCCGCCTGGGCGCGACCACCGTGGTGATGCCGGGTGGCGAAATCTTCACCGCCCTGCAGACCGGCGCCATTGACGCCACCGACTGGGTGAGCCCCTACAACGACCTGGCCTTCGGCCTGCAGAAGGCTGCCAAGTATTACTACTATCCCGGCTGGCAGGAGCCACAGTCAGTGCTCGAACTGTTGATCAACCAGAAAGCCTTCGACGCCCTGCCCGCCGACCTGCAGGCCATCGTCACCGAAGCGGCGCGCGCGGCGACCCAGGACATGATGGACGACTACGTCTACCACAACGCCCTGGCGCTGGACGAGCTGAAGAAGAGCGGCACGCTGCTCAAGCGCTTCCCCGACGAGGTGCTGCAGGCCATGCAAAACGAGAGCGAACAGGTGCTGGGCGAGCTGGCCGCGCAGAGCGAGCTCAACGGGCGCATCTGGACCTCGATGCAGGCGTTCCAGGCGCTCGCCACCTCGATGCACGCCTTGTCCGAGAAAGAGCTGTACGACTGGCGCTGAGCCTGACGGCTCGCGACATTGGCGGTGCGCACGGCACACCCTACGCCAATACCCCATGCATACGGAGCCTTCAGGCTCCGTTTGTCATTCAGGCCTGCAGTTCAGGCCCTGGCGACCATACTTCCCGGATGAAGAAAAAGCCGACCGACCCTGCCCATATCCTCGATACCGCCCTGCAACTGGCCGACATCTGCGGCTGGGAGCGCCTTCATCTGTTCGACGTGGCCGCTGCCCTGGAAATTGGCCTCGACGATATCGCCCGCCACTACCGCGACAAGGATGACCTCGTCGAGGCCTGGTTCGACCGTGCTGACCTGGCCATGCTCAGCCACGCCAGAAATCCCGAGCTGAAAGCCCTGAACGCCGAACAACGTCTGGAAAGCTGCCTGCTGGCCTGGCTCGATAGCCTCGTAACGCATCGCGCCGTCACCGGGCAGATGCTGCTGTACAAGCTCGAGCCAGGTCACATTCACCTGCAGGTGCTCGGCCTGATGCGCGTCAGCCGCACCGTGCAGTGGTGGCGCGAAGCCGCCGGAAGGCAATCCCTGCACCTGCGGCGCATCGCCGAGGAAACCCTGCTCACCGGCGCCTACCTGCGCAGCTTCGTGCACTGGCTGCGCCACCCCGAAGAAGACGCAGCAACCTTCCGCGCCTTTCTGCGTGGCCAACTGCGCTGCGGTCCGCTGCCTCTACTGCTGCAACGCCCGTAGCCCGGATGAAATCCGGGGCCATGGTTGCGGGCCTTCCCGGATTGCATCCGGGCTACGCGGACAAATCGCAGGGTGCTCGCCCTACAGGCAAAAGCCGGAAACATTCTGTCACTGGTCATGCTCCTGCTTGACGGGCAAGATGCCACTCAAGCTTTCCCACAAGAGAGAAAACCGTGATGCAGCGTTTCCTCAGTATTGCCATGGTGCTGTGCCTGGCACTGACCTTCAGTTTCGAAGCCCACGCCAAGCGTTTTGGCGGTGGCAAATCCTTCGGCTCCGCGCCCAGCCACCAGACCCGCCAGGCCACGCCTCCTGCTCAACAGGCTGCCCCGGCTCCCGGCCGTCAGCAACCTGCCGCCGCTGCCAGCGGCGCTTCGCGCTGGCTCGGCCCGCTGGCTGGTCTGGCCGCTGGTGGCCTGCTGGCCTCGATGTTCATGGGTGATGGCTTCGAAGGCCTGCAGATCATGGACATGCTGATCTTCGGCCTGATCGCTTTCCTGCTGTTCCGCTTCCTCGCCGCCCGTCGCGCTCGCCAACAGCCGCAAATGGCCGCTGCCGGTGCGCCGTACCAGCGTGAAATGCCGAACGCCGACAACGCGCCGGCCGCTGGCAGCAATATCTTCGGTGGTCGTCTGGCCTCGGCCGCTCCGGTGATCAACGCTCCGGCCTGGTTCAATGAGCAGAGCTTCATCGCCGCCGGTCGCGAGCACTTCATGAACCTGCAGCAGCACTGGGACGCGAACGAGATGGACAAGATTGCCGAGTTCGTCACGCCGCAACTGCTGGAGTTCCTCAAGCGCGAGCGCGCCGAGCTGGGTGACGGCTTCCAGTCCACTTATGTCGATAACCTCGATGTGCAACTCGATGGCGTCGACGACAATGCCGAGAAGACCATTGCCACCCTGACCTTCAGCGGTGTGTCGAAGACTTCGCGCTTCGACCAAGGCGAGCCGTTCAGCGAAAGCTGGCGCCTGGAGCGCGCCCAGGGCGACAACCAGCCCTGGCTGATCGCCGGTATTCGCCAGAACTGATCACGACGGCGCAGAAAAAACCCGGGCTTGCCCGGGTTTTTTATTGCGACATTTGCCGGTTATCGCGGCTGAAGCCGCTCCTGCAGCCCATCACGACAGATCAATAGCCGCCCGGCGCATGCCGATATGCGGGATGTCGTCCTCCAGATACACCTCGGTCACTGCCTCGAAGCCATAACGCCCGTAGTAGCCCTGCAGGTGCGCCTGTGCCGACAGATAAACCGGCACGCCCGGCCAACGCTGACCACACTCGACCAGCGCCCGCTCCATCAGCCGGTGGCCCAGCCCACTGCCGCGCGCCCGCTCGGCGATCACCACCCGACCGATTACCACCTCGCCGTCCATGCG
>CAZIZA010000217.1:2959-6591 GCA_964543555.1 uncultured Pseudomonas sp.
CGCGCGCCCGCTCGGCGATCACCACCCGACCGATTACCACCTCGCCGTCCATGCGCCGTGGGTCAAGCAGACGCAGATAGCCCACCAGCCCAGACTCATCACGCGCCAGCAGGTGACAGGTGTCACCGACCAGATCCTGGCCATCGGTTTCCAGATAGGGACAGTTCTGCTCGACCACGAACACCTGGGTGCGCAGTGCCAGCAGTTCATAGAGGGCGGCGGTATCGAGTTCGCTATGGTGCAGGCAGTGCCAGATAAGAGATGACATGAAAGGCTTCGCAAAACCGCCAGTATGCAGTGACGACGACATGTTTTCATTCTGCCGGCCAGCTACTGTATAAAGCCGATCCCCCAAGATGAGGAGCCGACGCCGTGGAAGAAGTCATCGAACAGTTGCGCGAACTCAACGAGCCGGTACCGGTACCGCTGGAGCTGCCGGAAGAAGAAACCCTGGTGGAGATTCAGGAGCAGATCCTCATCCACTTGCCCTTCGAGCTGCGCGAATACCTGCTCAAGGTCAGTGATGTGGTTTACGGCCGCCTGGAGCCGGTGACCGCCAGTGATCCGCAATCGCACACCTACCTGCCGGAAGTCGCCGCCGAAGCCTGGAGCCTCGGCCTGCCGCGCGATCTGGTGCCACTGTGCCAGGACGGCCGCGATTACTACGCGGTGGACGTAGAAGGCCAGGTCTGGCTGTGGGACGGCGACGAAGGCGAGCTGACCGACGAAAGCTGGGACTCGGTCTGGCACTGGTGCCGCGACGTCTGGCTGGAGAGCTGATCAAGCCTTCGCCCTAGCTATCGGCTTCTCGAACGCCGTCGCCGCTGAAGCGCCTCCCACGATGTGTGGCCGAGACTCAGCCCCGTGGGAGGGGCTTCAGCCGCGAGCCTCATCAAGCGAGTTACGCGAGCAGCGCCCTCACACCTCGCCCTGCTCCAACGCCAGCAGGTTGAGCAAAAAACGCGCGAAGTAGATCAGATCCTGCTCCATGGCCTGACGTGCACCCTTGGCATTGCCAGCTTCGATAGCGGCGAAAGCGTCTTCATGAAAGTCGTTGAGCCGCAACGAAAGGTCGGCTTCAGTGAACAGCCGATTGAAGAATGGTCCGATCTGCAGCCACAGTGACTCGATCGAACGCAGCAACACAGGATTGCCGCAGGCGCCGTAAAGGTGCAGGTGAAACTGGCTGTTGGCGTTGAGATAAGCCTGGACCTGGCGCTCCTCGATGGCACTGTCCATGCTTTTGACACACTCGCGCAGCGTGGCCAGATCATCGGCCGTGAGACGCGGTGTCGCCAGTTCGACGGCCAGCCCCTCCAGTGCCAGGCGTACCTGAAAGATGCTTTCGTAACGCTCGCGGGTCATCAACGGCACGCGCACCGAGCGCTGCTGCTCGCCTTCCAGCGCACCCTCGGCCACCAGCCGTTGCAGGGCCGCACGCACCGGCATAGGGCTGGTGCCCCACTCGGCCGCCAGGTCGCGAATCTTCAAAGCTTGCCCCGGCTGAAAACGACCGGCCAGCAGACCTTCACGAATACGTTGGTATAACTGTTCCTGCAGATTGTCGCTCATGGTTTCAACGTCCCTCTGGCGGTGCAGGCAGTTGGGACAGGGTAAGCGGGCAGTCGCGCATGGCGCTCTCCATAGGTAGCGAGTGATGGATTCGATATCTTATTAATATTCTGTGATCACAGATCAAGTTAAATACTACATTAATTTGCTTATATGCGAGAAACTTGTAATTTCTGTGATCACAAAATACCATGTTTGGAAATCCGAACGAGGTGTTTAACATGACTTCCAGTGGTATCGCCGCAACCGCCGTGGAAACCTTCGCCGCCCGTGAGCGCGCCCGTTTCCTCGAACGCAACCCGAAGTCGGTGGCCCTGGCCGAGCGCGCCCGTCACTCGCTGTACGGCGGCGTGCCGATGCACTGGATGGCCGACTGGTCTACGCCCGTACCACTGTTCGTCGAACGGGCCAAGGGCGCGCGTTTCTTCGACGTGGACGGTCATGAGTACGTCGACTTCTGCCTGGGCGACACCGGCACCATGTTCGGCCACTCGCCTGATCCTGTAGCCCGCGCGCTCGCCGAACAGGCCAACAACGGCCTGACCACCATGTTGCCCGGCGAGGACGCCGTGGTCTGTGGCGAGCTGCTGGCCCAGCGCTTCGGCCTGCCTTTCTGGCAGGTAACCGCCACTGCCACTGACTCCAACCGCTACGTGCTGCGCTGGGCGCGCGCGATTACCCAGCGCAAGACCCTGCTGGTGTTCGACGGCTGCTACCACGGCACTGTCGACGACGTGATGGTGCGTCATCGCGACGGCCAGACCGTTCACCGTTCCGGCCTGGTCGGCCAGGCCTACGACCTGACCGAGCACAGCCGCGCCATTCCCTTCAACGACGTCGAGGCGCTGGAAGCGGCGCTGGCTCAGGGCGATGTCTGCGCCCTGCTCTGCGAGCCGGCGATGACCAACATTGGCATGGTGCTGCCTGATCCAGGCTTCCTGCAGAAATGCCGCGAACTCACGCGCAAGTACGGTAGCCTGCTGATCATCGACGAAACCCACACCATCTCCACCGACATCGGCGGCTGCACGCGCTTGTGGGGCCTGGATCCGGACTTCTTCGTGGTCGGCAAGCCGATCGCGGGTGGCGTGCCGTGCGGCATTTTCGGTTGCAGCGCGGCGATGGCCGATGCCATGACTCAGGCACGCCAACGCGCCAGCGCAGAAAGCCACGGGCACGGCCACAGCGGCATGGGCACCACCCTGTCGGCCAACGCCCTGGCCATGCACTGCATGCGCGCCAACCTGGAGCAGGTGATGACCCAGGCGGCCTACGACCACATGCTGCCGCTGGCCGCTCGCCTGGCCGAGGGCTTCCGCCGGTTGATCGGCAAGCACGACCTGAAGTGGTCGGTGACCGAGCTGGGTGCGCGTTGTGAATTCCAGTTCTGCGCCACGCCGCCGCGCACCGGCGCCGAGGCCGAAGCCGCGTTCCATGACGAGTTGCAGATGGCCCTGCACCTGTACCTGATCAACCGCGGCATCCTGATCACGCCGTTCCACAACATGACCCTGTGCTGCCCGAGCACCACCGCCGAGGATGTGGACAAACTGATCGCCATGCTCGATCAGGCGCTCACCGAGCTGCTGGCCATCCCCGGTTCCCGCGAGCAATAAAACCGAAGATCGCTCCCACGCTCCGGCGTGGGAGTGCAGACAGCAACGCTCCGCGTCGCAAGGGACGCAGAGCGTCCCTGGAGTGGTGCCCGCGCTGAGTGTGGGCACCATCACAAAGGATGCCTGTGGGAAGGGCTTCAGCCGCGACAATCGCCGCTAAAGCGCCTCCCACCAGATAACGACTCACTGCGAGAACCACCATGCAATTCGCCAATCCCCAGGAAGCCCGTGATTTCCTCGCCAAGCACCCCGAGGTACGCAGCATCGAGCTGATGCTGATCGACGCCAACGGCATCCCACGTGGCAAGCTGCTGCATCGCGACGAGTTGCTGGCCATCTACGAAAACGGCCGGCCGCTGCCCAGCTCGATCCTGTCGCTGACCATTCAGGGCGAGGACGTCGAGGAAAGCGGCCTGGTCTGGGAAGTGGCCGACGCCGACTGCT
>CAZIZA010000218.1:0-6571 GCA_964543555.1 uncultured Pseudomonas sp.
CATGGTGGCGACTGTACCACCTAAAATGGTGTCCGGGATGATTAGACCACTACAATTCTGGCCTAAGGCATCGAATAAAAGGAGTTCAAAATGGGCTCCTTTTTTGCTTTAACTCTCACAAGTCGATACTGTTTGCGTGTTTTACTAACACTTGCTCTCTTGATTCAACTACGCTGGCGATTTTTAAACAGGAGGCATGGTGGTGGCCGATCAAGAGTGGCGTTGGGTGGTACAGCAACTGACTCTCTCTATGGGGAGTGATGTCATCATTTTGGGGGATTTCAACTGGTTATGTGATGACTTGCTTAGGCTAGTCGAGGGGGCGGCGCTGTGTGCGGAGGATAGCAGTGCATCACTGCAGTTGTGGGGGGAAAGCCTTTCACTGCTGGGACTAGATTGGTGTGCTCAGTGGCACGTATCTGACCTCGGGCTTACGATCAACTTTCTCCCGCTCAGTGAGGAACCAAATCATGGATCTTTATGGTGGTTGATCCAGCTATGGTATTTGAGTCTTCGATATTGTTATCCCGATCTTGAGTGGCGCTTACTCTGGCCGAAAGTCCGTGGTATATCTCAAGAACTTCCTTCGTTTCTTCTTTCTTGCCGTTATCACCGAACACCTACATTACACATTGATACTGTACAGGTGAATCGCATGCCTTCTGGGCCATTAATGTCAATGAAGGGGGCGTTGAGATATATGCTTCATCGTCTGTCACATTTTACGACCAAACCACAGGGAATGTTAGAGCAGGTCAAGAGTCAGCTGCTTCAGTCTCTACCTTATCCTCTTCCTCTTGCCGAGTTAGCCAGGGTTCGTCAAACCCCAGTCAGAACGTTGCAACGGCAATTGGGTGACCAAGGTACTACCTATAACCAGTTGCTCGAAGAAGTTCGGCGTAGCCAAGCTCAGAGCTTGCTCTCGGACAGGCGACTTACTACGAGCGAAATAAGCCTGCGCTTAGGTTATAAGGATGCCCCCAGTTTTCAACGAGTGTTTCGAAAGTGGTTTGGGGTTACTCCGGGTCACTATCGTCAGTGTTATTATGAGCCGCTCTCCCTAATTCAGGAACAGCATGCCGTTAGCCTCTACTACGCAATCAGTCATTCAGACATGAGAGTACAACACCATAGTCAAGGAAGCAGAGTGTGGATTTGCCTGAAAAACCTTGCCTTTGGAAAGTTGGTAACCATTCACGGGGAGGATAAGGATGGGGTATGGCGGCCCTATGAAGCGACCTTCGAACGAACCTTAGGGGATGGTTTTGAAATATGGTCTACTTCATGCTTGCCAGTGCATGATCCTTTTCGCTTCTACATAAATTATCGGGTGGACGGACAGACGTATGTTGATAACAACGGCGGTAAGGGCTATTGCCTTGATGGTCCAATATTACTCGGTTTGCACCAAGTTGTGTGCCATCAACTAATTAGTGTTGTGGCCCCTAATGGGGATGCATGTGTTTTGGTTCGTTTGTTTAGCCGATCAGGTTGGGATCGAGTGAGAGTAGTCGGATTGCCCACTCAATCTCTAGTTGGCCTAGAGCATCCTCATGGCTGGGAATGGCAAGGACTTATCAATTGGTCTGATGGGAATAAACCAATGAGCTTTGAGTTCGAAAGTAGCAATGGCCACCGCCTAATATTCGATAATGCTGGAGTAGGTTTTTTCCCAAAAAGATTGTGATTTGAGCTATATCACAAAATTTATGTTTGGCATTACATGCTAGTTTTGTGGCGTGTAATGCTAGCACCCTTTGTTTTGTACTCTGAAATACTTAATGAGGCTCCCAGTATGTATAACTGCGGACGAGTATTTTAATAATATCACAGAGGGAAAAATGATGAAACGAGCAATATTCTTGTCTTTATCGGTGTTATTGACAGGTTGTTTGAATGATAATACATCACAGCCTGATTATGAGAACCAACTCAGAAAGATGAGGTTTTGTATTGACTCTTTGCCAGACAATACACCTAGCGGCGATCTTCCTTATTTAGCTGGTACAATGAATAGCTGGAATGGTGGTGATGACAGCAGCGATCTTCAGAATAAACCACCAATGCCATTAGTTCGCGGTGATACTGCTTGTCCCTATTTTATCGATGTTAACTTTAATCGTGTTGGAGATGTTCACCAATTCAAATTTACTCGCGGAAGTTGGGATTCCGAAGAGTTGGATGATGAGGGCTACACGATTCATACACGTAGAGTCACTTATGAGGGGCAGTCGAAAACCCTGCATTTCTCCGTCAAAAAGTGGAAAGACTTAGAAGGCGGAGCTAAGCCAAAGCCTTCAACTCAAGTAGGTATTGTTGAGACTCATGTATTCCCTACGCCACAATTGACCACAGCCAGCCGAACAATTCGAGTCTACTTGCCTGAGGGGTATCAAGATAGCAACAAGCTTTATCCTGTTCTCTATATGTTTGATGGGCAAAAATTGTTTGATGAGACCACTTCAGAGTTTGGTATGGAGTGGCAAATTGATGAATCTATGCAGCGACTCATTCGTGAGGGAAGAGCTAAAGGATCCATCGTCGTTGGGATTGACTCACCAAATCTGTGGGATGATACAGACAGTGATTCGGATTTTAGTAAAAATAAGAATACAGCTCGTTATCGAGAATATACAGCATGGGATTGGACCTTACCTGGAGAGGGGGAAATAAAATCTCTTGGCGATAAAACAAGTGACTTCATTGCAAATCAAGTAATGCCATATATAGAGAACAATTATCGTGTCGATACTTCCAGAGAGAATACATCGTTGTCGGGGAGCTCTATGGGCGGTTATATGACTCTCTATGTTGGTACTCGCCTCAAGGAGAAAATATTTAATTTGATGGCTTTTTCTCCGGTTGCACAAGATGATCCAATGAGAGGATATATGCTTAGGGATTACTTGATTCAGCAAGCTGATCCAGATATTTATCCGCAGCGGATATACATGGATATGGGTGGTCAAGAACGGCTAGGTTATGCACCAGAACCTGAAATGCTAATCGATGGTATGCAGAAGCTATGCGAAAGTGTAAAAACAGCTGGGCATAAAGATATAACTTGCAAAGTCATTTCGGGAGGACTGCATGATGAAATATCTTGGTCTCATCGCTTTGCTGAGGTTTATATGGCAACTGTAGGAAAATAAAAACGCAGCCCGGCAGATGCCGGGCCTATGCATCGGGAGCGTGAAGTTAGTCACAGAGTTGTAATTTGGCGTGGAGAGCTATGATTTTGGCACCGAATGATAATTCTACACAAGGATGAGTTGGTAACAATGCTGACGGTTTTTAACTGAGAACAGAAATAAAATGAATAAGATAAAAAAAGCCCGCCTGGGGCTGCTGGCTACTGCGATTTCTTTCGCCATGACCGGTTGCTTCAGCAGTAACGAAAGCAGCGAATCATCTTCATATCGTCATGTTTCTTCACCGGACTGGCGTGATCAAATAGTCTATTTCCTAATGATAGACCGTTTTAATGATGGGGATCCGTCCAACAATGACCAAGGAACCGGTGAATTTGATCCCACCAGTGATAAGAGGTTTAGTGGGGGAGATATCAGTGGTGTCCGTGAGAAGTTGGATTACATATCTGAACTTGGGGCCACGGCTGTATGGATGACACCTCCAGTGGCTAATCAATGGTGGGATCCAGCCCAGAACTACGGGGGTTATCATGGCTATTGGGCTCGTGATATGCAGAAGATCGATGAGCACTTCGGAGATTTGGCGACCTATCAGGCTCTTGCAGAGGATCTGCATAAGCGAGGGATGTATCTAATCCAAGACATCGTAGTCAATCATGTTGGCAACTTTTTCACATACTCAGGAACTTATGATCCATCTAAACCTTGTGAGGGCTTCGAGCTGATACCTGGGGCATTAGCTGCGGGGCAATCGCTACCATCGCCTTTGGCGCTTAATGACTGTAATTCTTCTGAGGCACAGCAGGCTGCTATATATCACTGGACTCCCCAGATCATCGATCACAATGAGCAGGAACAACAGCTGACTTACCAGCTTTCTGACCTTGATGATCTCAATAC
The DNA here is from genome assembly GCA_964543555.1 of uncultured Pseudomonas sp. Taxonomy (GTDB): domain Bacteria; phylum Pseudomonadota; class Gammaproteobacteria; order Pseudomonadales; family Pseudomonadaceae; genus Aquipseudomonas. The sequence continues at coordinate 4,053 of CAZIZA010000218.1, forward strand.
ATCTACCCCTGCAGTTCGTGATTACCTCAAGCAAAGTTATCGCTACTGGATTGACAAGGTAGGGGTAGATGCTTTTCGAGTTGATACTGTCAAATTTGTTGAGCATGATTTTTATCATGATTTCTTTCACGCTCAGGATGGCATCTTGAATCAAGCCAAAGAAACAGGCCGTAATGATTTTCTAAGCTTGGGTGAGATTTTTGAGAGCTCTAGCCCTTACAAGACCGAGGGGGAGGAAAAGTTGATCTCCTATCTTGGTACAAAAGAGAAGCCAGAGCTAGAATCACTGCTCAACTTTCCGTTACAAGCGACCATGACTCAGGTATTTGCTGGTGGCCGTCCTACTGCGGAGCTAGGTTTTCGGCTGCGTAAAATGATGGAAATGTATCCCAACCCCTATCGTCTTGGTAATTTTATCGAGAATCACGATATGGCTCGCTTCCTCGCTCAGGGCAATTTGGACGACTTAAAACAAGCACTATTCACTATGTTAACTCTCCCTGGTATTCCCGTACTTTATCAGGGAACCGAGCAAGCTTTTAGCGCTCACCGTGATGCCATGTTTGAGGGGGGATATCGAGAAGATGGCCGTCAAATCGATTCGTTCAACCCTGATTCTGACATGTATCGATTTATTCAGACTCTGACAAATCTACGTAAACAGAACAAGGTTTTATCCAGAGGTGACCTAAGCATATTAGCTGAGGAGAAAAGCGGAGCGGGTGCATTTGCGTACCGTCGTCATATGGAAGGAAGCGATTTACTCGTTATCCTTAACACAGCTCCCGAGCAGATTCTTCTCAACAAAATGAGCACAGGACTGCCTGCTGGCACACGTCTACGTATCCTAAGTGCTCTCAATGTGTCTGAACAACATGAAATTGTGATCGCTGAAGATGGAACTTTGACTCAAGCCTTGCCTCCCAAGTCTGCTGTTATGGTCATTGCCGATGGGACAGCCGCAGTTCCTCCTCAGGAGCATGTTATGACATTGACTACGCCGCTTGAGGGGAGTGTGCTGAATGCCGATTTATCTTTGAACGGGACAGGTACACCTGGGACTCAACTCCAGCTAGTAATTGATGGGCAGTTAGATACTGCGTCGCGTGTCACAGTTGATGAAGCTGGGCAGTGGCAAGGGCAGCTGAGTGTTCGTCATTTCCAAGTGGGTGAGCAAAGTCACCGTTTGGCGCTTTTTGAGGAGCGAACAGGTAACTCGACCGCCGATATCCATTTCAAGAGCCTTCTCAGCTTCCCTTCAGTACCCAGTCAGACACTGGATGACAGTGGTGATGCCATGGATGGAAACGGTGGTCCAAACGGGGGATATGCTTTACCTGGTGATGCTAGCTATGACAAAGCCGCACCGCAGATGGCGATCGAGAAGGCGAGTGTTTACCAGGTTGGTAGCAACGTTCGTCTAAGCCTGCAGATGGCTAGTGTGACGGATACCTGGTTGCCTACACTGGGCTTCGATCATGTTGGTTTCAGTATTTTCATCCATCTTCCTGGTGTCAAAGATGGCTTGCAAGTATTACCGAAGCTAAATGCCACCATGCCAGATGGACAAACTTGGGAACGACAATTGTTGGTGTTCGGTTGGCAGAATAGTCTCTATAGCAGCAAGGGAGCGACTGCCACTCGTTATGGTGATGCTGTGACGCCTGCACCGACTATCATGGTTGACAAGGCATCTCGCACTATAAACTTGGATTTTCCCAGTGCTTCGTTGGGGCGGCCTGATTCCCTAGATGGTATTACATTCTATGTAACAACGTGGGATTTGGATGGTCTATCAAGTACTTATCGTCCCTTGCAGCCAACATTTGGTCTTTGGAATTTTTCGGGCGGAACTGAGCAAGACCCTTTGATTTGGGATGAGCTTCCTGTACTTCGTCTGCAAGAGTGACATCTATTTAGAAAACTGAACAGGTGCCAGCAAATGAGCTGGCACCGATTTAACCCTGAGTTCTGACTCCACAGTTTTGGTTGATTACTAGCTTGTTCACTTACGGCGGTTGTCGATTTCTTTGGCTACCCCTTTGAATGGCTCCCCACCTTGTTTCTGCTCGATAAACTTGCCGCTATCCGTATCGCGTTTCGTCCAGTTCCCATTAACCGGGTTCTGAACTTGGGTACGGTCGTTGACGGAACCTCGTCGATAGCCTTTGCCTGTGTTCGTAGCCATATGTAACCTCGGGTTTAAGTGAGACCCAAAGCTACCGTTAGATTTCATTTTGCCCAATATTGGGTTGATTGTTGAGCTATTGAGGGAGGGGATGGGGCCTGTAATGAGGTGCTTGCAGTGTACGGGAGTGGGCGAGTAGGATTGGCCTGTTTGTTACCAATTTAAGCATGTCCACTTGATGTGGATGACCGTACTTCCGGCGGATTCTCGCTTGTTGAGGTTTCAGAACACTGTGATGGCAATCAGTTCCATCCCCAAGTGCCTGATTTATTTGGGCTCGCATTGATAACCCGTCGACCTGGTCAGGACCGGAAGGTAGCAGCCAAGGCGG
>CAZIZA010000219.1:0-6506 GCA_964543555.1 uncultured Pseudomonas sp.
ATGGCAGCCGCCAGGATTGGCGTCTGGACGAAGCCGAGCACCTGCTGCGCCTGGCGACTTTGCGCTTGTCGGCATTGCAGGATGTCGCCAGCGCCGAAGCGCTGGTGCTGGCCGCCGATGAAATCCTTCGCGAGCAGGACGACCCTGCCGCCTTCGCCGCCCGCGAGCAGCTCAGTCGTAGTCTCGAAGCGCTGCGCACCACGGCGCGACCAGACCGCGTTGGTCTGTTCCTGCAACTGGGCGCTCTGCGTGAGCAGGCGGCCACGCTCAACCCGCTGGCGCCGACTTTTGAAGGTCAGGGCGATGTGCTGTCCGACCTGGCCGCCGAAGGCGATGGCAGTGCCTGGTGGGGTGAGTGGGTGAAGATGCTTTCGGAGTACTTCCGTATCGAATTTGATGCCGATCGTAACGTGCGTCCGCTGCTGTCCGGACAGAGTCTGTCGCAGGTACGCCTGAGCCTGTCGCTGGCGCTGGAGCAAGCACAGTGGGCCGCACTGCATGGCCAGACCGGTGTCTATCAGCAGTCATTGAAGCAGGCCGAGGGAATCCTCGATGCCCATTTCAACCTCGATAATCCGGACAGCCGCGCCCTGCGCCAGCGCTTCAGTGAGCTGGCCGACGCCAGCATCGAGGTCAAGGTGCCGGATCTGAGCGAGTCTCTCGATGCACTGCAGGCCTACCTGCAGCGCAAACAGGCGCAACGCCGGCAGGGGGCCGCCGCGGCCGAGGAGGCGCAATGAAACGCCTGATCTGGCTGTTGCTATTGCTGGTCATCGCTGCCGGGCTTTACCTGCTCAGTCTGGCCATCGAGGCTGACCGCGGCTATGTGCTGTTCGCCTACAAGGGGTTCCGTTACCAGTCCGGCCTGTGGGCATTCCTAGGCCTGCTGGTGGTCGTGGTGGTGCTGTACTACCTGATCAAGTGGACACTGCGTTTGCTGCTCAGCTCTACACGGTTGGCCAATCCCTGGTCGCGTCTGCATCGTAACCGCCGTGTGCGCTTGGCTTCCGAGCAGGGCATGCTGGATCTGGCCGAAGGACGCTGGGCGCGCGCTCAGCGTCAACTGACCCGTGCCGCCGAGGCCGACCCCAAGCCGTTGATGTATTACCTCGGCGCTGCTCGGGCAGCCAACAAGCTTGGCGATCATCAGCAGAGTGACGCTTTGCTCGAGCGTGCACTGAACAAACAGCCACAGGCCGAGCTGGCGATTGCCCTGACTCACGCCGAACTGCAGCGCAGCCGTGGTGACAGTGCGGCTGCCCTGGAGACCCTCCAGGCGATGCGTGAGCGTCACCCAGGGCATCATCTGGTGTTGCGGCAATTGCAGCGCCTGTATCTGCAGGGCCAGGACTGGTCGGCACTGCTCGGCTTGCTGCCTGAATTGCGAAAAGAGAAAGCGCTACCAGCAGCCGAGCTCGATGAGTTGGAGCGCGAAACCTGGCGCGGTCGCCTGGCCGAGGTCGGTGATGGTGGGCAGAGCCAGGGTGACGCCGCCCTGCAGTCATTGAGCAAAGCCTGGAGCCAGCTGTCAGCCAGCCTGCGCAATGATCCGCAACTGATCGCCACCTACGTCGAGCAACTGCGCCGTCTTGGGGCTCAGCAAGAAGCCGAAGAAGTGCTGCGCAGTGCGCTCAAACGAGGCTATGACAGCCGTCTGGCGCGCTTCTATGGCGTCCTGCGTGGTAGCGATCCTGCGCATCAGTTGCAGACGGCCGAGCTGTGGCTGAAACAGCACCCTCAGGATCCTGCCCTGTTACTGACGCTGGGACGTTTGTGCCTGCAGAATCAGTTGTGGGGCAAGGCGCGCGATTACTTTGAGACCAGCCTCAAGCTCGAACGTCATCCGGAAACCTGTGCCGAGCTGGCGCGTCTGTTGGCGCACCTTGGCGAGCTGGAACGCAGCAATCACCTGCTGCTTGAGAGCCTCGGTCTGCTGCATCAGGGTTTGCCCCCGCTGCCGCAGCCAAAGGGTGTCAGCGTCTGAGTGGCTGTGGTGGATTGTCGCGATGGGCTGAGCGTGCGGACAGAGTGACGTTCGGGCATGATGAACAGCCTGTGATGATGCGCCGGGCGCCTTGAAAGGCGCCCCTGCTTTCCTCTACCGTACCGCCCACGATTTTTCTCCCGGAGCCATCATGCATCTGGCAAGTCCGCGTCCCCTGTTTTTCCTGGCGTTCATCGGCTGTGTACTGCTGATGGCGGTTGCCTTGTACCTGGAGCATGTCGTTGGTCTGGAACCCTGCCCGATGTGTGTGTTGCAGCGTATCTGCGTGATTCTGTTTGGCCTGGTTTGCCTGATCGCTGCAATCCATGGCCCTGGTACGCTGGGGCGGCGCATCTACGCCGTGCTGATACTGCTGTTTGCCGCTGCCGGTGCGGCGACAGCGGGGCGGCAGATCTGGTTGCAGAGCGTTCCGGCCGATCAGCTTGAAGCCTGCCTGCCGAGCCTGGAGTTCATGATGCAGGCTCTGCCGATGCAGGACATCGTGCGCCTGGTGTTCCAGGGTAGTGCTGACTGTGCCGAGGTGAAGTGGACGCTGTTCGGCATGAGCATCCCCGAGTGGAGCCTGCTCGGTTTCATTGGCATGCTCGCGTTCAGTGTGCTCCAGTTACTGCGTCGCGATTGAGAATACGAATAGTATGAAGCCGCGCCAATCGTGGCTTCGAGATTAAACGCTCGTATGAAACTTTCTCGTGGCCATGCCTTGATGGCATGTGCCGGCAAGCATAATCTGAGACGCGCGTACTGACGGGAAAACGCCATTCTTTTGCGTGCCGCTTAGCAGCAGGTCTTGGCTGACAAAAAAACGTCGGTAATGGTCAGTGGTAAGCCATGGCCACGCTCAGTGGTGCTGGTCAGCGCATCAAAACGGCTCGGGAACGGGCGTATGAGCGGCGCAGCGATAAGGGAAGCGAGGTTCATCATGCTTGAGAGTTGTCGCAACGCACAGGAACGCTGGGGTGGGGTTCACCAACTGATCGACCGTTGGCTGGGTGAACGTCGCGAATTGGTGCTGGCTTTCACGGCCATTGCCAAGGCACCCCAGGCACCCGCGATCACTGGCGAGTCCCTGCAGGTTTTCTGCGAGCTGCTGGTGGACTACGTTTCCGCGGGTCACTTCGAGGTTTACGAACAGTTGACCAACGAGGCCAAGGCTTTCAACGACCAGCGCGGTCTCGACTTGGCCAAGCAGATTTATCCGCGCATCGAGGCGATCACCGAGGTCGCGCTGGCCTTCAATGATCGTTGTGACAATGGCGACTGCCGTGACGGCACCTCGTTGATGGGAGAGCTCAATCGTCTCGGACAATTGCTGCACGAACGCTTCGAGTTGGAAGACTGCCTGATCGAGGTGTTACACAACGCGCATCAGCAGCAAGCCGCTGAAACCCTCTGAACGCATGTCGGTTAGCTGAGCGTCAGTCCGGCAAACGCACAGGAGCGGCGTCACCCGAACGCTGTGCCTGCTGCTTTCCTGCGCGAGGCTGCTCATCGAACGAGCCTCAGTCGGCCACATCAATCAGGCGCAAGTCGAACACCAAGGGTGCGTAGGGCGGTATGAGATCGCCCGCGCCTTCTTCCCCGTAAGCCTGTGCCGACGGAATGACCAGGCGCCAGTGAGCGCCCTTGGGCATTTCCAGCAGTGCGCTGCGCCAGCCGGCGATGAGGCTGTCCAGGCGAAACCATTGTGGCGTTGTGCTTTCATCGAACACGCTGCCGTCGGCCAATTCACCGCGATAACTCACCTGTACCCGGCTGCGTGCTGTGGCCGTGGGGCCGTTGCCCGGGCTCAGCTCGGTTACCAGCACGCCATTAGCCAGTGTCCGCGTCCCAGGGCGGCGACTCTGCTCCGCGAGAAAGCGCTGCTCGGCATCAATCGCCTTGCTGTGGCGCTGCGGCGAGGCTTCGATACGCGCTTCGTGCTCATCGAGTAACTGCTCGATCCGGCTGTTGTCGAGCCGCAGCGGCTTGCCTTCATAGGCCTGGCGCAGGCCGTCGAGCAGGTCGTTGAGCGGCAGCTCGGGCACCTCTTCGCGCAGGCGCTCACCCAGGCGAACGCCCAGGCTGTAAGCCAGATCCTGCTGGTGCTGGTCGGCCTGTACGGCCAGGCTCCAGCACAGTGCAAGAGTCGCAAGTACGGCACGTCGCATGACGATGTCTCCCGATGGATATGCCGACGATTATGCCAGCCGAATGACAACCCTGTGCTGGTCGCTAAAAGGCCCTATGGCGAGGCGTTCTGGCTGCGTCTAGTATGGACGCGTTCATATCCGCCTGGAGGCGTATCATGTCGGCCAAGAAGAAGCCCATCAGCACCCCGCTGCACCTGCTGCATCAACTGTCTGCCAGTTTGCTCGAGCACCTTGAAAATGCCTGCTCGCAAGCTCTGATCGATGCCGAGAAACTACTCGCCAAGCTGGAGAAGCAGCGCGGCAAGGCGCAGGAAAAACTGCATAAAGCCCGCGGCAAATTGCAAGACGCTGCTGTCGCAGGCAAGGCCAAGGCGCAAGCCAAGGCCAAGGATGCCGTCGCGGAGCTGGAAGACCTGCTCGACACGCTCAAGGATCGCCAGAGCGAGACGCGGAGCTATATCGCCCAGCTCAAGCGCGATGCTCAGGAAAGCCTGAAGCTGGCCCAGGGCGTGGGTAAAGTGAAGGAAGCGGCTGGCAAGGCCCTGGATACGCGCGAAGCCAATGCCGCGGCACCCGCAGTCAAGCCTGCAAGCAAACCGTCTGCCGCGCAGAAGCCCGTTGCCGCAAAAGCAGCGGTGAAGAAGGCGCCGGCAAAACTCGCTGCTGATAAATCGCTCAGCAAACCAGCTGCCAAATCGGTTGCGGCCAGCAAGCCTGCGGCGAAACCTGCTGCCAGCAAATCAGTCGCGCCCAAGGTGACCGCCAAACCTGCCGCAAAGCCTGCCACAGCGAAAGCGCCGGCGAAGCCGGCAGCAGCCAGTAAGCCTGCGGCCAAGCCAGCTGCGGCCAAACCTGCTACGAAGGCCGCCGCAAAATCCACGTCTGCCAAGCCTGCTGCCGCGAAGAAGGCTCCCGCCAAGCCAGCAGCAGCCAAGCCAGCTGCTGCGCCGGCGGCTGCGGTTGCGCCCGCTGTGAACAGCGGCAGCGATACCCCGAGCGCTTCCTAAGGCAGCCTGACGGCGTCGCGCAGCACTTGCAGCGCGGCGCAGTCATCTTTTGCCAGGCGAATCAGCCAATCGTCTCCGCCTGCCTCGCTAGGCCAGCTCTCGGCCAGCACCTGCAGCCGTTCGAGCAATACCCGTTCGGCCTGTAACTCCAGTTTCTTGATTTGCTCGCGCAAGGTCGCCAGCTCGGTATCGCGCTGTGCAGTCGTGCGCCAATCGCGACGAGTCCGGCGCAAGGGCGCAATCACCTCACGTTGCCACGGGTCGGCCACATCCATCAGGGCATGCAGGCGTTCCTCGCGGCAGCGTACGCTGCGCTGCTGCAGCCAGGCACCTGCCAGTAACAGGCAGACGTCGCTGCCGGCTTCCTGCAAGTGCAGGCAGGCCTGTTCCACGCCTGGTCTGGCGTAGAGTTCAAGTGCGAAATTCCACAGATCCTGCACGCGGCCTCCGGGGTGATTTGGTAGACTCCGCCGCCATTATGATCCGACTCCAGAACCTCACTCTACAGCGTGGCCCGCAACGCCTTCTCGAAGGTGCCGAGCTGACCCTGCACGCCGGCCATAAGGCCGGTCTGATCGGTGCCAACGGCGCCGGTAAATCCAGCCTGTTCGCCCTGCTGCGTGGTGAGCTGACACCGGACGCCGGTGATTGCCTGTTGCCCGGCGACTGGCGCATCGCTCACATGCGCCAGGAGGTCGATACCCTTGATCGGCTGGCGGTGGATTACGTCCTCGATGGCGACCACCACCTGCGTCGTGTGCAGGCCGAACTGGCCGCCGCTGAGCAAAGCCACGATGGTGCGGCCATTGCTCGCCTGCACAGTGAGCTGGACAGCGCCGACGGCTATACCGCTGATGCACGCGCGCGCAAGCTGCTGGCCGGCCTGGGGTTTGAGAACGCGCAGATGGATCGTCGCGTCGGTGACTTCTCCGGTGGCTGGCGCATGCGCCTGAACCTGGCCCAGGCGCTGATGTGCCCGTCCGACCTGTTGCTGCTCGACGAGCCGACCAACCACCTGGATCTGGACGCGATTCTCTGGCTGGAAGGCTGGCTGCAAAGCTACCCCGGCACCCTGTTGCTGATTTCCCACGACCGCGATTTTCTCGATGCCGTGGTCGACCATGTTGCCCATGTCGAGCAGCGCAAGCTGAATCTGTATCGCGGTGGCTACACGGCCTTCGAGCGCACCCGCGCTGAACGCCTGGCCCAACAGCAACAGGCGTACGAGAAGCAGCAGGCGCAACGCGCGCACATGGAAAAGTACATCGCCCGCTTCAAGGCCCAGGCCACCAAGGCACGTCAGGCACAGAGCCGGATCAAGGCCCTGGAGCGCATGGAAGAGCTGAGCGCGGCGCATGTCGACTC
>CAZIZA010000220.1:0-6448 GCA_964543555.1 uncultured Pseudomonas sp.
GAAGCGGATGCCGTCCTTGTGGATGAAGTAACGGTCGTACAGGGTCTGCAGGCCGAGGTAGGTGAACTGCTGGTCGCGCTCGTGGTTCAGCGCCTTACCCAGTTTCTCCAGGTCGTAGGCTTTGAGTTTCGGGTCGAGCAGCTCGAACTGCGCACCGGCTTCGACGTAGGCCGGCAGCGCCTTGGCATACAGCTCGGCCATCTCGTGGTGCGTGGCGCTGGCGGTGATGTTGAGGAAGCTCAGAGCCTCGGCGCGGATGTTGTCCATCAGCAGGCGGGCGGTGACGTAGCTGTAGTTCGGCTCGCGCTCGACCAGGGTGCGGGCGGTCATCACCAGGGCGGTGTTGACGTCCTTCTCGGCGACGCCATCGTACAGGTTCTTCAGGGTTTCGCGCTCGATCAGCGCAGCATCGACCTCGGCCAGGCCTTCGCACGCTTCCTTGATGATGGTCTGCAGGCGGCCCATGTCCAGCGGCTGCAGTTCGCCACCAGCGGTGGTGATACGGATGCTCGGGTGCGGCTGGGCGATGTCGCTGCCGGCACTGGCCTTACGCTTGTTGGCCTGGGCTTCGCGGTAGATCACGTAGTCACGCGCGACTTTCTGCTCGCCGGCGCGCATCAGGGCCAGTTCGACCTGATCCTGGATTTCTTCGATGTGAATGGTGCCGCCGGACGGCATGCGGCGCTTGAAGGTGGCGGTGACCTGTTCGGTCAGGCGCGCGACGGTGTCGTGGATGCGCGACGAGGCGGCGGCGGTGCCGCCTTCTACTGCGAGGAAGGCCTTGGTGATGGCGACGGTAATCTTGTCATCGGTGTAGGGGACGACAGTGCCGTTGCGCTTGATCACACGCAGTTGGCCGGGGGCGGTGGCAGCCAGATCCTGAGCGGATTCAGCGGCCTGCGGCGCCACGGCCTGCGGGTTCTCGCGAGTAGTGTCGGTGTGCATGGAGATCTCCGTGTTCTGTAATTTGGGGTGGGACGGCACACATACTCATCGTGCCCTGTCCGCCGTTCATTCCATCAACAACGCATGCCGTACACGGCAGCGAAGCCAGGTACGGGGTGTTGCAAGAGCGGGCAGGGTGGGCACGACTTCAAGTGCCGTCCTGGCGCATCAGTCACAGCGGGGCATTACCACACCCCGCCTACTACATGTAGTGGTCGACTGACGGATAAGACCGCTGTCTGACCGGGCCACGATGCAACGTCGAGCGTTACTGCGTGGTTGTCACCCAGGGCAGGCCTGGGTCAAGGTGAAACACTTGGCCAGAGCACGTGAAAACCCTGTTGAAAGGGCTTGCGCGATTGGCTCTTGTAGTGTCCAGATTTTTGCTTTAACCCAACATCTGGTGGGTGCTGCGCGATGGGGATACAAGATAGTGCGCTGTCGGTGGCATTGCAAGGCGCCGGGAAAAGAACAACCTGTGGATAAGGTGTGGGTGCCTTGTGGGTGTGAACGACGCAGCCCGCGTGGTCTCTGGCTCTGGCTGGCGATGACCGTTCGTCGTTCTCGATCAGCGGATTTCAGCGAGTGGGTGAAGCTGTTTGGTGGTGCACAGGCTACCACTATATATAGTGCTTTTGGCATGTGCCGTGCTTGACACCGCGCGCCTGTTTCGGTGTGGGTTTGTCGCTCGCGCCAAGAGGCGGCGCCCCCTAGAATGGCGACCGTATTGGCGGTGCTTGCCGGTGGGCAGAGAGGAAAGGGCGTGGAACAAGAAGGGTGGCAGATTCTGATCGTCGAGGATGACCAGCGCCTGGCGCAGTTGACCCGCGAGTATCTTGAGGGTAACGGTCTGCGTGTGGCCATCGAGGCTGACGGTGCCCATGCGGCGGCGCGGATTCTCGCCGAGCAACCGGACCTGGTGATTCTCGACCTGATGTTGCCGGGCGAGGATGGCCTGAGTATCTGCCGCAAGGTGCGTAGCGGTTACAAGGGGCCGATCCTGATGCTGACCGCGCGCACTGACGACATGGACCAGGTGCTGGGCCTGGAGATGGGCGCTGATGATTACGTGTGCAAGCCGGTGCGCCCACGTGTGCTGCTGGCGCGTATTCGTGCGCTGCTGCGCCGCCGTGAGGGCAGCGAAAGCGAGCGCGATGAAGGGCAGCCGCGTCGTTTGCAATTCGGCCCGCTGGTCATCGACAGCGCCATGCGTGAGGCCTGGCTGGGTGAGCAGGGCATCGAACTGACCAGTGCGGAGTTCGATCTGCTCTGGCTGCTGGCGGCCAATGCCGGGCGCATCCTGTCGCGCGAGGAGATCTTCAATTCCCTGCGCGGCATCGAATACGACGGTCAGGATCGTTCCATCGATGTACGTATCTCACGTATCCGCCCGAAGATCGGTGATGACCCGATGCACCCGCGCCTGATCAAGACGGTGCGCAGCAAGGGCTACCTGTTCGTCGCCGAAGCCGCCGAGGCATTGCCGGCTGGCGAGATGGCGCCGGCGCCGGGCGGTTGATGCGGCGGCCATGAACTCGATCTTCCTGCGTATTTATGGCGGCATGCTCGCCGCGCTGGTGCTGGTGGCGCTGCTGGGTGTCGGCACCCTGCACCTGGTCAACGAGGTGCGCGGTGACCAATACCGCGAAGGCCTGGCGCGCGGCACCTTTCGTCTGATGGCGGATAACCTGCTGCCGATGAGCGAGGTGGAGCGCAGGCGCGCCCTGGTGGTGTGGTCGCGTCTGCTCGGCATTCCGCTGGAGTTGCAGGCGCTGAGCGCCGTGCCGCTGGACAGCAGCGAGCGCAACCGCCTGCAGCGCGGTCATGTGCTGGTGCAGCAGACTGGCCCGCATTCGGCCAAAGTCTATGGCCTGCTCGATGACAAGCAGCCGCTGCTGCTGACCGGTGAGATTCAGCAGATCAGCGAGCAGTTGGCGCGGGCTACCAACTACCTGTTGATCGACGAGTTGGTGCGCTACCCGGTGCATGAGCAGCCGCAGCGTCTGGCCGAATTGAAGGCAGCCAAGCAGTTCGGCTTCAATCTGCAACTGGTGCGACTCGAAGAGGCTACCCTCGATCTAGACCAGCGTCGCCGCATCGACGAGGGCGATACGGTGATGGCACTGGGCAAGGGCGGTGACTCCATCTACGTATTCTCCGGTATCGTCGATACGCCCTGGGTGCTGGAAATCGGCCCGCTGTACCAGATGAACCCTTATCCGCCGCAACTGCTGGTACTGATCGGGGCGCTGGGCCTGAGCCTGATCGGCTTGATCGTCTATCTGCTGGTGCGCTCGCTGGAGCAGCGCCTGCGTGTACTCGAGGGGGCGGCCACGCACATCGCCAGCGGCCGCCTTGATGCCCGCGTGCCGACGCACGGTGCGGACTCGGTGGGCCGTCTGGCCAGCAGCTTCAATGCCATGGCCGAGCACCTGCAGACCTCCCTGAGCACCCAGCGCGAGCTGGTACGCGCGGTGTCCCACGAGCTGCGCACGCCAGTGGCGCGCCTGCGCTTCGGCCTGGAGATGATCGCCGACGCACCGAGTGAAAGTGCTCGGCGCAAGTACATGGATGGCATGGACAGCGATATCCAGGATCTCGACAAGCTGGTCGATGAGATGCTGACCTATGCGCGCCTGGAGCAGGGTTCACCGGCGCTGAATTTCCAGCAGGTGGAGCTCAGGGCGCTGATTGATCAGGTGATCGAGGAACTGGCGCCGCTGGGCAACAAGGTGCGCGTGGAGGCGGGGTCGGTGCTCAGCGTGCAGGCCGACGGTGCCTGCTGGGTCGAGGCCGAGCCGCGCTATCTGCACCGCGCGCTGCAGAATCTGGTGAGCAACGCCATGCGTTACGCCGAAGGCAAGGTGCTGATCAGCTGCCAGGTCGGCTACAAGCGTTGCCGCATCGACGTCGAGGATGACGGACCGGGTGTGCCGGAGGAAGCCTGGGAGCGTCTGTTCAGCCCCTTCCTGCGTCTCGATGACAGCCGCACACGGGCCTCCGGCGGGCATGGTCTGGGGCTGTCGATTGTGCGCCGGATCATCTATTGGCACGGCGGTCGCGCGCAGATCAGCCGCAGCGACAGCCTGGGCGGTGCGCGTTTCAGCCTGGTGTGGCCGCGCCAGCAGGGCGAGTAGGGCGCGATTGCGGTTGGACCCGGTGCGCTGTGCGCACCGATTTTTTGCCTGCGCTGTAGCCCGGATGCAATCCGGGGCGATTGAGCGCGGCCAAAAGCATCGCGGCTGAAGCCGCTCCTACAGACGCTCACCGGTCCCGTGGGAGCGGCTTCAGCCGCGATAGCTCTATCCAGCCCGCATGAAATCCGGGCTACACCGTGACCGCCGCCGGCTTTGCAGGGTGCGCCGCGCGCGCCGGGTTATCCACGTACGTCGGGGCGCTTGATCACGCCGCCACGGCCACCAGACTCAGCACCTTGTTATCGAACAGCGCGAACTGGCCATCCAGCTCGGCGCCCGTGCGCCATTCCGGGTGCAGGTCGATCAGCAGGCGCAGGCGTGCGCTGTCGCGGTCCATCTCCAGCAACTCGGCGTCGTGGAAATAGAAGCGCGTCAGGGTCAGCGGGTAGAGCGCCTTGAACAGGCTTTCCTTGAGCGAGAAGGTCAGGCTGATGCGTGTGGCGCGGGCCTCGTCGTCCAGGCCTGACAGGCGCTGCAGCTCGGCTGGAGTGAGGATTTCGCCTTGCAGGCGTTGGGCGCGCTCTGCGGATAGCTGGCGCTCGACATCCAGGCCCAGTGCGCGCCATTGCTCACGCTGGGCGACCAGCGCAGCAGCCCAGTTATCGCCATGGGTGATGGAGCCAACCGCGCCGCGTGGCCATTGCGGTGCGCGGTCTTCACCGACGGCCGGCACGCTGGCCTGGCCGGTCACGCGGCGCAGGGCTTCACGCGCGCACAGTCGTCCGGCCAGGTATTCGGCCTGACGCTTGGCCACGCCGCGCACCGGGGCGATACCGCAGCGAGCGAAATCGTCCTCGGCAAGCAGGCTGGGGTCGAAGCGGGTGCTGATCAGCTGCGCGCCGGCAAGCGAATTTGGCAGCGGATTATGCGTGTCGAGCGGGCTGCAGCAGGCGGGGTGATAAGCGTTCATGGCGCGATTGTGCCGCGTGGCGGACCGTGCAGTCACCCGCCGTTTACATTTCTTTGCAGGCAGGTAACAAAGCTAAACGGACGCCCGCCCTGGCTTTTGCCAGACTGCGCCTGCATTCCCCAGGGAATGCAGGTGAGGTTGTAGTCAGTGCGAAAGTGCTGACGTTTTCTCCGAGTTCGAGAACGGTAGCCCGATTGGGCTGCCGTTTTTTTTGCGCTGCGTTTGGCGCACGGTTGCCGGCGCGATAGGGCGAAGGCCTCGTAGGGTGCGCCGTGCGCACCGGGTAATCGCGGGGTCTGAGGTATCACCAGTTTGTAGGAGCCGGCTTGCCGGCGATAGCTGCGCTGGTGTGCGGTATCGCCGGCAGGTCGGTCCTGCAGCATCCTTTGTTTAGTAGCGCGGCACGCCGAGGGTTCGGCGGCATCGTGGTGCGCACGGCGCACCCTACGTAATACCGAAATGCGTAGAGTGGATCACGCTTCACCGATCCACCGTTTTGGTGGATGTAAAAAGCGACATCCACCCTACACTGACTCTCCGGGTCCTTCGTGTGATCGCCAAGGCGTTCGCATTTGCCTTGTGGCTTTCGTGGGGGGATTTGCAGTCAAATGCCTGTGCGGGCAAAACCGACTCCCGCGAGGACCATGGACGATGACCCAACAATCGCAGTTCGCCCTGCTCGGCAAGAAGCGCTTTCTGCCGTTTTTCGTGACGCAATTGCTCGGCGCCTTCAACGACAACATCTTCAAGCAGTCGCTGATTCTCGCCATCCTCTTCAAGCTCAACACGGGCGCCGACCGCGATCTGCTGGTCAATCTCTGCGCCTTGCTGTTCATCCTGCCGTTCTTTCTGTTCTCCGCTCTGGGTGGCCAGTTTGGCGAGAAGTTCGCCAAGGACGCGCTGATCCGCAAGATCAAGTTCGCCGAGATCCTGATCATGCTTGCCGGTGCTGCCGGGGTGCTGATGGATAATCTGCCGCTGATGCTCGCTGTGTTGTTCGCCATGGGCACGCAGTCGGCACTGTTCGGCCCGGTGAAGTATTCGATCCTGCCGCAGCACCTGAAGGAAGAGGAGCTGGTGGGTGGCAACGCCCTGGTGGAGATGGGCACCTTTCTGGCGATTCTGGCCGGCACCATCGGTGCCGGTATCATGATGGCCAGCAGCAGCTATGCGCCCATCGTCGCCGGCTCGGTGGTGGGGGTGGCGCTGCTCGGCTACCTGGCCAGTCAGGGCATTCCCAAGGCGTCGGCTGCCATGCCTGAACTGCCGCTGGACTGGAACATCTTCCGTCAGTCCTGGGCGATCATGAAGCTCGGCCTGGGCCAGCGTAAGGCGGTGTCACGCTCGCTGGTGGGCAACTCCTGGTTCTGGTTTCTCGGTGCGATCTACCTGACGC
>CAZIZA010000221.1:0-6328 GCA_964543555.1 uncultured Pseudomonas sp.
AACTCGCGACCCCGACCTTGGCAAGGTCGTGCTCTACCAACTGAGCTATTCCCGCTTGTCTTGTCGACGGGCGCCATTCTATAGAATCGAATCGTGCCGTCAACCCTTTGATTCAAAAATACTTATTTCTTTTCCGAGGTTGTGCTCAGGTGCGGCCAGGCGGCCAGCAGGTACTGCAACATCGACCACAAGGTCAGCACCGCTGCGACTACCAGCAGGATGTATCCAAGCACGACCCAGAAAGTGAAGACCGGTGGATTACCCAGCAGGATGACCAGCGCCAGCATCTGCGCTGCGGTTTTCCACTTGCCAAGGTTGGACACGGCTACATGGGCCCGCGCCCCCAGCTCAGCCATCCATTCGCGCAATGCAGAGACGACAATCTCGCGACCGATGATGGTCGCCGCAGCCAGGGTCAGCCAGAGGCTGGAATGCTCGGCTGCCAGCAACACAAGTGCTACTGCCACCATTAATTTGTCTGCGACCGGGTCAAGAAAGGCACCAAAAGGCGTGCCCTGCTCCCAGCGTCGCGCCAGATAGCCATCAAGCCAATCAGTCACTGCGGCGACGGCAAAAACGCCGCTGGCGGCCCAGTAACTCCAGGAAAACGGCAAATAGAACAGTAAGATAAAAACCGGGATCAGTGCGACCCGGAGCACGGTAAGCAGGTTGGGGATATTCATCGGCACAACAAGGCTGCGAGGTGAGCGGGCATTCTACTCGCTGTGCAGAGTGTCATAAATCGACTCAGCGAGCTTTTTACTGATTCCGGGCGCTTTGGCGATTTCCTCTGCGCTGGCACGGGACAATTCCTGCAGCCCTCCGAAATGATTGAGCAGTTCGCGCCGCCGTTTGGGGCCGATGCCAGGCACTTCTTCCAATGTAGAGGTGCGTCGGGTCTTGCCGCGTCGCGCGCGGTGCCCGGTGATCGCGAAACGGTGCGATTCGTCGCGGATCTGCTGAATCAGATGCAGTGCCGGGGAGTTGCCGGGCAGGGTGAACTCATGCTTGGCATCGTTCAGGTAAAGCACTTCCAGGCCCGGCTTGCGCGTGGTGCCCTTGGCCACGCCGAGCAGGATAAGATCCGGCACTGCCAGCTCCTGCAACACCTCACGGGCCATGGCCAACTGCCCCTTGCCACCGTCCACCAGCAGTACATCAGGCAACTTGCCCTCGCCACCCCTGATCTTGCTGAAGCGCCTGGTCAGCGCCTGTTGCATGGCAGCGTAATCGTCGCCAGGGGTAACCCCTTCTATATTGAAGCGCCGGTAATCGGACTTGCGCGGGCCTTCGGGGCCAAATACCACGCAGGAAGCAACCGTCGCCTCACCGCTGGAGTGACTGATATCGAAACACTCCATGCGCTGTGGCGGCTCGTCCATTTCGAGCACGGCGGCCAGCGCCTCGAAGCGCTCAGCCAGGTGCTGCCGGTTAGCCAGTCGCGCAGCCAGCGCTTGTTCAGCATTGGTGACCGCCAACTGCTGCCAACGCGCACGCGTGCCGCGCACCCGCAAGCTGATGCTCAGGCTGCGACCGCGAAGCGATTCAACCGCCTCGGCCAGCGTGGCGAAGTCCTCATGCTGCACATTGACGATCAGCTCGCTGGGTAGATCGCGCTCGGCATTGCCCAGGTAATACTGGGCAAGGAAGGCCATCAGCACATCCCCGCCCTCCTCTTCGATCGCCACCTGCGGGAAGAAATTCTTGCTGCCCAGTACGCGCCCACCACGCACGCTGATCAGGTGCACGCAGGCACCGCCCGGCGTGAGCATCACCGCGACCACATCGACGTCGCCGGTACCGCCTTCCATGCTTTGTTGATCCTGTACACGGCGCAACAAGGCAATTTGATCGCGCAGCTCGGCGGCACGTTCGAACTCCAACGCCATCGATGCCTTCTCCATGGCGCTGGACAGTTCTTCGCTCAGGGCATTGCTACGGCCATCGAGAAACATCACCGAATGGCGTATATCCTCGGCGTATTCCTCAGGACTGACCAAACCAACGCAGGGACCTTTGCAGCGCTTGATCTGGTACTGCAGGCAGGGGCGCGTGCGGTTTTTGTAGTAGCTGTCCTCACACTGGCGAACCAGGAAGGTCTTCTGTAGCAGGCTCAGGCTTTCACGAATCGCCAGGGCGCTGGGATAGGGGCCGAAGTAACGCCCTTTGGCTTTTTTTGCACCACGATGGATGCCCAGACGCGGAAACTCTCCGTCGGAGAGAAACACGTAAGGGTAGGACTTATCATCGCGCAGGAGGATGTTGTAGGGCGGCCGCCACTCCTTGATCAGCGTCTGCTCCAGCAGCAGCGCCTCGGTCTCGTTGGCGGTGATAGTGGTTTCGATCTGTGCGATACGCGCAACCAGTGCAGCCGTCTTGGGTGCCTGGCCGGTCTTGCGGAAGTAACTGGAGAGACGCTTCTTGAGGTTCTTTGCCTTACCGACGTATAGCAGGCGCGCCTCGCTATCGAACATGCGATAGACACCGGGGCGCCCACTGCAGGTGGCCAGAAAGGCACTCGAATCGAACGGAACGGACATGATCAGCTGACGGCGTCGACCATGCCGTGGCGAACCGCAAGCAGAGCCAGCTCGACATCGCTGGTGATGGAGAGTTTTTCGAAGATGCGGTAACGGTAGGTGTTGACCGTTTTCGGCGACAAGCACAGCTTGTCCGAGATGGTTTGCACCTTGTGGCAGTTAGCGATCATCAGGGCGATCTGGATTTCGCGCTCGGACAGCAAATCGAACGGCGAGCCGTTGGTCTGAGGCTGAAAAGACTTCAGCGCCAGTTGCTGAGCGATTTGCGGATCGATGTAACGCTGGCCGGCGAAGACCAGGCGAATGGCCTGTACCATCTCGTCCAGCGCGGCGCCCTTGGTCAGATAACCTGCAGCGCCGGCCTGCAACAAACGCGTCGGAAATGGGTCTTCCTCGCACACGGTTACAGCAACGACCTTGATATCGGGATGGCTACGCATCAGTTTACGGGTGGCTTCCAGACCGCCGATGCCGGGCATCTTGACGTCCATCAAAACGACATCGGGCTTGTGCTCGCGAACCTTGAGCAAGGCTTCTTCACCCGTACTGGCTTCGCCTACGACTTGCAAGCCGTCGATATCAGCCAGCATGCGGGTGATGCCCGTGCGCACCAGATCGTGATCGTCGACAACCAGGACCCTAATCAATCGCCACCTCGTTGCACCTTGTCAGCCACCGTTCTGCGACGGTGAAGTTGAACGTGTCGGTCACCATAGCAAAAAGCCAGGTAATGACCTAGCTTGCCGCAAGGGAGTCAAAAAGCAAGCGTCAAATTAACCATAACGGTTAAATCGGGGCGATTGGGAAAAATTGGCGGAAGCGGTGAGATTCGAACTCACGGACCCTTGCGGATCGACGGTTTTCAAGACCGTTGCAATCGACCACTCTGCCACGCTTCCATAATTCGAGTGCGGAGGTAAAACACCAACCTCCGCTGCAGTGCGGGCGGCAATCTTACCGGAACGCAACACACTGTCAAACTCTATATCTTGGCAGGCCTTAATGCTCTGTTATGATCCAGCTCAGTTGAATTCGAAAGCCTCGTGCCAAAGGAGCGCGCCATGCAAGAGCGAGATTATGCAATCAACCCTTCCCAGGTTGAACAACGGGAAGTCAGCAGCGTTCTGCGCAACACCTATGGCCTTCTGGCCATCACCCTGGCTTTCAGTGGCCTGGTGGCATTTCTGTCGCAGCGCGCCAACGTTGGCTATCCAAACATCTTTGTCGTACTGATTGGCTTCTATGGCCTGTTCTTCCTGACCGCCAAGCTGCGTGATTCGGCGTGGGGGCTGCTATCCACGCTGGCACTGACAGGTTTCATGGGCTACACCCTCGGCCCGATCCTCAACCGCTACCTGGGCATGGCCAACGGCGCTGAAGTCATCAGTTCCGCGTTTACCATGACCGCGCTGGTGTTCTTCGGCCTGTCCGCCTACGTGCTGACCACTCGCAAGGACATGAGCTTCCTCAGCGGCTTCATTACTGCAGGCTTCTTCGTCCTGCTGGGTGCTGTGGTTGCCAGCTTCTTCTTCCAGATCAGCGGCCTGCAACTGGCGATCAGCGCTGGCTTCGTGCTGTTCTCCTCGGTGTGCATCCTGTTCCAGACCAGCGCCATCATCCATGGTGGTGAGCGCAACTACATCATGGCCACCATCAGCCTGTACGTCTCGATCTACAACCTGTTCATCAGCCTGCTGCAGATCTTCGGCATCATGGGCGGCGACGACTGATAGCATTGCGTCTCCCCGAAAGCCCGCTTCGGCGGGCTTTTTCTTGCGCGTCTGTTTCGTGATTCTTTGTTTGCCAGGCACCCTGGCCTTATCATTGCTCCAGTTTTGCCTCGTCGGACGCCCCATGAAGTTTGCCATCGCCCTGTTCGCCGCCCCCCACCAGCCCGCGTCGCGTCGCGCATTGCGCTTCGCCCAGGCGACATTGGCCGGTGGCCACGAAATCGTTCGCCTGTTCTTCTATCAGGACGGCGTGCACAGTGCCGCCAGCAATGTGGTCAGCCCACAGGACGAGCTGGATCTGCCCAGAGAATGGCGCAAATTCGTTACCGCCAACGGGCTCGACGCGGTGGTCTGCATCGCCGCTGCCCTGCGCCGTGGTGTACTCAATGCCGAAGAAGCGCAGCGCTACAGCAGGCCGGCTGCCAACCTGGAGGCACCATGGGAGCTGTCTGGCCTGGGCCAGCTGCATGAGGCCGCGCAACAGGCAGACCGCCTGGTCTGCTTCGGAGGTCAGTGAATGAGCAAGTCGCTGTTGATCATCAGCCGCCAAGCTCCCTGGAGCGGCCCTGGTGCACGTGAGGCGCTGGATATCGCCCTGGCCGGCGGTGCCTTCGATCTTCCCATCGGCATGCTGTTTCTCGATGACGGCGTGTTTCAGCTCAGCGCTGGACAGCAACCCGGCCAGCTGCAACAGAAAGACCTTGGCGCCAACCTGCAGGCGCTGCCGATGTTCGGCGTAGACGATCTGTACGCCAGCCAGCGCAGCCTGAGCGAGCGCGGCTTGAGCGACGCCGAACTGAATCTGCCGGTACGACGCCTGGATGACCGCGCGCTGACCGCCCTCCTCGATCATTATGACCAGGTGATCACCCTCTGATGGCCACCCTGCACATGCTTTCTCATTCGCCTTTCGCCGACAGCCGCCTGACCAGTTGCCTGCGCCTGCTGGGCACTGACGATGCTCTGCTGCTCACTGGCGATGCGGTCTATGCATTGCAGCCCGACACTGCCAACCTGCAGGCGTTGCAACTGATGCCTGCCAGCGTTGCACTTTACGCCCTGGATGAAGACCTTGCCGCACGTGGCATACAGCCTCCCCTGCGCGTGCAGGTCGTGGACTATCCTGGCTTCGTCGAGCTATGCACCCGCTACGCCAAGGTCAACAGCTGGCTATGAGTACGCTCAACGTCGCCGGACGTGAAATCGCCCTCGACAAGGACGGCTATCTGATTGATCTGCAGGATTGGTCACGCCCCGTAGCCGAGGCACTGGCCGTTGCAGACGAGTTGCTGCTAAGCGATGAACACTGGGAAATTCTCGACCTGCTGCGCGCTTTCTACGCCGAATTTCAGCTATCGCCGGCCAACCGCCCTCTGATCAAGTACGTGGCATTGAAACTCGGCCCGGATAAAGGCAATAGCCTGCACCTCAATCGCCTGTTCAAGGGCACGCCCGCCAAACTTGCCGCCAAGCTGGCCGGCCTGCCGAAACCGACCAATTGCCTATGAACCTGATCACCCCCGCCGAGCACCCCTTCGCCCAGTTCGTGCGCATTCTCGGCAAGGGCAAGCGCGGCGCGCGCGGCCTCACCCGCGAGGAAGCCCGCGAGGCCATGGGCCTGCTGCTCGACGTCAAGGTGGAGGATACTCAGCTCGGTGCCTTTCTGATGCTGCTGCGGCACAAGGAAGAAAGCGCCGAAGAACTGGCCGGTTTCACCGAGGCAATCCGTCAGCGCCTGCCCACGCCCAGCGTTGCAGTGGATCTGGACTGGCCCAGTTACGCCGGCAAGAAACGTCATCTGCCCTGGTATCTGCTGGCAGCCAAGGCCCTGGCGGCCAGCGGTGTACGCATCTTCATGCATGGCGGTGGTGCGCATACCGCAGGGCGCATGTATACCGAACAACTGCTGGAACAACTGGACATCCCCTGCTGCCAAGACTGGCAAGCAGTGGAAGAGGCACTCGACGCACACAACCTGGCCTACAGCTACCTGGGCGACTGGATGCCGGCGCTCCAGCGCATGATCGATCTGCGCAACACCCTGGGCCTGCGCTCGCC
>CAZIZA010000222.1:0-6249 GCA_964543555.1 uncultured Pseudomonas sp.
GGCGATGGCCACGGCGTGGGTGCGATTGTTGGCGCCGAGCTTGTCCATGATCAGGCGCATATGGCCTTTGACCGTGTCTTCGGTAATACGCAATTGCAGCGCAATATCGCGATTCGAGTAACCCAGAGCTGCTGCCTGCAGAACCTCCACTTCACGTGGGGTGAGGCACTGCTGGCCAATGTGCTGAGCCAGATCGGCGGCGATCTCGGGCGGAATATGGCGTTTGCCGGCGGCCAGACTGCGAATGGTCTCCACCAGCTCCTTGCGCAGTGTGCTTTTCAGCAGATAGGCCTGCGCGCCAGCCTGGATAGCATGCAGCGCACGTACGTCACCGCGGTAGGTAGTGAGGATGGCGATGCGCGCATCCGGGCATTCGCCGCGAATCGCCAGGATGCTGTCGATGCCGTTCATATGGGGCATCTGCAGGTCCATCAGCGTGACGTCGGGCCGTAGCTGACGAAAACATTCCAGTGCTTCGCGACCATCGCTGGCCTCGCCGACCAGATCGATATCCGCCTGCCCGGCGAGTACGGCAGCGATGCCCTCGCGCAGCAGAGGGTGGTCATCGGCGACCAGCACACGGATGGGGTTGGCAGCGGTCATGACTGCGAGCTCCTGATCAATCGTTTCCAGTTTAGCCAGCGCCGAGCGCGAGGGGGAGACTGGCGATAGGCCAACGGTCCGGCCAGGGTCAGCCTTACATGGCAGCCGTGGCCGGGGGCGCTGTCGATACTAAGTGTGCCGCCAATCTTGGCGGCGCGTTCATACATGCCTTTCAGGCCCCAGTGATCGACCGGCTCTGCGCCCAGCAGGTACTCGGCCAGAAGGCCGCGGCCATCGTCGCTAACGTGCAGGGAAAACTGCCGGGGATGGTAATCCAGCTGTACGCGCACATGACGAGCCCTGGCATGACGAAAGGCATTGCTGACCGCCTCGCGGGCGAGCTGGCTGAGTTCGTCATGCACCACCGGGTGCAGTGCGCAGGGCGTGCCGGCGACCTCGACCTGATAGTCGGTATTGGCGTGTTCATGCAGTTGATCGTACCCGCGCAAGGTCTGTGGCAGGTCGCTCGAGGCGTCTTGCGCATGACGCAGATTACGCACCCGCTCACGGCCTTCGGCGATCACCTGGTCGGCACGATCGAGGGCATTTTCCAGTTTGATGCGCGCCGGCTGATCGGCAGGCAGGCTGTCTGCGGCGGCCTGCACATGCAGCATTAGCCCCTGCACGCCCTGCAGCAAGGTGTCGTGCAGCTCGCGGGCGATGCGCTCGCGTTCGTCGTGGCGTTCCTCCAGACGTGTTCGCAGCCTTTCCGCCGCCCTTTGCATGTCGTTGCGATAGAGCAGGTGCAGGATCAGCAGTGCGGAAAACGCCACGGCCAGAATGAACAGCGGATGACGGTAGAACACCTGGTCGATGCTGAAGCTGAGTTCGGCATCCCGCTCGCTGGCCACGCCATTCTGATTGAGCGCGCGCACGCGAAAGCGATAGTCGCCAGCGGGTAGGCCGGTATAGGTCGCCTCACGCTGACGTCCGGCAGAGTGCCATTCGCTGTCGAAACCATCGAGACGATAGAGAAAGTGCAGGCCCTCAGGCGCAGACAGGCTCAGGGCGCCGTAGTGGATGACCAGACGTTTACTGTCAGCGGGCAGGGCTGGCGGCGTTTGCAGGGAGATGGTCGCACCGTCGGCCAGTAACGAGTCGATACGTACCTTGGGCGGCTTGTAGCTATGAGTTTCCCGATCGGGACTCAAGCTGGCGACGCCGTTGCGGGTGACGAACCACAGACGCCCATCGCTGCTGCGCACCGCCGTCGGCAGAGCGAGCACCTGCTGCGGATCGTTGGCGAGCCCGCCTTGCACATCGTAGGTGCGGTAATGGATCGGGTATTTGGGATCGCTCAGCGCCTGTTTGATCTCTTCGGCCGGTAACTGGAAGATGCCACCTTTGCCTTGCAGCCAGAGGTCTTCCCCTTCAGGACTGGTGACTGGGATGATCGCGTAGAGGTTGTCGAACAGCCCACTCTCGCTCAGCGGCAGATGCTGAAAACGTTTGCCATCGAAGCGCGCCAGGCCGTGTTGGCCACCGAACCAGCTGTGGCCCTGTGAATGTGCCATCGCTGTCACATGGCCAATGTCCAGTCCATCGGCACTGCCCCAGTGGCGTTCGCCCTGATCGTCATGGCTGACGATCAGGTTGTTGCGATAGCCGAACCAGCGTCTGCCGTCAGGGGCCAGGGCTGAGCTCACCGGCATCAGTTGCGCCGGGTCCTCGCTGGGGGCGGGAAGCTGCTGCCAGTTGCCGTCGCGCAGCACGTAGAGGCCCTTACGGTTGAGCGAGAGCCAGAGCGCACCCTGATTGTCGATCAACAGGGTACGCACCGAGGAATCCAGATCACGCTCGACCGGCAGGTTGGAGACTTTTTCCAACTGTTCGCCCGTGCTGCGCCAGATACCCTCGGTCCCGGCCAGCCAGACCGAGCCGCCGGGGTCTTTGCTGATTGCGCTGATCGGTGTACGCAGCGGCAGCTCGTGCACACCCTGTTCATCCAGGCGCATGAGCGGCAGGTTGCTGCTGGCGGCCCAGAGATTGCCGGTGTCATCGGCCGCAATCGCCAGGTTGTGCGCCTGGGGCGGCAAACCTGAAGGGCGCAAAGGTCGTTCGCGTAGCCGATCCAGCCCGTTCTGGGTGCCGATCCACAGACTGTCTTCACTGTCTTCGAGCAGCGGCCAGGCGAAGTCTGAGCTCAGGCCATCACGCGCAGAAAGCCGCTCGACATCATCGAAGCTGCCGCTGTCATGTTCGTTGGGCTTGGGCACGTGCAGCAGGCCGCCGCCCGCGGTGCTCAGCCAGAGGCAACCATGGCGGTCGAACAGCATGGCGTTGGCGGGTTCGCCGATTGTTATGTGGGTCGCCTGTAGTTGCGGTTGGTCGATCTTTACCCGCAGCAGGCTCTCGCGGTCACGTTCGATCAACCACAGGGCACCGTCGGCGGCTTGCGCGATCTGCCGAGTGCGTTGGCTGCGAACGCCGGTGTCCTGTAGCTTCTGGGCGCCGGGCGGCAGCACGTAAAGACGCTGTTCATCGGCCACCCAGAGACGGTCACTGCTGTCGACGAAAACGCTGTAGGCATTCTCGCCGGTAAAGCCTTCTGCGATGCCCATTTGCTGCCAGTGCTTGCCGTCAAAACGCATCAGGCCGTCGTTGGCTGCGGCCCAGACGCTGCCGTCGGCGGTCTGTGCCAGGGCGTAGATGACGCCGCGGGCCAGATCGAAACTGCTGGGTTGTTTCTCCACCGATGCGATCAGGTGCACGCCGCCGTTGCGCAGACCGACCCAAAGCCCGGCGTCGCTGGCCAGCAGGCTGGAGACGATACCCAGTTCCTGGCCATCAGGGGTGCGGTACCTGCTGAAGTCGAAGCCGTCGAAGCGGTACAGGGAGTCGTGGGTGCCGAGCCACAGGTAACCGTCCTGTGTTTCGGCCAAGGCGCCGATCTGGCTGGGGCTGTTGTCGTTAAGTGTCCAGCGCCGATGTTCCAGTTGCTGCTCCAGAACGTTTCTGTCGGCCAGCACGGCAGCGCTGAAAAACAGCAGGCAAAACAGGCTTGCCAGGACGCCGAGGCGAGCTTGCAGGGTGTGCGGTTTAAAAGCGTCCAACTTGGTTCTGAACCCATTCGATGCTGTAGTCGGCAATGCTTTCCCAACCGGGTTCGGCGATCAGCCAGTGGCTATAGCCGGGGAACTGCTTGAAGCTGGTGATGGCTGACGAGTCTCGGTGGCGGCGATAGAGGGCGGCCACTACGCTGGCACGAACGGTTTGGGAGTTGCCCGCTGCCAGCAACAGCAGAGGCGCACGTTCGCCGTTGGTGAAGTCGATAGCGCTACCGATGCCCAGGGCAGCCTCGATGAACACCCGCCCAGGCGCGGGCACGATATGGCGCGCATAGGCAGCGTCTTGCTGTGCAGGTGTCAGCGTCTGCGCCATATTGCGCGCGAAATACTGCGGTGTCATGTACAGAACGTCACGCCAACCCCTCCAGGGCAACAGCCATGGCCATGTGCTGTAGAAGCCCAGCAGGCCGGCACGTGGCGGTATTGGGTCGATGACGATGCCAGCTTGACCCAGGCCGCGGTCGAGCAGCAGTTGCACCAGCAGACCGCCTAGGTCGTGACCAATCAGCAACGGCGGCTGCTCCAGGTTACGTACCAGTGTTTCGTAGTGGGCGAGCAGGGCGCTGATGCCGGGTTGTCGTCCGTCCCGGGCGACCGGCCACGGCGGCGCCGTGCAGCGATAACCACAGGCGCTGAAACGTCTCTGAAATGGCATCCAGATCGCTGGCGTGAGCCAGGCACCGTGAATGAACAGGGCATGACGAGGCATGTTGCACTCAACCTGTCATGCCCAGGTTCGGGCAGGTGCCGTCTTCAGGGGATGGCATGGGGCACGTCCTTGGCCGGCATCAGAAAATGCTCGATATGCACGGGCACGTCCGGGTTCTGAAAATGCCTGGCTGTAGCCTCGATGCGTTGCTCGGCACGGGTTACCCGGCCGTGATGACGCAGGTGTTCGAGCCAGGACTCGTCGAAGAAGAACTCCTGCCACTGCCGTGGATTCTCGCTGTTCTGCACCAGGCCCCAAGAGAACGCGCCGTTGCGTTTGCGCATACGGGCGACCTCGGCCATCGCCTGGCGGAAGCCGGCCGCATGCTCCGGGGCGATGTCGTAGCGCAGGGTGACCATGACCGGGCCGCGCTCCAGATCGGCTTCGTCAGCCAGGATCGGTGCTGGCCAGTGCAGCGATGGTGCGAGGTCTTCGCTTTCGGTCACCGGCAGTGGGAAATGCAGCGTCAGCAACAAGCCCAGCGCCAGGCAACCCGCTGCGGCGACCATGGCGACCGGAATCGAGGCCTGGCTGGCGACATAGCCCCAGAGTGCACCGCCAGCGGCCATGCTGCCGAAGAACACCAGGATATATACCGACAGCGCACGGGCTCGCACCCAGTCCGGCACCGAGGTCTGTGCGCTGATCTGCAGGCTAGATAGCACGGCGATCCATGCGGCGCCGCTGAGTAGCATCACTGGTAGTAGTAAGGCGAATTCACGCACCCAGGCCAGAGCCAGCAGCACCAGCACGTAGAGCGCGCTGGCCATGGCCACCAGCTTGTTGGCGCTGATGCGCTCACGCAGCTTGGGTAGCAACGTGGCGCCAAGCACCGCGCCGATACCAACGCTACCCAGTAGCAGACCAAAGTCGCTGGCGCTGCCCTGCAACTCGCCACGGACGATCAGCGGCAGCAGCGACATACCGGCGCTGGCGCCGACGAAGAACGCCGCAGCCCGCACCAGTACCGCCTGCAGCGGCTTCGACGCGCGGCTGTAACGCCAACCGGCACGCATCGCACCGAGCAGACGTTCGGCCGGGAAGGCGGCGACCTGCCGCTCGCGCTTCCAGGTCAGCAGCACCGCCATCACCGCGAAGAACGACAGTGCGTTGAGAGCGAAGGTCGCCCACGGCCCGCTCAAACTGACCAGCACCCCGGCGATGGCCGGGCCGAGGGCGCGGGCGACGTTGATGCCGAGGCTGGACAGGGCGATGGCCGAAGGCAGATCGCGCTTGCTCACCAGCTCCGGTGTCAGCGCCGACCAGGCTGGCATCATCAACGCGGTGCCGACACCCATGGCCAGGGTCAGGCCGAGCAACAGCCAGACCGTGGTCAGCCCGAGCAGCGTCAGGGTCGCCAACAGGGTTGCCACTGAGGCCATCCACACCTGCACGACAAGCAGGTAGCGGCGCTTGTCGATGATGTCGGCCATGGCCCCGGCTGGCAGTGCCAAGAGGAACATCGGCGCAGAGCCTGCCACCTGCACCAGTGCCACGTGCATGGGGTTGGCCGACAGGCTGGTCATCAGCCAGCCGGCGCCGACCTCGTGCATCCAGGTGCCGATGTTCGAGGCGATGCTCGCCAGCCACAGCCAGCGGAAGGTGCTGTGGTTGAGTGCGCCCCACGGCGAAGCTTTCTCATTGGCCATGTCAGAAGGCAAAGCACGAGCAGCCGAAAGCGCCCCAGAAGCCTTGGTGATCGCTCACCGGGATGCTGCTGCGGCGTGCACGGTCATGCTGGTGGGCATGTACCGAGCAGGCGCCGATGCACTGGTGGATGCTGGCGGCCATGGGCGCCGCTGACGGCTTCCAGTGCCCAGGCACCAAGGCCACCGGCGACCAGTCCGGCAGTACCGGTAGCGTTGGCGG
>CAZIZA010000223.1:0-6213 GCA_964543555.1 uncultured Pseudomonas sp.
GCGGCACTGGCCGATGTCGGACTGGTCGAACGCCTCAAGGCGACGCCGGGAGTGGCGGACGCCGTGGTGGTGGTCGATGAAGCGGCCATCTATATCAAAGTCGATACCCAACAAGTGGATCGCACGTCCATTGAGCGCCTGATCGTACCGGCGCCTGTGGCGTGAGGAGTCTAGGAGAACGTTATGGCCCGTGGGGTTAACAAAGTCATTCTGGTCGGCACCTGCGGCCAGGACCCGGAAACACGCTACCTGCCCAGCGGCAATGCGGTCACCAACCTGAGCCTGGCCACCAGCGAGCAGTGGACCGACAAGCAGACCGGGCAGAAGGTCGAGAAGACCGAGTGGCACCGCGTTGCCCTGTTCGGCAAGGTTGCCGAAATCGCCGGCGAGTACCTGCGCAAAGGCTCGCAGGTGTACATCGAAGGCAAGCTGCAGACCCGCGAGTGGGAAAAGGACGGCATCAAGCGCTACACCACCGAGATCATCGTCGACATGCAGGGCACCATGCAGCTGCTGGGCGGTCGTCCGAGCGGTGATGAAGGTGGCGCTCCGCGCCAGTCGCGACCGGCCCCGCAGCGCGAGCCGCAACAGGCTCCGCGTCAGGAGCGTCCGGCTCCGCAGCAGGCCCAGCCTGCGCCAGACTATGACAGCTTCGATGACGATATCCCGTTCTGATCTGAGCGGGTTCTAGCTTATGCGAATGCGCCTGATGCTGCTGGGCGGCGGCAGTGCCCTGGGGCAAGCGCTGATCCGGCTTGGTGCTGAGGAAGACATCGGTTTCCTCGCGCCACGTCCGCCGGGAAATGGGTGGGATGCGGCGAGCCTGACCGAGTTGCTCGACGATACCCGCCCGGATGCGCTGATCAACCTGGCTTACTACTTCGACTGGTTCCAGGCCGAGTCGGTGGCTGAGTCGCGTCTGCAGACACAGGAGCGTGCCGTCGAGCGGCTGGCCGAGCTGTGTCAGTACCACGGTATCGTGTTGTTGCAGCCGTCCAGTTACCGGGTTTTCGACGGCGCGCGGGTTACCGCCTACAGCGAGAAAGAAGAGCCGCTGCCCCTCGGGCTACGTGGTCAGGCGCTGTGGCGACTGGAGCAGAGTGTGCGGGCGATCTGTCCGCGCCATGTGCTGCTGCGCTTCGGCTGGTTGCTCGATGACAGTCGTGATGGGCTGCTCGGGCGCTTTCTGCTGCGCGCCGAACGTGATGATGTGTTGTATCTCGCTGATGACCGGCGTGGCAATCCGACCCCTGTGGATGATGCTGCGCGGGTGATTCTGGCCGTTCTCAAGCAGCTCGACTGCGAGTCGCCCTTGTGGGGTACCTATCATTATGGCGGCCATGAGGCCAGTACGTCGCTGAGTCTGGGGCAGGCGGTATTGAGTGAGGCGCGTCACTATCGCAGCAATCTGGTCGAGGATGTTGCGCCGCAGGCGCATACCGCTCGTCCGGATGTGACCGATGAGCCGCAACATGCGGTATTGGCCTGCAAGAAGATTCTTCACACCTTCGGCATCAAGCCGCGCGCCTGGCGCTCCGGTCTGCCGAGCCTGCTGGATCGTTATTACCGACATGGCTGAAATTCTCGTAACCGGTGGTGCCGGTTTTATTGGCTCACACCTGGTTGACGCGTTGCTGGCCGCTGGGTACGGCGTCCGCGTGCTGGACAATCTGTCCATGGGCAAGCGCAGTAACCTGCCGCTGGATAACCCGCGCTTGCGCTTCATCGAGGGCGACGTCGCTGATGCTGAAGTGGTCTCGCAAGCCGTTGCGGGCTGTTCAGCCGTGGCGCACCTGGCAGCGGTTGCGTCGGTGCAAGCCTCGGTAGATGACCCGGTAGCGACGCATCAGAGCAACTTCGTCGGCACCCTGAATGTCTGCGAGGCCATGCGTCAGCATGGCGTTCGACGCGTGGTCTATGCGTCCAGCGCGGCTATTTACGGCAACAATGGCGAAGGCGTGGCGATCGATGAAGCCACCGCCAAGGCGCCGCTGACGCCTTATGCTTCCGACAAGCTGGCCGGCGAACACTACCTGGATTTCTACCGTCGTCAGCATGGCCTGGAACCGGCGGTGTTTCGTTTCTTCAATATCTTCGGGCCGCGCCAGGATCCGTCGTCGCCGTACTCCGGGGTGATCAGTATTTTCACCCAGAGGGCGCAGCAGGGGCTGCCGGTCAGCGTCTTCGGTGATGGTGAACAGACCCGGGATTTCTTCTATATCGACGACCTGATCGAGCTGCTGCTTCAGGGGTTGCTGGGTGAGTTCGTCGAGCCAGCGGTCAATGTTGGCTGGAACCAGGCGGTAAGCCTCAATCAACTGCTGGCGGAGATCGGTGCGCTCTGCGCGGGCCTGCCGCAGGTCACCCATTTGCCGGCACGAGTTGGCGACATTCGCCACTCTCGTGCCGACAATGCGCGTTTGCGGGCCCATTACCGCATGCCGGAACAGACGCCACTGCGTGAAGGGTTGCGTCAACTGCTCGGGGTGTGAACCGGGCCCATGAAAAAGCCGGCATACGCCGGCTTTTTCGTTTTGGCCGGGGGCTCAGAACTTGTAGCCCAGGCCGACCATGTAGATGAAGGGATCGACGTCCACATCGACCTTCGCACGAACACCGAGGGTGTTGTTGTCGACATAGGCGGTGGTGTCGATGTCGATGTAACGCACCTGGGCGTTGAGCATCAGGCTGTCGGTCAGCATATAGTCGGCGCCCACCTGCCAGGCCAGGCCCCATGAGTTCTTCGCGCGGAAGTTGTCGAAGCCGTTGGCGCTGGCGGCGCTGCCGACGTGCTCGTCGAAAATCCAGGTGTAGTTGATGCCGGCGCCGACGTAGGGCTGGAAGGCTGACTTGGCGTCCAGCGGGTAGTACACCAGGCTCAGGGTCGGCGGCAGGTGCTTGAGGCTGCCCAGCTTGCCGTTGGCTGCATCGAGAACGGTGCCCTTGATCTTCACGTCATGCTCGAACGGCGTTGCCGCCAGCAACTCGATGCCCAGGTTGTCGGTGAGCATATAGGCGAAGTTCAGACCCAGTTGGGTGTCACTGCTCATGGTTGCTTTGCCGCCGAGGTTGGTGCCGGCGAGGCCGCCGCGATCGACCTTGACGCTGGAGGAGTCGGCCTCCGGGTTGACGGTGATGGCGCCGGCACGGATGAGGATATCCCCAGCCTGGTGGGCGTGTGCGGCAGGTGCGGCGATGGCCAGGGCCAGCAAAGAGGCAGTGAACAGTGACTTGTACATAGCGAGCTCCAGTTCGAGTCGGTTGTGTCTTTGGCTGGAATCAATGCTAAGCCACGCAACAATTCACTTTTTGACCTGGCTCAATAGATTGACGGGCTCTGCTGCGGTGTTTTGTCCATTGCCTCAAATGCATCTCTAGATGATAATGTTTCTCTTTTTGAAGCAAGCCTGTCTGTCGAGGATCCTCTGCGCATGAATCGCTTCCCCCTCCGTTCCCTGGCTGTGGCCCTGATGTTGGCCAGCGGCTCGCTGGCTGCCGCGCCGCTGGATGCCGCGCTGGATGAAAGTCAGCGCCTGGCTGCCGAGGCAAAAGCCTCGCAGGGCCGTGTCGAGCAACTCGATGACGCCAGCCGCGAGATGCTTACCGAGTACCGCAATGCCCTGCAGCAGGCTGAGGCTTTGAAAGGTTATAACAGTCAACTGCGTGACCTGGTTGAAGCCCAGCGTCAGGAATTGGCCAGCTACCAGAAGCAGCTCGATGGCATCGAACGTACCCAGGAAGCGGTGAGCCCGCAGATGGTCAGGATGGTCGAAGTGCTGGGTGAGTTCATCGCTGCCGATCTGCCGTTCCTGCCTGAAGAGCGCGAGGATCGTCTGGCTCAGTTGCAGGATTTGCTGCCGCGCGCCGACGTCAGTCTGGCCGACAAATACCGCCGCATCCTCGAGGCCTACCAGATCGAGAGCGATTATGGCCGTACGCTCGAAGCCTGGCGCGGCGAGCTGAATCAGGCCGACGGTGGTTCGCGCAGCGTCGAGTTCCTGCGCCTGGGCCGCAGCATGCTTTATTACCAGACCCTCGATGCCCACGAGAGCGGCTGGTGGAACCCGCAGACCAAGGCATGGGAAGTGCTCGACGGCAGCGCACGTCGTCCGTTGACCCAGGCCATCGCCATCGCCCGTCAGCAGCAGGCGCCCGCCGTGCTGTCCCTGCCGATCAAGACCCTGGCCGAGGAGGCCGCACAATGAGTCGTCGTGTTGTAGCCGTATTGGCGCTCAGCCTGTTGCCGGCACTGGCTGCCGTGGCCGAAACCCTCAACCCCGATCAACTGCTGCAGCGCATCCGCAGCGAGCGCGCTGCCGAAGTCAGCGCCATGCAGGAACGCGAACAGGCGTTTCTCGCCAAGCGTAGCGAACAGGCGCAGTTGCTGGCTGCCGCGCGCTCCGCACTGAATATCCAGAAAGCCGAAAGCGAACGTCTGAAAGCCGAATTCGACCGTCAGGAAGCCGAGCTGGCCGAGCAGGAAAAACTGCTGGCGCAGCGCATCGGTCACCTCGGTGAGCTGTTCGGTGTCGTGCGCCAGAGCGCCGGTGATGTCGCCGGTCAATGGCAGGACAGCCTGCTCAACGCTCAGTACCCGGAGCGTCTGAAGCGCCTCAAGGCACTGGCCGAAAGCCGCTCGCTGCCGTCCGCCGAGGATCTCGACGGCTACTGGATGCTGCTGCTCGAAGACCTGGCTGCCAGCGGCCGTATCGAACGCCTGCAACTGCCGGTGGTGAGTGCCGATGGTTCGCGTCAGGAGCAGCAGGTACTGCGTGTTGGCGCCTTCGCTGTGTATGGCGAGGATGCCTTCCTGCGTTACGACGCCGATGCCGGGCAACTGGTGGCGCCGCCGCGTCAGCCGTCCGGCCTGGGCCAGGTCAAGGACTACCTGAGCAGCACCGATGCGCTCGCCACGCTGCCCATCGATCCGAGCCGTGGCAGCCTGCTGGCGCAGCTGCAGCAGCAGCCGACTCTGTGGGACCGTCTGCAGCAGGGTGGTCTGGTCGGTTGGGTGATCGTCGTGCTGGGTGCTTTCGGCCTGCTTCTCGCTGTGTGGCGCATGGTCTACCTGGCTCGCGTTGGTCGCGGCGTCAAGGCGCAGATGCACGACCTCAGTGCGCCGCGCGGCGACAATCCGCTGGGCCGCGTGATCGGTGTACTGGGCGCCAAGCCGCAACTGTCTGACCTGGAAACCCTGGAGCTGAAGCTCGACGAAGCGATCCTGCAGGAAACACCGCCGCTGGAAAAAGGCCAGGGCCTGCTCAAGCTGCTCGCCGCCGTGGCACCGCTGCTCGGTCTGCTGGGCACCGTGACCGGCATGATCGTGACCTTCCAGGCCATCACCCAGAGCGGCGGCGGCGACTCGCGCCTGATGGCCGACGGTATTTCCCAGGCGCTGGTGACCACCGTGCTCGGCCTGGTGGTAGCCATTCCGCTGCTGTTCCTGCACAGCCTGCTGGCCAGTCGTAGCAAGGGCCTGATCCAGATTCTGGAGCAGCAGAGCGCCGGCCTGATCGCCCTGCACCTGTCGGGAGCGCCACGCCGTGACTGATCTGTTCGCCTTCTGGCTGCGTGCGGTCGACAGTGCCCATGCACTGCTCGACTTCATGAGCGCCGGCGGCGTGGTGATGTGGGCGCTGGCAGTGCTCTGCGTGGTGTTCTGGACCCTGGTGTTCGAGCGCTTCTGGTACATGCGCAGGATTTTCCCGCGCTGGGTGCAGGAGCGTCGCGAGGCCTGGCAGCAGGTGCTCGCCGATGACAACGGCAACTGGCAGCGCGCCGTGCGCCTGGCCTGGCTGGCGCAGGCGCGCCAGCAACTGGCAGCGCCGCTGCGCCTGGGCAAGACCCTCGTGGCGCTGTATCCGCTACTGGGCCTGCTGGGCACCGTGCTCGGCATGATCGCCGTGTTCGATGTGCTCGCCCTCAACGGTACCGGTAATCCACGCGGCATGGCCGCAGGCGTGTGGCAGGCGACCCTGCCGACCATGGCCGGCATGGTCCTGGCCATTCCTGGATTGTTCAGCCTGGCGCGCCTCGAACGCGAAGCCAGCCAGGCCATCGAGCGGCTGGCCGACCAGCTGCGTCACGACTGAGATCGCCCAACATGAGAATGCGTCGTCACCACCAGCAGGACGAAGACACCGGCATCGACCTCACGCCGATGCTCGACGTGGTCTTCATCATGCTGATCTTCTTCATCGTCACCAGCTCCTT
>CAZIZA010000224.1:0-6210 GCA_964543555.1 uncultured Pseudomonas sp.
GGTGCTGCTGGTGATCAGCCTGCTGGCGATGCTGTCGTTCAACCTGCTGGCGGGCTGGACGCCGCTGGGCAAGAACTTTTTCGACTGGCTCGACTACCTGACCTCACGCTGGATGATGCCGTTGGGAGGCATCTTCATGGTGGTGCTGGCGGGCTATGCGCTGCGCAGTGACATCATGCGCGACGAGCTGGATCTGCCGCCGCTCGGTTATGCGCTGTGGCTGTTCATGGTGCGTTACGTCAGCCCGGTGCTGATCATGGTGGTGTTCCTGCATGCGCTGGGTTGGCTGCTGTTCGATCCGGTCGCCCAGTGGTTCTGGATCGCAGGCGCCATCGGCGTGTTGGCGGTGGTCGGAGAGGCCCTGAAACCAAGGGTGATGCCGGTACTGACTGGCCGCTGAAAGCAGGCCAGGTCCAGGGCGCAGTGGCCGATGCTGTTGCGCCCTTTTATGGCAGTAATCACGCTGGCGGAAATTCGCCAATTCCTCGGCAGCAGTAAGCGGATAGCTGCTGAGTTTTAGTGTCTGGCGTGTATTCACTGCCTATGCTGCGTTAGGTGATAAGGCGAATTGCCAGCACTCAAGCGCTATGACTCTCCTGCCGATAGCCTGACTGGCTTTCAGGCTGGCGTGGCACAGCAGTTGCCTGATCAATCGGCCAGGCTGCGCCCATGAGGTGTGGCTGTATAAGAAGAATCTGGAGTTGTCCTATATGTTCGAGCCTGCCGCACGCTTTTTCGCCAACCTTGCCGTGGGCAAGAAACTCTTGGTCGGTTTCGGCTTGGTGCTAATGCTCACGGCCGCGATGACAGTCAGTGGATATTTGGCAGTGCAGGCCGTATTGCGGGGGCATGAACAGGTCGGCCAGCTGGCTAAGGTCAATCAGGAGATACTCGAAGCCCGGCGGTTGGAGCGAAACTTTGCCATCGAGCAGAGTGCGGAAAACGCCGGGCGGGTCCGTGACAGCCTGCTTCAGGTTCAGGGCATGCTCGAGAAGCTGAACAGGGATGCTGCCGACGGTGCGCGCGTGCAGACCATGCTGCAGGCCACCAGCGAATACCTGAAACAGTTCGAGAATTACGTCGAGCAACAGAGCAAAGCCCGTGAGGCTCGCCAGGACATGCGCACTGCCGCCTCTGAGGCCCGTGATCAGTTCGAGGTGATCGAACTGGACATGTATGACGCGGTACGTGAGTTGCGTCTGCAGGGTGATCGTCTGCGTGGTAGTGACCCGCTGACCCTGGCTGAAACCGCTTCTGGCCTGAGCAAGCGTATGCTCGATCTGCGCGGGCACGAGAGTCTGTACATCATCGACGGCTCGCCTGAAGCCCTGGAGGAGTGGGAATACGTCAGCGAGGATCTGCAAACCGTTGCCAGTAGCCTGAAGGTCTGGCTCGACGATGATCAGAAGGCCTCCATCGACACCGCCTTGCAGGCGCTGACTCTCTATCAGCGCTCCTTTCTTTACTACCAGCAATTGCGTGAGCAGAACCTGGCGACCGAGACGGCCATGATCGAGCGTGCACGCTCGGTCGTCGACCTGGCTGAGTCAGCGCAGGCTGCTGCTGATGCCCGCATGATCGCAGGCTCTCAGCGCTCGCTGGTGATGCTCGGCATCATGGGGGCTGCTGCCGTGGTACTGGGGCTGTGTGCTGCGTTATTGATCACCCGCCTGATCGTCGTGCCGCTGCGTCAGAGCGTGAGCTTTGCTCAGCGTATTGCTGCCGGTGATCTCAGCCAGGATATTCCGCAGGAACGTCGTGACGAGGTCGGGCAGTTGCTGGTAGCCATGCAGGGGATGACGGTCAGCCTGCGTAATCTGGTCAGCCGTATTGGTGGCGGTGTCGGGCAGATCGCGGCGGCGGCCGAGCAGTTGTCGGCGATTACCGCGCAGACCAGCGCCGGGGTGCAGACGCAGAAACTGGAAACCGAGCAGACTGCCACCGCCATGCACCAGATGGCGGCGACCGTGCAGGAAGTGGCACAGAATGCCGAGCAGGCCTCGCTGGCGGCGCGTGATGCCGACCTGGAGGCGCAGCAGGGCAATCGCGTGGTGCAACAGGCGGTGGATCAGATCGACAGCCTGGCCCGCGACGTGGAGCATTCGGCCACAGCCATCGGCGAGCTGAACCAGGAAAGTGCGCGTATCAGCAGTGTGCTGGAGGTAATTCGTGGGGTCGCCGAGCAGACCAACCTGCTGGCGCTCAACGCGGCCATCGAAGCGGCGCGGGCGGGTGAGCAGGGGCGCGGTTTTGCCGTGGTTGCCGATGAGGTGCGGGCACTGGCCAAGCGTGCTCAGGAGAGTACCGAAGAGATCGAGGGGCTGATC
The DNA here is from genome assembly GCA_964543555.1 of uncultured Pseudomonas sp. Taxonomy (GTDB): domain Bacteria; phylum Pseudomonadota; class Gammaproteobacteria; order Pseudomonadales; family Pseudomonadaceae; genus Aquipseudomonas. Next base: position 2,328 of record CAZIZA010000224.1, read on the forward strand.
GCCGGTCTGCAGCGTATGGCCAAGGGGGCTGTGCAGCAGATGGACAGCAGTCGTGAATTGACTCGGCGTACGGTCGAGTTGGCTGGCGAAGCCGGTGATGCGCTGGGTCGCATTACCCAGGCCGTCAGCACCATCGAACAGATGAATCAACAGATCGCTGCTGCCGCCGAGGAGCAAAGCGCGGTGGCCGAGGCGATCAACGAGAGCGTCACCCGTGTGCGTGATATCGGTGAGCAGAGCGCTACGGCCGCGGAGCAGACTGCGGCCTCCAGCGCCGAGCTGGCACGTTTGGGCATTGAGTTGCAGGAGTTGGTGCGGCAGTTCCGCACCTGACTCGGGCGAACCGGGCCGCCGGCCGCGGGCGGGTGTAGGGCGGACTCAGGTGTATCAGCGAACAGTCCGCCGTCTTCGGCGAGGCAAAATGCCTGACGGCGTACTGGGTCGCGAGTACGCCCTACAGCGCTGCCCCTCAGCCCAGGTGAAAGCCGCCGTCGATGGGGATGATGGCACCGGTCATATAGGCACCGGCGCTACCTGCAAGGCTCAGGGCGAGCGCGGCCATTTCTTCCTCACGGCCCCAGCGCTGCATCGGGATCACTGCGGTATCGGCGGCCAGTGCCGCTTCGTCCTCGGCGATGAAGCGGGTCATCTTGCTCGGAAAGCGCCCCGGGGCGATCACGTTGACGTTGATGTGCTCACTCACCAGCTCCTTGGCCAGCATGCGTGACAGCTGGTGCAGCGCAGCCTTGCTCGGCCCGTAGGCGTAGGCCTGTTCACCCATGGTGCTGATGCCGGCCACCGAGCCGATATTGATCACCCGCGCCGGGCAGGCTGCCGAACCGGCTTTGCGCAACAGCGGCAGTAGCTGCTGAATGCAGCCAAACACTGACGTGACGTTCAACTGCATGACTTTCTCCCAGCCTTTGGCCGGGTAGCTTTCCAGCGGTGCGCCCCAGGTGGTGCCCGCGTTGTTGACCAGAAGATCAAGCTTGTCGATGCGCCCGGTTAGCTCGGCAGCCAGCGCCTGTACGCCTTCTTCGCTGGCCAGATTGGCCGCTATGCCGGTGCACCGGCCCAGTGCCGAGAGTTCGCTCGCCGTCTGCGCACAGGCTTCGCCATCGCGTGCGCAGACATAGACGTGGGCGCCGGCTTCGACGAACGCCTTGGCGATCATCAGGCCAATGCCGCGGGTGCCGCCGGTTACCAGGGCCGTGCGCCCGGCAAGGGAAAAGTACGGATGCATGAGAAGGCCTCGCAGAGTGATAAGGCCTTTACCCTAGAGGCTGGCTGTCGGGAAAGCAGGCATCATTGCCGGCCGAAATGACGCGCCATGCGTTTGGTCTGGTCGCGGCTAAAGCCCCCTCCCACGCAATCAGTGCCTTTTCAGCCGCGATCCGCCATCTGCACATCCAGCACGCGAATATGCCCCGGCTCCGGATAGTGCCAATGCACGTCGAGATCCCAGAAGCGCGCGCCGTAACGCCGATCAGGCTGTGGCTGCTGATAGGCCGGGCGCGGATCCTGCGCCAGGCATTGCTCGATCAGCGCCACCAGCGGTTCGTCCAAACGCAGCCCGTGACAGCGCGCCGCTTCCAGGGCGTCGTCCTGCCAGTCCACCGGTATCAGCGGCGGCGGGGCATCGGCCATAGCGTTGTGCGCATCCGTCACGCTGTCGGCGTAGGGCACGTAAGGCTTGATATCGAGCACTGGCGTACCGTCGAGCAGGTCGATGCCGGACAGGTGCAGGCAACCCGGCTCCACTCGCTCCAGGCGCACCACCGACTGACCGATGCCGTTGGGGCGATGGGTGGCGCGGGTGCTGAATACGCCTATCGCCTGATTACCCCCCAAACGCGGCGGGCGCACTTTCAGGCGCGGTTTGTCTTCCAGCGCCTGGTGAAAGAGAAACAGCAACCAGACATGGCTGACCTGTTCCAGGCCCTGCACGGCTTCGCCCTGATTGAAAGGCGGAAGCAGTTCCAGCACACCGCGCGCAGCGGGCGCCAGATGCGGCTGGCGAGGAATGGCGAACTTTTCCTTGAAGCAGGAACGAACGATACCGACCGGAGAAACCAGATGCTGCATGGCGTCCTGCTTAGCGTCGATTGACAGGGGCGTCGTAGGCGACCCGGCAGCCGGCATCGCGGAAGGGGCCGGTGAAGCGAATCCAGCCTTCACCCGGGCTGACCTGGGCGCAGGTCAGGTGGCCGTCGACCTTGCTCTGCCAGAGAAAGAAAGGCGCCGGCGCGGCTATGCCGGGCAGGCTCAGGGCGAGCAGTGCGATGAGAACAAGGGTACGCATGATGGTGGTCTCCAGAGCGTGACGGACACAGCCTAACATGGCCTCAGAAACGTTCCTTCTCGCCCAGATAGCGCCATTGCCCGACCGGCAACTTGGCCATGGGCACACCGCCGATGCGGATGCGCTTCATGCCCAGCACCTTCAGGCCCAGTGCCGTACAGATCTGCCGCAGCAGGTCAGGGGCCGGATTCTTCAGGGCGAAGCGCAGGCGCTGTTCGCTCTGCCAACTGGCCTTGCATGGCGGGAACTGCGTGCCCTTGTGCAGCCAGCCTTTCTTCAGGCGCTCCAATGCGCTGGCGGGCACTTCGCCGGCTACTTCGACCAGGTATTCCTGTTCCAGCTTGGCGGCATCCTCGCGCAGTTTGCGTTGCGTGCGCCAGTCCTGGCTGAGCACGATCAGGCCGCTGGCGCCGGTCTGCAGCGGCAGGCTTTGCTCCTGGCGCAGGAAATGCCCATGCAGGACGCGCTGGGTGTGCGGGTCTTGTTCCCAGTGCCGTTCGCGCACCAGCAGGTGTTGCAACTGTGCGGCGTTGCAGCCAGTCGCGCCATGCACCAGCAGGGTGACCGGCTCCACCGGATCAAGGCTGGCATCGGGGTGCAGTTCGACGCGCTGATCCTCGACCTTGAATTGCGGCGCCTCGACTACCTGGCCGTTTACCGTCACCCAGCCCCCTGCGATGTACAGATCGGCTTCACGGCGCGAGCAACCGAACAGCTCGATGACGCGTTTGGACAGACGGGTGGGTTCGCTCATGGTGGTGCTCTGTAAAAAGAAGGGCATTGTACCGGCAAGGCGTCGGGGCGGCCGGAAAGAAAAAGCCCGCGTACGGCGGGCAATGCTGTTCACTTAAGGTTGCACACGTTTGGCTCCCCTCTCCCATTTATCGGAGAGGGGCTGGGGGAGAGAGGACTGATCGAGTTCAACCGTTTCTTGAGTGAACAGCATGACGCGTGCGGCGGGGCTCTTCAGGCGGGCGTTGGATCAGACCAACTCGCCCCACATGTCGTACTCGTCGGCATCGACGATGCGCACGCGCACCTTGTCGCCCGGCTTGACGTTGGTGGAGTCGATGAACACGCTGCCGTCAATCTCCGGGGCGTCGGCCCAGGAGCGCGCCACGGCGCCTTCGCCGTCCACTTCGTCGACCAGTACGTCCATCTCCAGGCCGATCTTGGCCTGCAGACGTGCACTGCTGATCGCCTGCTGGTGCGCCATGAAGCGCTCCCAGCGTTCCTGCTTGACGTCATCCGGTACCACGTCCAGGCCCATGTCGTTGGCAGGTGCGCCTTCGACCGGCGAATACTGGAAGCAGCCAACGCGGTCGAGCTGGGCTTCGGTCAGCCAGTCCAGCAGGTACTGGAAGTCTTCCTCGGTCTCGCCAGGGAAGCCGACGATGAAGGTGGAGCGAATGGTCAGCTCGGGGCAGATCTCACGCCACTTCTTGATGCGCGCCAGGGTCTTGTCTTCGAAGGCCGGGCGCTTCATCGACTTGAGTACTTTCGGGCTGGCGTGCTGGAAGGGGATGTCCAGGTACGGCAGCAGCTTGCCGGCGGCCATCAGCGGGATCACGTCATCGACGT
>CAZIZA010000225.1:0-6188 GCA_964543555.1 uncultured Pseudomonas sp.
GTCGGACTCTTCAGATTATCTCCTCATCAGGCTAATCACGGTTATTGACCCGGCTTTTGCCGGGTCTTTTTTTGCCTGGAACATAGGGTGGTCTGCCTTGCTCGGCTCCGGAACGCTCAGCCGTCGATCTGAGCCAGCCAGTCCGGCAGATTGAAATGCAGGCTGATGCGACTGACCAGGCCATCGCGTCCTTCGAAGAAGGTACCCACGCGTATTTCATAACGCTGCCCGCAAGCCTCCGTCAGCCCATCATCGATGGCCAGGTACTCATCGCTCACAAGGTACTCACAGGCAGCATGGCAGCCTTGCGCATCGACCAGGGTCACCAGAGGGTCAGGCACCTCGCGATAGCAGTGAAACTGGTGCTTGAGAAAACCAGCGAAAGCATTGCGGCCGTGCTCGGTGAATCACTGGTTGGGCTGCAGAATCAGTTCGTCGCGAACCATCGCCAGACCGGCACGGGCATCACGCTCATTGAACGCCTTGAAATAATCATACAGCAGGTCACGGATATTGGTGGACATAGAGCGGCCTCCAAAACGGCAGAAGACCGAGGATAGCGCGTGGTCGGCAGACGAAAGGCGGCTAGGGCCGCAGTTTGGCGCAATGATCCTGTGCAGGCTGCGCAGCCGTGAACCAGACGTAGTCGGCCATGGAGGCATCCACCGCACGACCGACTTCGGCCAGGATAATGACCGCGCTGCTGTCTGGTGTACCCAGGTCGTCCAAGTGCAAGGGTACGCCGAGATCCTTGCGTACATGAAAAGCACCAGCCAGCAGCAGGCTTGGCTCTGGCGCCGCCAATAGTGCCTCGGCCATGCGCCGGTCACGCTGCTGCTGCACGGCGAGCATCGCTGGCAGTTGCGTCTCCGGTAGCAGGCCGCAGTGCGACTCGCGGATATCGTCCAGCAGACGTGCCTGCACTTCGGCAGCACTGGAGCGCTGGCCCTGTAGCTTCGGACGCTGGCGGTATATCTGCATGATCTCGGCACGATCCAGGTTGGCCGCGAGCAAAGCATAGGGCTGCCGCAGTTGATGCATCACCACTGGCCCGTACAAGGACCAATCCCACCCCGGCTGCCAGGCCAGGATATCGAACGGATCAGTAATCACCTGCCCCGCACGCGCAGCTGCCTGGGCTTGATCGACCTTGATCTGCTGGTCCGGGTTGAGCATCTCCATCAGCACACTGCCCTGTGGTCGCTGCCGGGCCAGTTCACGCAGCAACCAGAGCTGCAGGGCATGATGATCGGGGTTGTCGTGCTGCTCGCCGACCAGCACCCGCCGAGCCGGCGCCAGACGCGCCAACAACTGCTCAGGACTGATGCTCTGCCCACTGGTCAGGTCGACGATACGGCCCAGATCGGCATGCTCACGCCCCAAAGGAGCCAGCGGCGCCGGGGGCGGCAGCACCTCTCGACTCTGGCAGGCGGTAAGCAATATCAGACAACTCAGCAGAAAGACTCGCATCATGGCCTCCAGCATTCAGCGTGCGATGATCAGGGGATGACCTCGCTCAGGATGAGTCTGCACCAGCACTTCAAGGCCGAAAACGGCCTGCAAGGGTTCGGCACGCAAGACCTCGACGGGCGTACCCAGCGCATGCGCCCCACCCCACTCCAGCAGCAACAGGCGGTCGCAGTAACGCGCAGCCAGATTGAGGTGATGAAGGATCACCAGTACCGCCGCACCGGACTCGGCCAGACGACGAACCGACTGCAGGCAAGTGTGCTGATGCAGCGGATCGAGCATCGAAGTCGGCTCATCGAGCAGATCAGTTCGGCCTTCATAGGCATCCGCCCAGAAAACAGAGCCAACTGGCGAAGAACCCCACATAGCCTATCACCAGGCGTCAGGCTGACCACTGCGAGCATCAGCGAAAGCCGCCCCACGCACACAAACAGCGGGCCCAGCGCGACAAACAATGAAGCCCTTCAAGAAGGGTAAGGACATGGCTCGCGCTTGATGTCGGTCGTCAGGAATTAGCTGGCAGGATAAAAGTCTGCGGCGATCATCGCCAACACATCCGACACACGCAGCTTCGGCCTGCCAACCAGCGGCACGCGCAATGCCATCAGCTCTGACATTGTGGCGGCCATGGGCTTAGATGCGCCTTCCGTATGCTTGCGGGATAATCCGTCCTGCACCCGCCGCCTGGCGCCACCTTCGCCAGCGACTGAATACCATCAGACCTCCACGCCAACGAGAAACAGTGATGATCCGCTTATGCGCCCCGCATGAACTGACCGAAGGCCACAGCCGGGGCTTTGTGATTGACCGCTTGAACCTGCTTGCCGTACGCAGAGACGGCCAGGTGCATGCCTACCTCAACCGCTGCCCACATCGGGGTATTGCCCTAGAATGGCAGCAGGATGATTTTCTCGATGACAGCGGCAGCCTGATCCGCTGCGCGACTCATGGTGCGCTGTTTCTGATCGACAGCGGCGAATGCGTGGCCGGCCCCTGCGAGGGGCAGGCACTGCAGAGACTGACGTGCAGGGAAGATGCGAACGGAATCTGGATTGTGCCGTAGCCTTTACGCCAGCACCTCCAGCCGGCGAACCAGGGCTATCCCCCCAGGGCTGAGCTCGGCGCCATAAGCCAGCACTTCCACCCCCGCAGCCTTGGCATCACGCAATCCCGCCGCGTAGGCAGGGTCTATTTCCTCGGCAACGCGCACGGCACGGATACCGGAAAGGTTCACACAATACAGTTGAACAGAGCGCACACCGGCACACGCCAGCGCAGCCAGCTCGCGCAGATGCTTGGCACCGCGCTGGGTCACGGCATCGGGAAAGGCAGCGACATCAGTATCGTCGAAGCCCAGGGTGACGCTCTTGACCTCGACGAAGGCCGGCCCAGCGGGGTAATCCAGGCGAAAGTCGGCGCGACTGTTCTCCACGCCGTAGGGCACCTCACGCTTGAGTGTGGTGAAACCGGTCAATTCGCTGATCAGCCCGGCGCGCAGCGCTTCCTCTACCAGGGCATTGGCCCGCGCGGTGTTAATGCAGGCCAGGCGCCCTTGCGGCGTTTCGCTGATTTCCCAACTGCCCGGCAGCTTGCGTTTGGGGTCATTGCTACGGCTGAACCAGACCCGACCACCCTCGCTCATGCAGTTGAGCATCGAGCCGGTGTTGGCGCAGTGAAGGGTTATCTGTTCGCCACTGGCCGTTTCGATATCGGCGAGAAAGCGTTTATAGCGGCGCAGCAGGCGACCTTCTTCCAGCGGTGGATCAAAGCGCATCGGGTTGCCAGCTCTTCAGACCACGGGCAATACGCTCGACCGCCTGCTGCAGGCGCTCGATGTTCTGTGTGTAGGCGAAACGCACATGATGGCCGGCCTGATAACGGCCGAAGTCCAGGCCTGGGGTGAAGGCCACATGCTCGGTCTCGATGAAATGACGGCAGAAAGCAAACGCGTCACCGCCGAAAGCACTGATGTCTGCATATAAATAGAAGGCGCCTTCAGGTGGTGCTGCGATACCGAAGCCCAGCTCGCGCAACGCCGGCAACAGGTAATCACGGCGACGCTGGAACTCATGACGCCGCTCTTCGAAGATCGCCAGCGTGGCCGGTTCGAAGCAGGCCAGCGCAGCATGCTGGGCCATGCTGGGCGCACTTATGTAGAGGTTCTGCGCCAGTTTTTCCAGCTCCGGCACCGCCCCTTCGGGAGCCACCAGCCAGCCCAGGCGCCAACCGGTCATACCGAAATATTTGGAGAAACTATTGAGCACGAAGGCATCATCATCCACCTCCAAAACGCTCGGTGCGTCGCAGCCATAGGTCAACCCGTGGTAGATCTCATCCACCACCAGATGGCCACCGCGTTGTTTGAGACAGATCGACAACGCTGCCAGCTCGTCCTTGTGCAGCAAGGTGCCGGTGGGGTTGGCCGGCGAGGCGACCAGGGCACCGACACTGTCTGCATCCCAATGCCGTTCGACCAGATGCGGGGTCAGTTGATAGCGTACGTCCGGGCCGACCGGCACCAGTTGCGCCGCACCTTCGACCAGACGCAGAAAATGGCGATTGCACGGATAGCCCGGGTCTGCCAGCAACCAGTGCTTGCCCGGATCGACCAACAGGCTGGCGGCTAACAGCAACGCCCCGGAGCCACCAGGCGTGACCAGAATGCGCTGCGGATCGATATTCAGGTGATAGCGCTCAGCATAGAAACCGGCAATCGCTTCACGCAACTGCGGCAGGCCTCGCGCAGCGGTGTAACGCGTATGCCCGGCGGCCAGGGCGGCCTGGCCGGCGCGAATGATCGGCTCGGCAGTGGTGAAATCCGGCTCGCCGATTTCCAGGTGGATGACATCGTGACCGGCTGCCTGCAGCTCGTTGGCACGCGCCAGCAAGGCCATCACATGGAAGGGTTCGATGGCGCGACTGCGCGCACTGTAGAGCTGAGCCATGGGTCTGCCTTAGGGGTTGCAAGGCGCGGATTCTAGCAGGGCGGCTTCAGCCTTCGGCAAGGACGCAAAAGCATCACTACGCTTGTTGCTCAGCCCCCATGCAGATTTCGTTCACAGCCTGGCAAGCCAGAGACAACCGGGAGTAGCGCGCCCCGATTCGATCTGGTAAGTTCGCCCGCTTGCAGCCGCAGGGCCGGGCAGGCGCCTGGCAACGGAATTACCTGCGCGATGGAATTGAAAGAGTGAGAGGCGTCATCCATGCCCACAAAAGAAAAAGCCCAAAGCACCAGCCAGCTGATGCGTGGTTTCGAACCCTATCAGGAGAAGAAGGGCGAGGAATACATGAGCGAGCCGATGCGCGCTCACTTCACCAGCATCCTCAACAAGTGGAAGCTGGAGCTGATGCAGGAAGTCGACCGCACCGTGCACCATATGCAGGACGAGGCAGCCAACTTCCCGGACCCGGCAGACCGTGCCAGCCAGGAAGAAGAGTTCAGCCTGGAGCTACGCGCACGTGATCGCGAGCGCAAGCTGATCAAGAAGATCGACGAGACCCTGCAACTGATCGAAGACAACGATTACGGCTGGTGTGACTCCTGCGGCGTCGAGATCGGCATCCGCCGCCTCGAAGCCCGCCCGACTGCGACTCTGTGCATCGACTGCAAGACGCTGGCGGAAATCAAGGAAAAGCAGATCGGTTCCTGATCTGACGGCGGGGCGCTTAGGCGCCCCGCTCTGTTTCTGGCCTTCGCCTCATGAATACTGCCTATATCGGGCGCTTCGCCCCCACGCCCAGCGGCTACCTGCACTTCGGTTCGCTGGTCGCCGCCCTAGCTTCCTACCTTGATGCCCGCGCCGTTGGCGGCCGCTGGCTGCTGCGCATGGAAGACCTCGACCCACCGCGGGAAATGCCCGGCGCCCAGGAGGCCATCCTACGCACGCTGGAGACCTACGGTTTCGAATGGGACGGTGCGCTGGTAAACCAGAGCACCCGGCACGACCAATACGCCGCAGTGATTGCGCGGCTGTTCGCCCAGGGGCTGGCTTATGCCTGCACCTGCTCGCGCAAGCAGCTCGAAGACTACGCCGGCATCTATCCGGGGTTCTGCCGTAACGCCTGCCATCCTGATCACGACGCGGCCATCCGTCTGCGCGTGCCGGAACTGGACTATCACTTCATCGACCGCGTGCAGGGCGAATTTCACCAGCAGTTGGGGCGTGAAGTCGGCGACTTCGTGATCCGCCGCCGCGATGGCCTGTTCGCCTATCAGCTTGCCGTGGTGCTCGACGATGCCTGGCAAGGCGTGACCGATGTAGTGCGAGGCGCCGACCTGCTCGACTCCACGCCGCGTCAGTTGTACCTGCAGGAACTGCTCGGCCTGCCGCAAACACGTTACCTGCACGTGCCGCTGATCATCCAGCCGGACGGTCACAAGCTGGGCAAGAGTTACCGTTCGCCACCGCTACCGACCGACCAGGCAGGCTCTCTGCTGCTGCGCGCCCTGCGCGCCCTGGGCCAGCAGCCACCCACCGACCTGCAAGGCGCGACACCTGCCGAGCTTCTGGCCTGGGGCATCGCCAACTGGGACGCCACGCGCATTCCACGTAGCCGTACCCTGGCCGAAGCACAATTGAAGTAGCCGTAGCCCGGATGCAATCCGGGAACGATGTGCAGGCATCCCCGGATTTCATCCGGGCTACGCGCCAGACAAGCTGGCTTCAAGTTTGTGGCTTGCGATGCGCGGCATCCTTTACCATCGCGGCATCTTTCGA
>CAZIZA010000226.1:0-6165 GCA_964543555.1 uncultured Pseudomonas sp.
CCGGATTCGCCGTTGATCAGCACGGTGATATTGGAGTGGCTCAGGCGGCCGATGGCGCGGAACACCTCCTGCATGGCCGGCGCCTCGCCGATGATTTCCGGCGTGCGTGCCTGGGCTGCGGGCGCGGCCAGGCTCTGCTGCTCCTGGGCGTGCTGAAAGGCGCGTTTGACCAGCGAGACGGCTTCGTCAACATCGAACGGCTTGGGCAGGTATTCGAAGGCGCCGCCCTGGTAGCTGGCCACTGCACTGTCCAGGTCGGAATGCGCGGTCATGATGATCACCGGCAGGCGCGGATACAGCTCGCGGATGCGTGCCAGCAGATCGAGGCCGCTGGCGCCTGGCATGCGGATATCGGAGATGATCACGTCCGGCTGCTGGCGGGTCAGGCGGGTGAGGACACCGTCGGCACTGTCGAAACTCTGGATGGTCATGCCTTCCTGTTGCAGAGCCTTTTCCAGGACCCAGCGGATGGAACGATCGTCGTCGACAATCCAGACGGTTTCACTGCGGCTCATGCTGTGGGCGCTCCTTGTTCCAGTGGCAGGAAGATCGAGAACACGGTATGGCCTGGATGGCTTTCGCACTCGATCAGCCCCTGATGCTGGCTAATGATGTTCTGGGTAATGGCCAGGCCGAGACCGGTGCCCTCGGCACGCCCGCTGACCATGGGATAGAAGATGGTTTCCTGCAGCTCGGGCGGAATGCCCGGGCCGTTGTCGATTATCTCGACCTTGACCACCAGTCGGTGGCGCGTGTGGCCGATGGTGAACTGACGCAGGGTGCGGGTGCGCAGGTTGATGCGCCCGAGTCCGAGGTCGTGTTTTTGCCCGGCAATGGCCTGCATGGCGTTGCGTACGATATTGAGCACGGCCTGGATCATCTGTTCGCGGTCGATCAGTAGATCCGGGATGCTCGGGTCGTAGTCGCGCACCAGGGTGATGCCACCCTGGCATTCCGCTTCGATCAGATTGGCGACGCGCTCGAGCACTTCATGCACGTTGGTCATCGCCAGCGATGGCAGCTTGTTCGAGCCGAGCATGCGGTCGACCAGATTACGCAGGCGGTCGGCCTCTTCGATGATGACGTTGGTGTAGTCCTTGAGGTCTTCGTGGGGCAGTTCGCGGGCCAGCAGTTGCGCGGCGCCTCGGATGCCACCTAGCGGGTTCTTGATCTCGTGAGCGAGGCCGCGCACCAACAGTTTGGTGGTCTCCTGCTTGGACAACTGCGCTTCTTCCTTGGTGATGCGCAGCAGGCGATCACGCGGGTGTACTTCCAGCAGCAGCAGGGTTTCGCCCTTGCTGAACAGCGGCGTCACGGCGTAGTCCACGGTCAGCGTCTGGCCGGTGACCGAGGTCAGCACGGCTTCGCGCTTGTTGAACGGATGCGCCTGTTCCACCGCCTGGCGCAGCGACGAAAGCGCCTCGGGCGATTCGGTGAACAGGTCGCTGATGAACTGACCATGGCTGCGCTGGCCGCTGACGGCCAGCAGCATTTCCGCCGCCGGGTTCATGTACTCAAGGCACAGCTGGCTGTTGAGCAACAAGGTGGCGGTGGTCAGGTTGTCGAGTAGCAGGCGGTGCAGCGCGTCGTTGATGATCATAGGCAATGCGTCCCGGCGATGGGCAGGAAAATGCAAGAAGCAAACCAAAGCCCCGAAAAGACGCATTTTTTGTGCGGCCTGCCAGGTTTTAGTGGGGTTGCTGCAGGGGTGAGCTGGCCGTGGTGACCCAAAACAGGGAGAGCTTAGGAGATGGTGCGCCAGATTGCACTGTTATGGTGCGTTTGCGCTCAGAGGAATGGAAGGATGCTGCTCTCTTCCTTGGGCTTGTCTTTGAGTGGGCACTCGGGGCGAACGCCGTATTCCTCTTTCCGGCACGGATTGATCTTGCGCTTTTGCGACAGGCTGATGCGATGCATATGGAATGGCTGGGCCGGCGTGCGTTCGACGATGAGGCCGGCAGAGTCAATGATCTCTGCTGCCAGCTGGTGCGTGCCCCGATCGATGTGCTGCAGGGAAAAAACCGGACTGCGGCTGGTACCGCCCTGTTGTTCACCGTTGAGTAGCAGGCGGTAGCTGTGCCCTGGCAGCAGGCCGGGCTCGCTGGTCAGGGTAACGATCATCTCCCCGGCGCCGTTATGGATGGCGGCATCCGGCTCCGGTACGAGAATACGCAGCACCTGATAATGCACGGTAGGTTTGCTGACGGCAGGGGTGGGGGCCATGCGCATCGTGGATGCAGGCTGGCTGAGTTCAACGCTATTGGAGGGCGCCAGCATCACCCGTTCGGCATTGCTGTTGCGCGGTTTATCGGTGAAAACACGGTTACCTTCGGCGTCGACATAGGTATAGACCTGAGCCGAAGCCACTTGAGCCGTGAACAGCAGGCAGAGCAGCAAGACACGCATCGTGATCAGTTCGCAGGTTTTGGAGTCGGACGGGGTGGTGGCGCAGGCTGACGAGCGGGGCTATTGACGCTGACGCGTTGCACGGTGAAGGTCTCGCTGGCGCTTTGCTGGACGATGCGATCAGCGGCCATCACGGCCACCGCCAGGCTGTGCTCGCCACGATCAAGTTCAGTCAGTTGCAGGCTCGGTACGTTGCTGGCCTGGCCGTAGGGCTGGCCATCGAGTATCAGTCTGAGCAAGTGGCCCGGTTGCAGGCGCGGCTCAATGTTCACCCCGACGACGAAACTGCCGTTGTTGGCGCGTATGGCGTCCTCGTCCGGTATCCCGGTCAGGCTCAAGACGGCGTAGGGCGCCTCGCTCTGTGTCGGGTCGTTGCTGCTGTCTGGTGCTGTCGCAGGTGTTTGTGTTTCAACCGTATTGGTCGGCGGCAAATTGATGCTTTCAGCTGCCACGCCTTCGGGCGGCTGGTTGGTGAAGACCGTATTGCCGTTGGCGTCGATGTATTTGTAGATCTGCGCACTGGCCGGCAGGGCCAGGGCAAGCAGCAGGCAGGCGAGTAACGGGCGCATGGGCCGATCCTTCCGCGGGTGATGCGCTAAGCCTTGCACTGCTGGCGGTTCCTGGCAAGCGCAGGGCGTCATGGCTGTGATGTCTGGCTACAAATTGATGCGGCTCGGGGTTGTCTCGCGCGGGGGCGCACGCACCGGCCATGCCGGCGTCTCGAGTCTCGGTGTGCAGGCTGCGGAAAATGAAAAAACCCTGCCAGGCAAGGCCAGGCAGGGCTTTCGAACGCGCCGCACGAGGCGGCGCAAACTGGCTTAGACGCTGTAGTACAGGTCGTATTCCAGCGGATGTACGAAGGTACGTACCTTGATTTCTTCTTCGGATTTCAGCTCGATGTAGGCATCGATGAAGTCGTCGGAGAACACGCCGCCCTTGGTCAGGAACGCGCGGCCCTTGTCCAGCTCTTCCAGGGCTTCTTTCAGGCTGCCGCAGACCTGCGGGATCAGCTTGCCTTCTTCCGGCGGCAGATCGTACAGGTTCTTGTCGGCGGCATCGCCGGGGTGGATCTTGTTCTGGATACCGTCCAGGCCGGCCATCAACAGTGCAGCGAAGCACAGGTACGGGTTGGCAGCCGGATCCGGGAAGCGCGCTTCGATACGGCGGGCTTTCGGGCTGGAAACGTACGGAATACGGATCGAAGCGGAGCGGTTGCGAGCCGAGTAGGCCAGCATGACCGGAGCTTCGAAGCCCGGAACCAGACGCTTGTAGGAGTTGGTCGACGGGTTGGTGAAGCCGTTCAGGGCCTTACCGTGCTTGATGATGCCGCCGATGAAGTACAGAGCGGTCTCGGACAGGCCGGCATAGCCTTCGCCAGCGAAGGTGTTCTTGCCGTCTTTGGAGATCGACATGTGCACGTGCATGCCCGAACCGTTGTCGCCATACAGCGGCTTCGGCATGAAGGTAGCGGTTTTGCCGTAGGCGTCTGCGACGTTGTGCACGCAGTACTTCAGGGTCTGAACTTCGTCAGCCTTGGCGACCAGGGTGTTGAACTTCACACCGATTTCGTTCTGACCGGCAGTGGCCACTTCGTGGTGGTGCACTTCGACGACCAGGCCCATTTCTTCCATGGCATTACACATGGCAGTACGGATTTCGTGGTCGTGGTCGCACGGCGGAACCGGGAAGTAACCGCCTTTGACGGCCGGACGGTGACCTTTGTTGCCACCTTCGATGTCGGCGTCGGTGTTCCAGGAACCTTGCTCGGAGAAGATCTTGAACATGGAGCCGGAAATGTCGGACTTGAACTTCACTTCGTCGAAGATGAAGAACTCAGGCTCCGGGCCAACGAATACGGTGTCACCGATACCGGTCGTCTTCAGGAACTCTTCAGCACGCTTGGCGATGGAGCGCGGGTCGCGGTCGTAGCCTTGCATGGTGCTCGGCTCGATGATGTCGCAGACCAGGATCAGGGTCGGTTCTTCGGTGAACGGATCCAGTACGGCGGTATCGTCGACCGGCATCAGGATCATGTCGGAGGCTTCGATGCCTTTCCAGCCATGGATGGACGAGCCGTCGAACATTTTGCCGTGCTCGAAGAAATCTTCGTCCAGGGCGTCACGGGCCGGCATGGTCACGTGATGCTGCTTGCCCTTGGTGTCGGTGAAGCGCAGGTCTACCCACTTCACGTCGTGTTCTTTGATCAGTTGAACAGCCTTAGACATGTTGTCCTCCAGATGGAAAAGGCTCTTATCGATGAGCCCCGATATGTACGGTGAAGCCCGGCGGGATAGTCCTCCAGGGCGACCTGCCTCACAAGAGAGCAAATTGCATGCCAGTGCCCTGTATTGGGCAGAGGCCGCGAAACTCAGGCACTGCGCCGGTTGCATGCTGTTTTGTCGGGAATATTTGCACCATTTAAGGGCTGATAATTTCTATAAAGAACCATTTTGGTGCGAATGGGGAGGGTTGCAGTATTTTTGGTCAAGGCTTGAACAATTTCCGCTATAATCCGCGCCCCTGTTTTTTCGTCCCCCGTGTGGGCGGCCTATTCATGAAGCTCATCGTCAAAGTTTTCCCGGAAATCACCATCAAGAGCCGCCCGGTGCGCAAGCAGTTCATCCGCCAGTTGGGGAAGAACATTCGCTCCGTGCTGCGCGATCTTGACCCCGGCGTTCGGGTGACGGGTGTCTGGGACAACCTTGAGGTCGAGACCGATCTGGATGATCCCAGGCTGCTTGCCGAGATGACTGAACGCCTGCGCAATACGCCGGGCATCGGTCTGTTCCTCGAGGTCAATGAATACCCGCTCGGCGATCTGGACGACATCACCGAACACTGCAAGCGCCACTACGCCGACCAGTTGCCGGGCAAGGTCTTTGCTGTGCGTTGCAAGCGCGGTGGTAAGCACGCGTTCTCTTCCATTGATGTAGAGCGCCACGTCGGTTCGCGCCTGCGCCGCGAGTGCAATGCAGCTGGTATCGACCTCAGGAAGCCTGAAGTCGACGTGCGCATGGAAATTCGCGACCAGCGCCTCTTCGTGGTGCACAAGCGTCACGAAGGGCTCGGTGGCTACCCGCTGGGCTCGCTGGAGCAGACCCTGGTGCTGATGAGCGGTGGTTTCGATTCCACCGTGGCCGCCTACCAGATGATGCGTCGCGGCCTGGTCAGCCACTTCTGCTTCTTCAACCTCGGCGGTCGTGCCCATGAGTTGGGCGTGATGGAGGTGGCGCACTACATATGGCAGAAATTCGGCCGCTCGCAGCGCGTGCTGTTCATCAGCGTGCCGTTCGAGGAAGTCGTCGGTGAGATTCTCGGCAAGGTCGACAACAGCCAGATGGGCGTGATCCTCAAACGCATGATGCTGCGCGCCGCCACCCGTGTTGCCGAAAAGCTGCAGATCGAGGCGCTGGTTACCGGCGAGGCGATCAGTCAGGTCTCCAGCCAGACCCTGACCAACCTGGCGGTGATCGATTCGGCCACCGACATGCTCGTGATGCGCCCGCTGATCGCCAGTCACAAGCAGGACATTATCGACACCGCTACGCGCATCGGCACCGCCGAGTTCGCCAAGAACATGCCCGAATACTGCGGCGTGATCTCGGTCAACCCGACCACCAAGGCGCGCGCCTACCGCATCGAGCACGAGGAAGCGCAGTTCGACATGGCCATCCTCGACCGTGCCCTCGAGCGGGCTACTCAGTTGCCCATCGACCGCGTGATCGACGAGTTGGGCAAGGACGTGCAGGTCGAGGAAGT
>CAZIZA010000227.1:0-6162 GCA_964543555.1 uncultured Pseudomonas sp.
TGCCGCCGAGGAACGTTCTGCGAGGCGTTGTACCTCGTCCGCTACCACGGCGAAGCCGCGGCCTGCATCACCGGCCATGGAGGCTTGGATCGCGGCGTTCAGTGCGAGGATGTTGGTCTGGTCGGCAATGTCGTTAATCAGGCTAACGATGTCACCGATCTCCTGGGACGATTCACCAAGGCGCTTGATCCGCTTCGAGGTGTCCTGGATCTGCTCACGGATGTTATCCATGCCGGTGATGGTGTTGTGTACGACTTCGTTGCCCTTGTTGGCGATGGCTACGGAACGTTCCGCTACCGCGGAGGATTCCGAGGCGTTCGCCGATACCTGGTCAATCGACACGGCCATTTCGTTGATGGCGGCAGAAGCGCCGGCAATTTCCTGCGCCTGATGCTCGGAGGCCTCGGCCAGGTGCATCGCCGTGGCCTGGGTTTCCTGGGCAGCACCGGCTACCTGAACGGCGGTCAGGTTAATCGTGGCTACCAGGTCGCGCAGTTGGTCAATGGAGTAGTTGATGGAGTCGGCGATGGCACCGGTGAAGTCTTCGGTTACCGTCGCGGCCACGGTCAGGTCACCGTCGGCGAGGTCGGCGATTTCATCGAGCAGACGCAGAATCGCAGCCTGGTTACGTTCATTCTTCTCGGCGGTCTCGGCCAGACGACGGTTGGTTTCGCGCACCATCACCAGACCGATGAGGATGATCGAACCCAGCGCCAGGCCGCCCAGCACGTAGCCGAACAGGGCATTCATGGCGCGGCCCGAGGCCAGGTTTTCAAAACCGACGGCGAGTTCAGAGGCCTTGTCCAGCAGGGTCTGCGACACGGTGAAGATGGAGTTCGCCGATTCGCGTACCTGGAACAGCTCCGGCGAGGTTTCGAGAATCTCGTCCACCGAGCCGGATACGAATTCGAACAGCTCGGAAATCTCGGCCAGACGCTCGAGGGCTTCCTCGTCGGTCACCTGGCTGATTTCCATCGCAGCATTACCTTCGAGCATCGCCGCCAGTACACGGCCGAACAGGCTGGCGTCACGACCGAACATGTCGGCGGCCTGTACCGAATCTTCGTCACCGGCCAGTACCTTGTTCACCGAACCGAGGATACGTTCAGCCAGCAGCGACTGACGCTGAGCCACGGAAACCTGGGCAGCCGACGCACCGCTCTCCAGCAGGATGTCGACCACCTCCTCGTACTCGACCTGCAGCTGCGGAATGGTTTCCGCCAGGGTGGCGGCTACCTGGTGCAACGACAGTACGGTCTGCTCGCTGGCAAGAATGGCATCGGTGTTCTGCCGCAGGCTGTCCCAGTCCTGCTGCACTGCCGCCATCTGCGTCTGCACCGACTCTGGCGCCGGCGGTAGGCCACTGCTGGCGTCGCCATCGGTCAGATAACCCCAGCGCTGCTGGAAGTCGTTACGAGCTTCGCGCAGCAGGCCGAAAGCTTCGGCAGTACCGGCCGCAGCCTCGGTGGCGTTCTTGGCGATACGCTGAGACAGTACACGCAGCTCACCGGAGTGGCTGATGTACTCGGTGTCGTAGTTGGACTGGGTGTTGATGTAGGCGAAGTTCGCGAACAACAGCACGATGGAAACGATCAGCACGACGAATAGCGCCGCGATCAGCGTACTGCTCCGTGCCCCGACCAACAAATTGCCTGCATTGAGTTTTTTCATTAACTGGCCCCCGCCTGGACCGACCGCACTAGGGTTCCCATGTAAAGCCAAAGAGCCAGCAAAGCCGGCCCAACCGAAATCTACTGATAGGACACGTCGAGAAAACCCGGATCAGCCGTCAGCGCATGAGGACTGAACACCAACCAGGGCTGCTCTCGTTGAAAGACTCCGTGGATAAACGGCGCAATGCTCGCCTCGAGAGGCGGCAGTTGTTCTGAGAAGGCATCCACGGGGAAATGCTGCATGCCGAAAACCTCGTCGACCGTCAAGCCAGCGAAGATTTCCTGATGATCGACCACAAGGATTCGCCGCAGCTTGCGCAGCGGTGATAACTCGTGACCGAAGAAACCACAAAGGTCCATGATCGGCAGCAGGCGACCACGCACGTTGGCCACCCCTTTGACCCAGCCCTTCACTCCAGGTAGCAGGGTGTAGCGCGGCTCGTGCAGCACCTCGCCCACTTCCCCCATCGGCGCAACAAAGAAGCGCTCGCCCATGCGAAAGCCGATACCGCTCCAGGTCTGCACCGCCGCTTGTTGCGACGGCAGACCGGCCGCTAAGGCTCGGCAGCGCTGGTCGATCTCAAGGAGAATCTGGAAAGGAGTCTGCGCGTCCGACATGCCAGCCGTGGCCTTCTTCTTATTGGGTAAGCAGACGGCACGGCATCAGCCGGCCAGGACCGCATTGAGAGTTTTCAGCAGGGTGTCTTCATCAACCGGTTTGGTCAGGTAGTCCTTGGCGCCCTGACGCTTGCCCCAGACCTTGTCGGTTTCCTGATCCTTGGTGGTGACGATGATCACCGGGATGTGGCTGGTTTCGGCGTCCTTGGTCAGTTGACGAGTCGCCTGAAAGCCATTGAGGCCGGGCATCACGATGTCCATCAGGACCGCATCCGGCTTCTCCTGACGGGCCAGGGCCACGCCGTCAGCACCGTTTTCCGCTTTCAGTACCTGATGGCCATGCTTCTCCAGCATGGCAGTCAGCTTGTACATCTCGGTCGGGGAGTCATCAACAATCAGAATTCGAGCCATGGTGTTTCCCAATACAGAAATGACGCAGAGGCTGTTGAGCCAGGGCGTCAGGAGGCTTGTTCCACCGCGGTGAAGTCCGGCACATGGGCCTTGATCGCACCGAGCAACTCTTCCTTGCTGAAAGGTTTGGTCAGGTATTGATCGGAGCCGACGATGCGACCCTTGGCCTTATCGAACAAGCCGTCCTTGGAGGACAGCATGATCACCGGGGTGGATTTGAAGGCACTGTTGTTCTTGATCAGGGCACAGGTCTGATACCCATCGAGACGCGGCATCATGATGTCGACAAAGATGATACTGGGGTGAGTGTCGGCAATCTTGGCCAGGGCATCGAAGCCATCGACCGCGGTGATGACGTCACAACCCACTTTTTTCAGCAGAGTTTCGGCGGTGCGACGAATCGTTTTCGAGTCGTCGATCACCATCACTTTCAAACCCTCGGAATGCTGTTCCATGTTCGCCCTACCATCGCCTCGGTGAGTCGTTATATTTCGCGTTATCAGTATGCCTGAGGCCCAGTCGCCGATAGGGCTTGACCCAATCGTCAGGTCTTTTTAGCACACTCTCCACATGCAAGCCACAAGGCTACCGGAGCCGCACCAGGCCTTGACCAAGGCAACGACCAACGCCACCCTGACAGCCATCGCCCGGCATGGCCAACCCGGCCTCTGCCCTCTATCTCGCGGAGATTTCCCCCCATGAGCCTTCGTCTCGGGATCGTCATGGATCCGATTACCAGCATTTCCTTCAAGAAGGACAGTTCGCTGGCCATGTTGCTGGCCGCTCAAGCACGTGGCTGGTCACTGTTCTACATGGAGCAGCAGGATCTTTACCAGGTTCGCGGCCAGGCCCGTGCCCGCATGCGGCCACTCAAAGTATTCCACGACCCGCAGCACTGGTTTGCCCTCGAAGACGAACAAGACACACCGCTCGCCGAACTGGACGTGATCCTGATGCGCAAGGACCCGCCCTTCGATAACGAATTCGTCTACTCCACCTACCTGCTCGAACAGGCGGAGCAGGACGGTGTCTTGATCGTAAACCGACCGCAGAGCCTGCGCGACTGCAATGAAAAATTCTTCGCCACCCAGTTCCCTCAGTACACACCACCTACCCTGGTCACTCGGCGTCCCGACATTGTGCGCCAGTTTGCCGATGAGCACCGTGACATCATTCTCAAACCCCTTGATGGCATGGGCGGCTCGCAAATCTTTCGGCACCGCGCAGGCGACCCGAATCTGTCGGTGATTCTGGAAGCCCTGACCCTGCATGGTCGCCAGCAGATCATGGTCCAGGCTTACCTGTCGGCGATCAAGGACGGCGATAAGCGCATTCTGATGATCGACGGAGAACCCATCCCTTATTGCCTGGCGCGCATTCCGGCTGCCGGCGAGACACGTGGCAATCTGGCGGCTGGCGGACGCGGCGAAGCACGTCCGCTAACCGAGCGCGACCGCGAGATCGCGGCGGCAGTCGGCCCCACACTGCGCGAAAAAGGCCTGATCTTCGTCGGCCTGGATGTCATCGGCGATCACCTTACCGAAATCAACGTCACCAGCCCGACCTGCATCCGCGAAATCGATGCGGCGTTCGACACCCGTATCGGCGAGCGCCTGATGGACTGCATTGCCAGCAAGCGCGGACTAAAAGCTTGACGCAAGTGGCACCCTGGCGCCTGCAACTTGCAGGCGCCCACTGCTACCCGGCAGACTGCGCGACATTCGAAAGCAGACCCGACACGCGATGAACGCAGCAGCCTCTTCTCCCAACGCGCCCTCCGCCAGCGTCCGTCCGGCGGATCGACTCGGGTTTACTCTCTTCCTTGCGGCCGCACTGCACGTAGCGGTGATCCTGGGCGTTGGCTTTACCCTGGAGTCGCCACCGGAAATCAGCAAGACGCTGGAAATAACCCTGTCCACCTTCAAGAGTGATAAAACACCGGACAAGGCAGACTTCCTCGCACAGGATAATCAGCAAGGCAGCGGCACCCTTGAGCATACCGCCGCGCCGAAAACCACCGAACAGGCGCCCTTTCAGGACAGCGAGGTGCGCAAGGTCACACCGCCCGCCACCCCGCAACAGCCCGCCACCAAACAGGAAGCCCCCAAGGCCGCGGTCGCTACACGCGCACCACAGCAGCAGAAAACTCCGGTCAAACGCGAAGAAACCAAGCCGGTACCTCAAACCCAGCCTGCGCCGGTATTCGACTCCGCTCAGCTGTCCGCCGAGATCGCCAGCCTGGAGGCGGAGCTTGCCCAGGAGGTTCAGCAGTACGCCAAACGCCCCAAGATCCACCGCCTCAATGCTGCCTCGACCATGCGCGACAAGGGTGCCTGGTACAAGGACGAATGGCGTAAGAAGGTCGAGCGCATCGGCAACCTCAATTACCCTGACGATGCCCGGCGCCAGCGCATATACGGCAGCCTGCGCCTGCTGGTGTCGATCAACCGCGACGGTTCGCTGTATGAGGTCCAGGTACTGGAGTCCTCAGGCCAGGCCGTGCTCGACCAGGCGGCACAGCGCATTGTGCGCCTGGCTGCGCCCTACGCCCCCTTCACTGGCGACCTGACCGATATCGATCGCCTGGAAATCATCCGCACCTGGCGCTTCGAGCGCGGCGACCGACTGTCGAGCAATTAGCCCCTAGGTACACGCGGCCTGCCTGACGCGGCTATCCGTTACCCGGATGAAATCCGGGATTTTCACCACCACCCCGAATTTCATCCGGGCTCGCTGCACGTCGGCACAACCCGCACCGCAGTTGACCCGCCCAACAGCTTGAAGCCCGGCCGCTTAAAGCCGAAACTAGGCGATATGAAGAACTCAGCCCCCATCTCGCTCAAACATCACTTTCTGATCGCCATGCCGCATATGGCCGACCCGAACTTCGCGCAGACGGTCACCTACCTGGTCGAGCATAACGAACAGGGTGCGATGGGCCTCGTGATCAACAAACCCAATGGCCTCAGCCTGGCTGACGTGCTTGAGCAATTGCGCCCAGAACCAGAACCGGCCCCCCTGTGCCACAGCCTACCGATCTTCGCTGGCGGTCCGGTGCAGACTGATCGCGGCTTCGTCCTGCACCCGGCAGGCCAACAGTTCCAGGCTACGCTGGAGCTCGGGGAACTGGGCCTTTCCACCTCGCAGGATGTACTGTTCGCCATTGCCGACGGTACTGGCCCTGATCGCTACCTGATCACCCTAGGCTACGCGGGCTGGGATGCCGGCCAACTGGAGGCCGAACTGGCCGACAACGCCTGGCTGACCTGCCCCGCCGACAGCGCCATCTTGTTTGACCTGCCCTTCGACCAACGCCTGAATGCTGCCGCTGCCCGTCTCGGCATCAACCTCAGCCTGCTCACCTCGCAGGCTGGGCACGCCTGATGAGCGACAAGCCACTGCGCCTGCTGCTGGGCTTCGACTATGGCACCAAGCAGATCGGCGTCGCCGTCGGCCAGGT
>CAZIZA010000228.1:0-6146 GCA_964543555.1 uncultured Pseudomonas sp.
AAACCAAGGACGCCATGATGGTGGCGCACAAGGACCGCGTGCAGGACGTCAAGAAGCTGGTCAGCAAGCTCGACGAGCAGGGTCGCAGCGAGACCCAGAACCACTGCGAGGTTTACCGCCCCTGGGGCTCGTACGACTCGGTGGACATGGGCGGCCGCTTCCAGGTCAAGCACATCACCGTCAAGCCGGGCGCACAGCTCTCCTTGCAGATGCACCACCACCGTGCCGAGCACTGGATCGTGGTGTCCGGCACGGCCAAGGTGACCTGCGACGATAAAGAGTTCCTGCTCACCGAGAACCAGTCCTGCTACATCCCGATGACTGCCGTGCATCGCCTTAGCAACCCGGGCAAGATCCCGCTGGAAATCATCGAGGTACAGTCCGGCACCTACCTCGGTGAGGACGATATCGAGCGCCTGGAGGATGTGTACGGTCGCAGCGATGCAGTGGTAGCTGCCGGCGCCGCACACTGAGCTGTTCGTAGCCCGGATGCAGTCCGGATCGATATCGCCCCCGGATTGCATCCAGGCTACGTCCTTGTTCATCCGCGGCATACGCAGTGAGCTCCCCTCTCCCATTCATGGGAGAGGGGTTGGAGGAGAGGGCAGAATACGCCCACGCCATTGAAGACTCTGCCTTTCCCGCCCCTTTTCCCGTCTGGTGAAGGAGGCTGTCACACCCTGCGACAGCCCACGCGGTTACCCTGACAAAGCACCTTGTGTAGGATGAGTGCAGACTCCTCAAAGGACTGCACTCATGCTGTTCGGCATCGTACTCATCATCACCTGGCTGATTCTGCTGATCCGCTACCCGACCAAGGCTCTGCCGGTGTCCATGGCCGCGCTGGTCGGTCTGGGCCTGGTGGCCACCTGGGTGATCTGGCAGGAAAGCCAGGACGAACGCTACCTTGCCCATCTTGAATTACGCCTGAACTACGACCCGCAGCGCTGCCCCGCCGATCGCCCGCTGGCCATCGACCTGAAGAACGGCAGCGACGCCGCCCTGCTGGAGCTGCGTTGGCAAGTCGCCGCCTACCGCCCAGGCAATGCCACCAATCTGGCCCAGCGCCTTTATGAATCGCCGCGCTACAGTGGCCCGGGTGAGCTGCTGCCGGGCGCCAGCTGGAGCGACTGCCTGCCCCTGCCTGACCTGCGCAGCGGCTATCGCCCAAACAGCCTGGAGTTTCGCGCCGAGCGCCTGCAAGGCAAGTTCATCCGATAAACGCAACGCCAGCCTCGTAGCCCGGATGCAATCCGGGGATGCTGCTTGTGACGGTTCCCGGATTGCATCCGGGCTACAGGATTAAGGCGAACAGTCCGCCATCACCTCAAGCCAAGGCTGCTAAGCTGCAGCCCCATTCGCGTCTAAGGGAGTCCCGCGCATGCCTCAACCCAGCGTTCTCATCACCGGCTGCTCCAGCGGTATCGGCCGCGCCCTGGCCGACTCCTTCAGGGCGGCTGGCTATGCGGTCTGGGCAACGGCGCGCAAGGAGAACGACCTCACAGCGCTCGAGCAGGCCGGGTTCCATGCCGTGCAACTCGACGTCAACGATGGCGAGGCGCTGCAGCAACTGGCCACACGCCTGAGCGAGGAAATCGGCGGCCTCGACGTGCTGATCAACAACGCCGGTTACGGCGCCATGGGCCCGCTGCTCGATGGCGGCGTGGAAGCCATGCGCAAGCAATTCGAAACCAACGTGTTCTCCATCGTCGGCGTGACCCGTGCGTTCTTCCCGCTACTGCGCCGCAGCCGCGGCCTGGTGGTCAATATCGGCAGCGTTTCCGCGCTGCTGGTCACGCCTTTTGCCGGTGCCTACTGCGCGTCCAAGGCCGCCGTGCATGCCCTGAGCGACGCGCTGCGCATGGAACTGGCGCCCTTCTCCATCGAGGTGATGGAAGTGCAGCCTGGCGCCATCGCTTCCAGCTTCGGCGCCAACGCCAGCCAGCAGGCCGAGGCGCTGATCCGCCAGGACTCGCCCTGGTGGCCGCTGCGCGACGGCATCCGCGCCCGCGCCAATGCCTCGCAGGACAACCCCACGCCCGCCACTGACTTCGCCGCACACCTGCTGGCCGCCGTGCAGCGCGACAAGCGCCCGCGCCTGCTACGCCTGGGCAATGGCAGCCGCGCTCTGCCACTGCTCGCCACGCTGCTGCCCCAAGCACTGCTCGAGCGCGTGCTGCGTAAACGCTTCGGCCTAGAGCAAAGCCTGTGAGCCAGCGCCTGCAACTGCGCTACTACGCGGCTGCCGGGGTGATCGCGGCGATCGTGCTGAATCTGCTGCTGCGCACCTTCGTGCGCCTGGGCGGGGTGTTCACCACATTGCTGATCGCCGCCGCCATCGCCGCCGGTCTGGCGCTGGTCTTTCACTGGCGAACCGGGCGCGCACCGAGCAACGCCGAGCGCTGGCGCTTCACCCTGCTCTATGGCGGCGCGCTCGGGCTGCTCTATCTGGGTTTGCTGGGCATGATGACCCTGCAGGACACGCCCAGCCCCATGGGCCTGTTTCTCTTCAGCCTGCACTACCTATGCTACCCGCTGCTGGCCTGGCTGGCGTTTTCGCCACGCCATGGCCGACGCGTCTAGAGCAGTCCGAACTCACAGCCCGTCGAGATAGCGCTCGACATCCAGCGCTGCCATACAGCCGGCACCGGCCGAGGTGATGGCCTGGCGATAGACCGAGTCAGCCACATCGCCAGCGGCAAACACGCCGGGAATACTGGTCGCAGTGGCGTTACCGTCGCGCCCGCCATTGACCACCAGATAGCCATCCCTCAGTGCCAGTTGGCCCTCGAACAGGCTGGTATTGGGTGTATGGCCTATGGCGATGAACAGCCCCTCCACCTTCAGCTCGCGGTAAGCGCCACCATACTGTTTCAGGCGCACACCTGTGACACCGCTGGCGTCGCCCAGCACTTCATCCACCTCGGCATTGAGTTGCAGCTCGATCTTGCCTTCGGCGATTCGCTCCTGCAGCTTGTTCTGCAGGATTTTCTCGGCCCGGAAGGCATTGCGCCGATGGATCAGGGTCACCTTGCGAGCGATGTTGGCCAGGTACAGCGCCTCTTCCACGGCTGTATTGCCACCACCGACCACCGCCACGTCGCGGCCGCGGTAGAAGAAACCATCGCAGGTCGCGCACGCCGACACACCACGGCCCATGAAGGCGTCTTCGCTGGGCAGCCCGAGATAACGCGCACTGGCGCCGGTGGCGATGATCAGCGCATCGCAGTGGTAGGTCGCACTGTCGCCGATCAGGGTGAATGGTTTACCGGCCAGGTCCACGGCGTTGATATGGTCGAAAACGATCTCGGTGTCGAAGCGCTCGGCATGCTCCTGCATACGCTGCATCAACACAGGGCCCGTCAGACCATGGGGGTCACCTGGCCAGTTATCCACCTCCGTGGTGGTGGTCAATTGACCACCGGCCTGCATACCGGTGATCAGCAGCGGTTTCAGGTTGGCACGCGCGGCATAGACTGCCGCGCTGTAACCGGCTGGCCCGGAACCCAGAATAATGACGCGAGCATGACGAGCACTGAGCATGACTGACTCCTCGCCGGCCGGCAGGCCGGCGACCAATAAAAAGGGACTCTCGAAGCACTAGGGGAAGGCTTGGAAGGGTGAGAGCCCCGCTAAAAGGGCAACTGCGCGCAAGGCTATAGAGACCAGCTGCGAAGCGGAAATACCCTTTGCCAATTCCGCGCATAGAATCCGCCTATGGCGCAGGCTTCCAGGCGGCTCTGTCGCTGAACTTTCGCCGTGCACGCGAAGTCGGTATGGTCGCGCGCATCAACCACCACAGGAGATCCTTATGCCCGCTGCCCCCGTCCTGTCCGGCCCGCAGTATTTGCGCGAAGGTCTGAAGCTGGTGCTCAGCCCTGGTCTGCGCCTGTTCGTGTTGCTGCCACTGACGGTCAATCTGATCCTGTTCACTGCCCTGATCGGCTTCGCCGTCAACGAGTTCAGTGGCTGGGTCGATACCTTCATGCCCACCCTGCCGAGCTGGCTCAGCTTTCTGCAGTACATCCTCTGGCCCTTGTTCGTGGTGCTGGTACTGCTGATGGTGTTCTTCACCTTCACCTTGCTGGCCAACATCATCGCTGCGCCGTTCAACGGTTTCCTCGCCGAGAAGGTCGAGGTGGTGGTGCGCGGCGAGGACCACTTCCCGCCCTTCAGCATTGCCGAGCTGACCGCCATGGTGCCACGCACCCTCGGCCGGGAAATGCGCAAGCTGGCCTACTTCCTGCCGCGCGCCATTGCCCTGCTGATCCTCAGCTTCATCCCTGTGGTCAACCTGATCGCCGCCCCGCTGTGGCTGCTGTTCGGTGTGTGGATGATGGCTGTGCAGTACATCGACTACCCGGCGGACAACAACAAGATGAGTTGGCAGGACATGCTCGCCTGGCTGCGCGAGAAGCGCTGGCAGAGCCTGAGCTTCGGCGGCATCACCTACGCCGCGCTGCTGGTGCCGGGGCTGAATATCCTGATGATGCCGGCAGCCGTAGCGGGCGCGACGCTGTTCTGGGTGCGCGAACGCAGCCAGTAGCCGCCGTCACAAAAGCGCAACACTGACGTCACACTCATTACATGGCACAGGCAGAGACTGCGTACATGAACGCACCGTCTCTGCATGTCGCCCTGATCAGCGAAACCTTCCCCCCGGAAATCAACGGCGTGGCCAATACCCTTGGGCGCCTGGTCGATGGCCTGCGTGGGCGCGGCCATCGTGTGCAACTGATACGGCCTCGCCAGGCGGTCGATCAGTTGGCCGGTGATGATGACCTGTTGCTCACGCGTGGCTGGTCGCTGCCCGGCTACCCCGGCCTGCAATGGGGCCAGTCATCGTTGCACACGCTGCTCAGACGCTGGAAAAGGCAACGCCCGGACGTGCTCTATATCGCCACCGAAGGCCCGCTGGGGCTGTCCGCCCTGCGCGCGGCACGGCGCCTGGCAATCCCGGTGGTCAGTGGTTTTCACACCAACTTCCAGCAATACACCGGGCACTACGGATTCGGCCTGCTGACACGGGCAATGACTAATTACTTGCGCTGGTTCCACAACCGCACACACCTGACACTGGTGCCGAGCATCGGTCAGAAGGTCGACCTGCAGCGCCGTGACTTCCAACGTCTGGCCCTGCTGGCCCGTGGCGTCGACAGCCAATTGTTTCATCCACGCAAGCGCAGCGAAGAACTGCGTGCGAGCTGGAACCTGGGACCGGACGACCTGGCCGTCATGCATGTCGGGCGCCTGGCGGCCGAGAAGAATCTCGGCTTGCTGGTCAAGGCCTTCCGCACTTTGCAGCAGGCACAGCCACACCGCCGCATGCGTCTTATCCTGGTCGGTGACGGGCCGCTGCGCAGTGAGCTTCAGGCGCAGTTGCCGGATGCACTGTTCTGCGGCCTGCAGCGCGGCGAAACCTTGGCGGCGCATTATGCCTCGGGGGATCTGTTCCTGTTTCCCAGCCTCTCGGAAACCTTCGGCAATGTGGTGCTGGAAGCACTGGCTTCGAGCCTGGCCGTGGTGGCGTTCGACCAGGCCGCCGCTGCCCAGCATATTCATCATCTGCACAACGGCATGCTCGCCCGGCCGGGAGACGAGGCCGGTTTCTGCGCAGCCGCCTGTGAATTGCTGGCGGACAGCGAAGTGCTGCGACGCATCCGCCTCAATGCGCGCCGGCATGCCAGCCACCTGAGTTGGGACGGCATCGTGACGCAGTTCGAGCAGCATCTGCGCAGTGCCATGCAGCCTCAGGCGCTACTCAGCGTCAACGCGGAACTTGCCCGCGGCGCGGGTGAATCGCGCCCGTGAGGCCATCTGGCGGAATACCTCCACGCGACGTGATCACATCCACTCAAAACAGACCGGCATAAAAAAGCCCCGATGTGCCGGGGCTGGAAAATCAGGCGCCGGATCACGACGCCGGAAACGGATTCAGACCAGCGTGGTCAGCGCCTCGCGGCTGAACGGCAGGATGTCGCCCTCGCGGCCATCGCGCACTTTCACTGCCCAGTCCGGGTCGACCAGCAGGGCACGGCCCACGGCCACCAGGTCGAACTCCTCCTTGTTCAGGCGCTCGAGCAGGTTTTCCAGGCTGGCCGGCTCGGCCACCTTGTCGGTCTTGACCATGAACTGCAGGAACTCGC
>CAZIZA010000229.1:0-6140 GCA_964543555.1 uncultured Pseudomonas sp.
CCGACTTCGGCGAGCTGCTGGATTTCCTCAACCGCCTGCTGATGTCGCTGGCGGCACTGTCCGGTTTCGCCCTCGACGACATGACCCGTGACGACGGCTGGCGCTTTCTGATGTTCGGTCGCTACATCGAGCGCCTGCAGTTTCTCTGTGACAGCTTCGCCGGCTTCCTGCGCAGCGGTTCGGCCACCGACCAGTCAGCGTTGGAGTGGCTGCTGGAGCTGGGTAACAGCAGCATCACCTACCGCACCCGCTACCTCGCGTCGGCGCAGTTGATCCCGGTGCTTGACCTCTTGCTACTGGACGAGCAGAACCCGCATGCGGTGATCTTCCAGATGCGCACCCTGTTGGCTTCCCTGCAGGGCCTCAGTGAGCGCTTCGAGCTGCCAGCCGAACGTTACCTGGCGTATCTGGAGGAACAACTGACGGCCTTTAGCCTGGCCAGTCTGGAAAACCCGCTGTTCGGCCCCGGCAGTACCCGTGCGGTGCTCGAGGGTCTGGCCGATCTGCTGGTGGCGATCAGCGAAGCTGCCGGTGCGGTTTCCGATCACCTCGGGCTGCGCTTCTTCGCCCATGTCGATGTCAGCCAGCGGACCCAATCCTCATGAGCAGCGCGCTGTATCAGGTTCTTCACGACACCCATTATCGTTACTCGGCGCCGGTTTCCCTGGCCCAGCAACTGGCGCACCTATGGCCGCGCGAATGCCCCTGGCAGCGTTGCCATGAGCAGGCGCTGCGCATTGACCCGCAACCCTGCCAGCGCCGTGACGGTCTGGACGTGTTCGGCAACCCGCTGACGCGCCTGGTCTTCGAGCGCCCACACGAGCAACTCAGCGTCAGCGCGCGCTTGCGCATCGAGGTGCTGGCGCGTGTGCCACTGGATCTTGATGATTCGCCGAGCTGGGAGGCAGCCTGCGCCGCCCTCAGTTACAGCGGCAAGCCTATGGCGCCAGCGCTGCTGGAGGCGGCGCGCTACCGTTTCGAGTCACCCTACGTACGCCTCAAGCAGGCGTTTGCCGACTATGCCGATGACTGCTTCACACCCGGTCGTCCGCTGCTGCAGGCCGGTCAGGCGCTGATGCAGAAGATCTTCGAGGAGTTCAGCTTCGATGCCGGCGCTACCCAGGTGGCCACGCCGCTGCTGCAGGTACTGGAAGAGAAACGCGGCGTCTGCCAGGACTTCGCCCACCTGATGCTCGCCTGCCTGCGCTCACGCGGCCTGGCGGCACGCTACGTCAGCGGCTACCTGCTGACCCAGCCGCCGCCCGGCCAACCAAGGTTGATCGGTGCCGATGCCTCGCATGCCTGGATATCGCTGTATTGCCCGCGTCAGGGCTGGGTGGATTTCGATCCGACCAACAACCTGCGGCCGGCACTGGAGCACATCACCCTGGCCTGGGGCCGGGATTTCTCCGATGTGTCCCCGCTGCGTGGGGTGATTCTGGGCGGCGGCAGCCATGACCCAGACGTGCAGGTCACGGTGCTGCCGTTGGGGTAGGACGCGTGGGAGAGCGTCCTGGCGCCTCTCCCACGATTATCGCTGGCCCTCAGTCGACCAGGGCCAGGCTGCCTTTCATCAGGGAGTAGTGGCCAGGGAAGGAGCAGAAGAAGCTGTAGTCTTCACCCGCCGCCAGCTTGCTGACGTCGAAGGTTACCGAGGTGCTCTCGCCGCCACCGATCAGGTCGGTATGAGCGATCACGCGCTCGTCACCGGCTTTTACGTAGCTGGCGTCCGGGCCGGCAGGAATGCCGTCGGTGGCCACGCCGGGCATGTCGGCGGTCTTGCTCAGCACCCAGTTGTGGCCCATGGCGGTCTTGGGCAACGAACCTACGTGCTTGAGATTGACGGTGAAGGTTTTGCAGCTCTTGCTGACGGAGATGGCCTTGGTGTTGAAGGTCATCTGGTCGGTCGATTCGACATCCACCGAGCATTCGGCAGCAAGCAGAGGTGTGCTGGCCAGGCCAAGCAGTGCCATCAGAGCAACGTTACGTAACATCGTGAAGCCTCCAGGTTCTGAGTTTCCGGTCAGGTCCACTGAAGATTCTCACAGCCATCGACACCTGAGGGTGCGACCGAACGCCACGGCGGTTATCCATAAAATCTGTGGATAACGCTGTGGGGAAACGCTTAAAGATGCGCCAGAGGCTCTGCCACGTGGGTTTCGTAGGGTACTGCGCATCTTTTGCGCAGGCGCTCTGCGCAGGGCGGGAAAATGCTTTGTAATGAATTGCTTGAGAGAGCAGGCCAGGGGAAGCGAACCGGCAGGGGCATTACGTGGTTATCCCCAAAACCTGTGGGTCAGGCTGTGGATAAGCTAGGGAGAAGTCGGATTGAGCGGCGCCCCGTGTGGGGCGCAGAGGCGTGATGGGAAAATAAGCGCTTAACGCTTCGGTGTTTTGCGCATCGCATGCCACAGGCGGCTTGCCGCGCTGACCAGCGGTACGCTGAGCATCCCGGCGATGACGCCAAACACGGCGTTGAGCAACGTTGGCACCAGAGCCGACAGCAGCGAGCCGGCATCCCGGGCGACCCATTCGGCGGCATGATGTACGGTACTTTCCACCGGCGGCAGGCCGTGACTGAGAATGCCGCCACCGACCATGAACATGGCTGCAGTGCCCACCACCGACAGCGTCTTCATCAGCCAGGGCGCCAGGCGCAGGATGGCGCGCCCGCAGGCCTGGGCGAAGGTGCTGGCGCGCAGGCTGAGGTAGAGCCCGGCATCGTCCAGTTTGACGATGCCGGCTACCAGCCCATAGACGCCGACGGTCATCAGCAGGGCGATACCGCTGAGCACCAGCACCTGATTGAGGAAGCTGGCAGCGGCGACGGTGCCCAGGGTGATGGCAATGATCTCGGCCGACAGCACGAAATCGGTACGCACCGCACCACGGATCTTGTCGCGCTCGAATGCCAGCAGGTCCACCTGCGGATCGGCGATGGCCTCCAGCAGGGGCTGCTGTTCGTCGTCTTCGTGTCGGTGCAGCAGCTTGTGGATCAGCTTTTCTGCCCCTTCGTAACAGAGGAACAAGCCACCGAACATCAACAAGGGCACCACCAGCCAGGGCGCCACGGCGCTGATCAGCAGCGCGGCTGGCACCAGGATCGCCTTGTTGACCAGCGAGCCCTTGGCCACTGCCCAGACCACTGGCAGCTCACGGTCGGCACGTACGCCAGTGACCTGCTGGGCATTGAGTGCGAGGTCATCGCCCAGCACCCCGGCGGTCTTGCGCGTGGCGATCTTGGTCATGGTGGCGACGTCATCGAGTACCGTGCTGATGTCGTCGATCAGGGCGAGCAGGCTGCTTCCGGCCATGTTGCGGCTTCCGTGGGGGAGAGACCGCAGAGCGTAGCATTGTGTTACATGTCTGCGTATAGGCTCAGACGGGCGCGCGATCCACCCACTTCGGTGCTGCGCTGGGGCGCCATTCGATTAGAGCATCGAGCAGGTTCTGCGGGGTATCTGCTATCTGCAGCATCTCGCGGTGCTGTGGGCGAACGAAGCGCTCGGCGACCAGATGATCGAGGAAATCGCCGAGTTTGCTGTAAAAACCATTTACCTCCAGCAGGCCCAGCGGTTTGGCGTGATAGCCCAGTTGGCCCCAGGTCCACACCTCGAACAATTCTTCCAGAGTGCCGAGGCCGCCGGGCAGGGCGATGAAGGCGTCGGCCAGCTCGGCCATGCGCGCCTTGCGCGCGTGCATGCCATCCACCACCTCCAGGCAGGTCAGGCCGCGATGGCCGATCTCGGCGCGCTCCAGGCTTTGCGGGATGATGCCGATCACCTCGCCACCGGCGTTCAGCGCTGCATCGGCGACTACGCCCATCAGGCCGACGGCCCCGCCACCATAGATCAGCCGTATGCCACGCTTGGCCAGGTGTTGCCCCAGTGCTTCGGCAGCTTCGCGGTAGATGGGACTGGCGCCGGGACTGGCACCACAGAAGACGCAGACGCTACGCAGGGACATGGACGAACTCCTTGGCTAAATGCGCCAAGGGTAACCAGTCGCTTCGCCGCCACCAAGGATCAGTGGCGTGTATCGATGCCGCAGGTAGCGCAGGCGTAGCTGGCGAGCAGTTGCTTGAGCAGGTCGTTGAGGTGCATGGCGCGGCTTCCTGACGCAGGGTTATGTGATTGAGCCTAGGCCTGTCGCTGCAAGTACGCCGTTAAATTGTTTCGATGATGGTGATAGCCATAGTGCGATCAGACCAGCTCCAGCACGCTCATGCCGGCCAGCCCCAGCAGTATCACACCGCAGGCTGCGTAGGTCAGGCGATGCCAGAGCAGCGAGGCAGCGCGGCGAAACCAGTCCACCAGGCTAGCGCAGATGAAGCACCAGAGCAGGGACGAGACCATGAAACCGGCGAAAAACACCGCCAGGTGTGTCGGTGTTGGCTGAGCGACGCCAATGGCGGCCATCGCTCCGCCCATGGCCGCCCAGTAAACAATGTTCTGTGGGTTGGTCAGCGACAGTGCGGCGCCAGCGGCAAAGGCACCGCCGGCAGCGAACTGGCCATCGTCACTGGGCTGCGGCGGGCGATGGGCATCACGCAGCGACTGATAACCAAGCCAGGCCAGATACAGCGCGCTGGCCAGCGTCAGCGGGTAGCGAATCTGCGCGCTGTCGAGCAGCAGCGCCAGGCCGGTAAGGCCGAGTGCGGCCCAGGTGGCGTCGCCCACCAGCGAACCGATCTGTACCAGCAGCGCCGGCTTGTAGCCATCACGCAGACCACGGCGCAGGGTTTCGCTGAACACGGCGCCCGGGGCGGCGTTGAAGACGAAGCCAAGCAGCATGGCCGCAAGGAAAAAACTGAACACGGAGCATCCTTACCGGGTAGTTGAATGAACGGTATCAGCCTGAGCAGGCGGCATGTCAGGCCATGAAAATAAAGTTTTCCACCAAGGCTGTGGGAATAGTTGTGGATAAGCTGGTGGCGCTTGCTTCGGTGCCCGATTTTTCGTTGTGTGCAGGCCCTTGGCGAAAAAATGAGCAGAGGTATTTTCCCTTGAATAACAGAGGCTTGACAGATTTCTTGAGCGCTGCAAGCAGCCTTTCAGATTGTCCACGGGAGCTGTGGGTGGTTCTGTTGATAACTTATGTACCTCTTTTTGCAGCCCCCTATTCATGAGGCTTCCAGCATTTTGATGAACTTTTGATCAGCTCTTTTCTGTGGGATAGCAAGGGCGCGTCAAGGCAACTTTGTCCAGTGTTTTTTGCAGGTTGAAACCAGTGTCGCCGGATTATCCCCTGGCGCTGTTGAGCATTCTGTGGATAAGCTGGGGGTAGTCATCTTCAGGTCACCTGTTGAGCGCCTTCTGGCGTCGATACCTGCCTATTCGCTGCTTATAGCGCCCCCTGCAGGAGGCTGTAGGGGGCGTGCCGGGAACCACACTGGCTGATCTGTCCCTCAGGCGTTATCGGTGCTTAGTTGGCCAGCAGCCAGACACCCACCAGTGCCGAAGCGCCGCCAGCGAGGCGTACCAGGGGAGCTACGGCCTGTGGCAGAAAACGTACCAGGACAAAACCAATCGCGTGCAGCGCAGCGGTGGCCAGGATGAAGCCAATGGCGTAGCCGAAGGGGCTGGCCAGCGCAGGCAGCTCCAGGCCGTGAGCGACGCCGTGGGTGAGGGCGAAGAGGGCGGTCAAGGCTACGGACAGCGCCATCGGCAGGCGAGCGGCTACGGCCACCAGCAGGCCGAAAGCCAGCACCGAGCCGGCGATGGCGGTTTCCATCAGCGGGACTTGCACGCCTGCAAAACCCAGCAGGCCGCCAACCAGCATGCTGCCGACGAAGGTCAGCGGCAATGCCCAACGCGCAGCGCCACTCTGTTGTGCGGCCCACAGGCCAACGGCGAACATCGCCAGCAGATGATCCAGGCCGAATACCGGGTGGGCCAGGCCGGCCAGCAGGCCGGATTCGCCATGGCCTGGGTGGGCGAAGGCCAGCGCCGGGGTGCAGAACAGGGCGATGGCGTAGAGGGTTTTGCGCAGGTTCATAGGGATCTCCTTGAAGGTGAAATCAGGCTGCCGCGAGCATGCCCTGGCGTTCGATGAAGGCGATGATCTCGTCGAGACCCTGGCCGATTTTCTGGTTGCTGAAGACGAAGGGCTTGTCGCCGCGCATCTTCAGCGTGTCGCGT
>CAZIZA010000230.1:0-6113 GCA_964543555.1 uncultured Pseudomonas sp.
TGTGCAACAAGATCGAAGCCGAGATCGCCGAACTGGACGATCTCGAAGAAATGCAAATGTTCCTCGAAACCATGGGCATGGAAGAGCCGGGCCTGAACCGCGTGATCCGCGCCGGTTACTCGCTGCTCAACCTGCAGACCTACTTCACCGCAGGCGTGAAGGAAGTCCGCGCCTGGACCGTCCGCGTCGGCGCCACCGCCCCGCAATCGGCTGCTGCGATCCACACCGACTTCGAAAAAGGCTTCATCCGCGCCGAAGTCATCGCCTACGACGACTTCATCCAGTACAAGGGCGAAGCCAGCGCCAAGGAAGCCGGCAAATGGCGCCTGGAAGGCAAGGACTACATCGTCAAGGACGGCGACGTGATGCACTTCCGCTTTAACGTTTGATCGTTGGTAGCAGTGCATAGACAGAACCCCGCTACGGCGGGGTTTTGTTGTTTTTGGGGAGGGGAATTGTTGGGTTGAGGGCGGTTTGGGCTGGGTATTATGAATCCGCTACGAACCGCCCCGCTGAGCCAGAGAGCCCCATAAACCGGGGCTTTCTGCCAATCCGCAAGCTGGCTAGACCATTCTTTCCCATAACATTAGGTCTATGTGGTCACCAGTTACGGTCGCTTCTAAGCATGTCCGCGATAAGCCCGACCTCTTCCTCCACCTCATCGTCGATAGGGTCTATAGGCTGATGATCAAAGACAATAATTGACGATGGAATACCTATAAACAACAGAGGGCAAGGATTACCGACACCACGCTGAATTCTGTCTTGAAGTTTTAGCCAGTGAGTAGTCGCTGCCCCATACTTATCTCTAGTAAAGTTATTAGCCCAAGCATCGGCAAAAGAAATTGGATTGCGAACTCTGTCGACTCGCTCCATTACAGCCCTGCGCTTTCTTAGGGTAGTCGGTGGATACCCCAACCTCTCTAGATCTTCAAAGCTCTGGATATTATTATCATACGCATACTTACGAACGGCCGCCTCTAAATTATTCTGCAACGACTGCCCCCGCGTAATAATAATACCAGCACTAATGGCTCCCTCAGCATGCAGACGCTTAAAGTTTTCTAAGTCACGATCAAAAAAGGGGTCCTTGTTATTCCATTCAATCTCGCAAGCAAGAGTTCCCACTCCAGGCACCTCTCTTACATGATCAACCTCATGCGAGATAGATTCACTCGGGACACCATTGATAGTTTTATCAATTCTAAAGTTTAGCTTCCCCCAAGTTTTATAAGCAAGACTTCTACGCAGTCGCTGTGTAAACTTAGCCTCTCCACCACCACCGCCAATAATTTCAGTGATAGGTAAATTTATACTCAGTAGCGACTCAGCGAGTTCGCGTAGTTGCTGCCCGAACTCACCATAAAGAATAGACCCCGCATGTGACTGAAAGTGAATATCAAAACCTTGATGGTATAAATAATTAATTGGGTCATCTTCAAATCTAATCATGGGCGTCCCTACTTTCCTTCTCAAGATTTTCTTCAGTTACAAATGAGGCTTCCAATGCTTGCGCGAAATTACTGAGCGTTTCGCCAATGGCAAGGCATACTTCTTGGACTTCGATGATATCTAAGCGCCGTTCGCCGCTTTCGTACTTAGAGACATAGCTCTGCGGTTTTCCTAGGCGCTTAGCTAAGTCAGCCTGCGTAAGCTGCGCATCTAGCCGTATCTGCTTTAGTGCTTCTTGGAGCAGGGTACGCTTCAAGTTCCAGGAGATGCCCATCTCGTCGTCCCAAATTGACACCGTGAGGATTCTCGCATAGACTCGCCGATATCCCGTTTTGGGATTTAGTTTTTTGGAATCATAAGAATGCTCAAAGCCGCCCCTTTCCCAAGCTTCGTCAAGTACATGGGCTCAAAGTCAAAGATCATTGACTTCGTAGTCGAAGGGATCAACGAGGTGCGCCAGCCTGGGGATGCCGTGCTGGATCTTTTTTCAGGCAGTGCCACTCTCGCCGGTGCTATTGGGCGCCAAGTGAACTTTCTCTCGAATGACATTCAGGCTTATTCGGCTGTGCTTTCGAAAGCCTACGCTGGTAGTTGGAGGGGAAGCAAAACTCCTTCGGCAAAAACTATTCTTGATCGTGCCTCAAACATTGTGGCTGATGTTCGACTTGCGGCTGAGGATAGTATTTTCTCTTACGCCAATGATATTTCTCTTCAAGAGTTTAATCATATTGAGACGATTCAGCGCGAGCTTCTAGGGCGCGAGTTCTTCCACGGCTGGCATCTCTTTCTTAAGAATTACTCCGGCACTTGGTGGTCCGCAGAACAATGCCTTTGGATCGACGCCATCAGAGAAGTTGCTGAAGAGTATCGCCATGATCCGGCATATAATGTAATTCTAGCCTCCCTGATGTTTGCAATGGCCTATTGCAGCCAAGGGACAGGACACTATGCGCAATATCGAGATGCAAACTCGGAATCTTCGCTCAAAGATATCCTGATTTACCGTCGCCGTGATTTGCCTTCGTACTTTATTCGCAAGTATGAAGAGGCTCTTGCGGTGCTTCCCACATCAAGCCTTGATTTTGAGTTTTCGGCCTTAACTCAGGATTACGCCAAGTGCCTTGATGGATTCGAGGAAGGACTAGTTTACGCTGATCCTCCTTATTGCTTTGTTCATTACAGTCGATTTTACCATGCGATAGAAACTCTAGTTCTATATGACTACCCCGAATTACAAATAAAAGGCGGCAGCATTGTTAAGGGTCGCTATCGCGTTGAGCGTCACCAATCACCATTTAGTATCGCCTCCCAGGTTGAGGAAGCCTTTGAAAGGCTTTTTACAGGGGTCCAAAATGGAAACTCTAGGCTTGTTCTCAGCTATAGCAACACTGGGATGATTGAATTAGATCGAATGAGCGAAATTGCGGCAGACATATTTGTCAACCGCAAAATTGAGCTATTAACCATGGATCATCAGCATATGACTCTGGGTAGAACTGGGATTCGCCACCGAGACGTCAAAGAATGCCTTCTCCTTGTAAAATAAATTTACTTGGCGCAAGAAGACTTCTCTAGCTGCTCACGTGATAAAGCTTTCAAGCAGCTCTCTAGGTACTGCTCGCTGGCTTTAGGAGCTTTGCTCATATCATCCCACGTGTGATTATTACTTAAATTGATAGTAACCATTGAGCTCTCGCCCCTAGATGTGTCTGAGCTTGAACTTGGCCTTATCAACTCCGCCTCGGCCTCTTTCTCGGCAGAAACTTTAATTTTTTCTTGCTTGCTGCCTGCATCCTGCAGGATATAACCAAGAACCGCGAAAATAAGAAACATCGGCATATAAAAAATCGCGATTTTTTTGCTGCTTCTGATTTTGATATCAGTAAATAATAACTTTACACCACTAGCATCACCAACTGCATGCGTTAAAGATGCTTCAGAAAAACCACTAGCGGCCAAGCTTTTCTCAACAGCCATTCCGTGAATAACAGAGCCTAACAACAGGGGGTGATACCAAAATCTATCGGCTAAATAAAATACTATTGTCAAGAAAGCAGCTGAATAGAGCAAAACCGATGCCAACGACACGTTCAAGCTATCTACTGTCATCCCTTCTTTTAACGCTAATCCAGCACCGCCTATAAAAGCCGATATCAAAAGAACTGCAAAATTCCTTATTTTCATCTCAAGCTCATTGAAGTGCATTTGCACATCAATTGTCTTTTTCCACATTTCAAGTTTTACTTCAACAACCCGCGCATCAGCCTCATTCATTTCTTTATCTCAAAAAACTGAATCACGTCGTTAAAAGCCGCTGCTGTATAGTTTGGAACAGCGTGCCTCTTAGTTTCCTTAAGTCTTTTCTCCCGAAGAATATCCTCATCCGACCAGTGACTCACTGCACGCAGCAAGTTGTAGTCTTCAGGCCTGCTTTCAAAATGCAAAGCACCATAGCTTGCAAGTACGCTAAAGACACCCACGTCATTCGCCATCTGTATATCTTTCATCTCACTATCCCCCACATAAATACAATCACAGGGTTCGAGATTATTCTCATCAAGAATCGATTTAAGCACGTGCGGGTTTGGTTTAAGTTCCCCTGCAGGTATCGTTCTAGTTATGAGTGCCGTTTCAATTCGCTTACTTCTTGACTCGATAAACTTACTTTCATTATCCGGCGGCGAATAAAGAACATCAATAAATTCATCAAGACCAAGCAGCTTCAACCGCGCCACAGTGTAGTACTGCAACGACTCTGTGAAAGCAATTATTTTAACATCATTCTGCCTTAGAACTTTAAGCGTCTCCGCTACTCCTGGGTACAACTTCAACGCATTGCTACGAGCAAGTCTAAAAGCCTCAATTGCAGGATCTAGAGTTTTCCTAAGGTCATCGCCATATAGACTTGAAAGTGTCTCGCACTCTTCAAGGACAAATGAGTACTCCGAGGTATGGTGCTTTCTGAATACTCTTTGAATATCTTTAAGGAGCACATCCCTATCCACACCAGAAATTTCTAATGTCTTTTCCAGCATTGCCGTAAAGCATGAATGCCAGATATCAAACCAGTCATAGAGTGTGTTATCTACGTCTGTAATTAGCGCTTTCTTTCTCACAATCTCACTCACTATTAATTCTCCCACTCAGGCGTTCTGACACCTTCAATGCACTCTTTAACGTCATCATCGATGACGTTCCCAGGCTTTATGCATTCCTTCATTGTGCGGCGAACCCCACGATTAGCTTCGCGTTCTCGCTTTTCCTGGGCTTTGAGGTTGGCTCGGGCGGCTTCGCCCATGGGGCCTTTGGATCCGGCGAACAGTTCGTTCACCAGCTTCTGCATGCCTTTGCCGTAGGCTTCGGCAGCAGGTCTGAGAGCATCACCCACTTGGGTGGCAACGGGCTTGGATTCTTCTGCGAAAGCGGGGCTTGCGGCTAGGGCCAGTGCCAACAGCGTCCTTTTCATTGGTCTTCTCCATTCCTTCGGGCGTACCAACGCCTAGCTACTTCCTGGGTGATCGCTATCCCGCGTTTGGATTGGCCTCGCTATAGCCAGGCCCCTTCTGGCCATTCTCTGGCATCAAATCGCCAGCAAGCAAGCACCACTTATGTCTACCCCTGCCCTACTCCCTTGCCCGTTTTCTGCGGGCCGACACTGCTCCGGCGGTCGCAAAGACCACCATGACCATGCCGATCAATAGCTTGTGGCCCAGCTGAGGCACGTTGATTGTCATGAACCAAGCCAGCACAGCCACGAGAGGCCAATCGAATAGGTAGAGCTGCCTCACACCTAGCAGCGGATTCCAGTGCTTCGATACAAGGCTTAGCCAGATAGCTGAGACAAAACACACGATGGAGAGAAAGCCAGCGTCGTTGTTCTCGTAGAGCCTCAGCCCTACATAAGCTAAGACGCCTAGAGCCCCGCCAGCCCCTATTGAACAGGCCAGAGCTTTGCTGCGAGGGAGTTTTTCGAGGGCTTCGAGCGTGATCATTGCTTGCCGTCCTTGACCTGCTTACGGGCGTACCAGCGCCTAGCTACTTCCTGTGTGATCGCTATCCCGCGTTTGGATTGGCCAAGTTTCGGTTGGCTTCGTCGAATTCGGGGCTGGTCTGGCCTATCTCCGGCGCAATCTCGCCGCTGACCAGCCATAGCGAATACTGAGGAAATACCTTCACGACGGCATCTATCTCGGCGTCAGACAGTCGTGCCTTCCCGCTACGGATGTTTCCCCACCGATATCGGTCGATGCCGGTTTCCTTCTCAAACCAGACGCTCGTCCGCTTACTGTCGAAAAGGCTTATAAGGCGATCTCTTATCATTCCTAAAAATTCTACTTAGTAGCTTGTACTTAGTAGGAAAGCGCCCGACAATGGGGCTACCTAGTAAATATTACTTAGTTAGTCTGTCAGGCAATTATAGGACATTCGCATGGAACAGTCTGGTGTAGTGGGGCTTTCGATTTCGGGAGACACCCAACGCGTAACGGATTTCCGCGACGCACCGTTCTGCACGAAATACGTGCTGGCTCAGCTCCTGGGCATGGAGCAAATCACCGAAGACGTGGTGCGCGGTTGGATCGAAAGCAACACCGTCCCGACCGTGAAAATCGGCCGTCACCGCGTCATCAACCTGCACCGCATCCGCCGCGACCTCGACCGGG
>CAZIZA010000231.1:0-6103 GCA_964543555.1 uncultured Pseudomonas sp.
GCAACGGTTTCCGCGCCGACCAGGTGCAGGCCTTCTACCCGTCGCCGATGGCCACCGCCACGGCCATGTATCACTCGGGCAAGAATCCGCTGCGCAAGGTCACCTACAAGAGCGATGGCGTGACCATCGTCAAGAGCGAGCAGCAGCGCCGCCTGCACAAGGCCTTCCTGCGCTACCACGATCC
Source organism: uncultured Pseudomonas sp. (assembly GCA_964543555.1). Lineage (GTDB taxonomy): Bacteria > Pseudomonadota > Gammaproteobacteria > Pseudomonadales > Pseudomonadaceae > Aquipseudomonas. The sequence continues at coordinate 185 of CAZIZA010000231.1, forward strand.
GAAGGGCTGGCCGATGCTGCGCGAGGCACTGGAGCGCATGGGCCGTAGCGATCTGATCGGCAACGGCAAGCACCACCTGATCCCGACCTACCAGCCGCAGACCGACGAGTACCAGAGCGCGCGGCGCAAGAACTCGACGCCAGCCGGTAGCAAGAAAGTGGGCAAGATCCTCACTCAGCACAACGGCCTGCCGCCGCGCGCCAGTGACGGCAGCAAGCCCTGGGACAAGCGTGAGCAGGCCAAGGCGGCGGCGTTCGCCAAGCTGCAGGAGCAAAAGAAGGGCAGCGGCAAGGGCGCTGGCGGGAAGAAGAAACCACGCCCTGTGGCGCCACGCTGAACAAAACGCCAGCCGCCAGGCTGGCGTTTTGCTGTGAGCCGCCAACGGATGTGCGACATGCAGGCCATAGCTGCGCACTGCCATGCGCTGTATTGGAGCGCTTAGTGTGACGTGGTGCGTGGCTTGCCTTGTTATGGTGCGAGTACTGAGGTGATCAGTGCTGGTAATGCGGGGCTGACGCTGGCATAAGTCTTGCGCTGCACAGCTTATCGTCCAGGCTAGCAGGAGGCCGCCGTGTCGATTCATGTCGCGCTGCACCATGTCACCCACTACCGCTATGACCGCGCGGTCAACCTCGGGCCGCAAGTCGTCCGTCTGCGCCCGGCGCCGCATAGCCGCACGCGTATCCTCTCCTATGCGTTGAAGGTCGAGCCGGGCGAGCATTTCATCAACTGGCAGCAGGATCCGCAGGGCAACTACCTGGCGCGTCTGGTGTTCCCTTCGATGACCCGCGAGTTCAAGGTCGAGGTGGATCTGGTCGCCGAGATGGCGGTGTTCAACCCCTTCGATTTCTTCCTCGAGCCTTACGCCGAGCGCATTCCCTTCGCCTACACCGAAGGTGAGCAGCGCGAGCTGGCGCCTTATCTGATCAAGTTGCCGGCCACGCCGTTGTTCGCCAAGTACCTGGCGAGCATCTCCCGCGAGCCGGTACCCAGCATCGATTTTCTGGTGGCACTGAATCAGCGCCTGTCGGCCGACATTCGCTACCTGATCCGCATGGAGCCGGGCGTGCAGACGCCGGAGCAGTCGCTGGAGCTGGCCTCCGGCTCGTGCCGCGACTCGGCCTGGCTGCTGGTGCAGTTGCTGCGTCATCTCGGCCTGGCGGCGCGCTTCGTCTCCGGCTACCTGATCCAGCTCACCGCCGACGTCAAAGCCCTCGACGGCCCCAGCGGCACCGACAAGGATTTCACCGACCTGCACGCCTGGTGCGAGGTGTACCTGCCTGGCGCCGGGTGGATCGGCCTCGACCCGACTTCAGGCCTGTTCGCCGGTGAAGGCCATATTCCGCTGGCCTGCAGCCCGGAGCCGTCGTCGGCGGCGCCGATTACCGGTGGGCTGGACGAGTGCGAGGTGGAATTCGAGCACCTGATGAGCGTCGAGCGGGTGTGGGAGGCGCCGCGCGTCACCAAACCCTACAGCGAGGCGCAGTGGCAGGCGATTCAGACACTGGGCCGGCAGATCGACGAGGATCTGCAGAAACATGACGTACGCCTGACCATGGGCGGCGAGCCGACCTTCGTCGCTCTCGATTATCCCGATGACGACGAATGGAACACCGCCGCGCTCGGCCCGAACAAGCGCCGCCTGGCCGCCGACCTGTTCTACCGCCTGCGCAACCACTACGCGCCCAAGGCGCTGGTGCATTTCGGTCAGGGCAAATGGTATCCCGGCGAGCAATTGCCGCGTTGGTCGCTGAACTGCTTCTGGCGCCGTGACGGTGAGCCGCTGTGGCACGACCCCAAGCTGCTGGCCGACGAGAAGCGCGGCTATGGCGCCACCGCCGCAACCGCCGAGCGCTTCCTCGCCGCCCTGGCCGAGCGTTTGCGTGTGGATGGCGGCAACGTCTTCCCGGCCTATGAGGACTGGTTCTACTACCTGTGGCGCGAGCGCAAGCTGCCGGACAACGTCACCCCGGATGACCCGCGCTTGAGTGATCCGCTGGAGCGCGAGCGCCTGCGCAAGGTGTTCGATCAGGGCCTGGATAAGGTCGTCGGCCATGTGCTGCCGCTGGCGCGCCAGGTGGTCGGTGACGGCTGGCAGAGCGGGCACTGGTTTCTGCGCGACGAGCATTGCCGGTTGCTGCCGGGCGACTCGCCACTGGGCTATCGCCTGCCGCTGGATTCGCTGCCCTGGGTGAGTCAGGCCGACTACCCCTACATCAACCCGGTCGACCCCAGCCAGTCGTTGCCGCCGTTGCCCAGCCCGGCGCAGGTTCAGCGTCAGTTGCGCGGCGTGTGGCGTGGTGCCAGTGCCAATGTGCAGAGTGCACGCCCGGCCAGCGGGCAATCCGCTGCCGGTATCGTGCGTACCGCGCTGTGCGCCGAGCCGCGCGAGGGCCGCCTGTATCTGTTCATGCCGCCGCTGGCGCATCTGGAGGACTACCTGGCGCTGGTCGCGGCCATCGAGGCAGTGGCGGCCGAGTTGAACTGCCCGGTGCTGATGGAGGGTTACGAGCCGCCACTCGACCCGCGTCTGCAGTATTTCCGCGTTACCCCTGATCCGGGGGTGATCGAGGTGAACATTCATCCGGCCGCCAGTTGGGACGAACTGGTCGAACGCTGTGAGTTTCTCTACGAGGCCGCGCGGCAATCGCGGCTGTCCAGCGAGAAGTTTATGGTTGATGGCCGTCACACCGGCACCGGTGGCGGCAACCACTTCGTCCTCGGCGGTGCCACGCCGAGCGATTCGCCTTTCCTGCGTCGCCCCGATCTGCTGCGCAGCCTGATCAGTTACTGGCACAACCATCCGTCGCTGTCCTATCTGTTCAGCGGCCTGTTTATCGGCCCGACCTCGCAGGCGCCGCGTGTCGACGAGGCGCGCAATGACGCCTTGTACGAGCTGGAGATCGCCTTCGCGCAGATGCCCGAGCCGGGCCGCGACTGCCCGCCGTGGCTGGTCGACCGCCTGCTGCGCAACCTGCTGGTGGACGTCACCGGCAACACCCATCGCGCCGAGTTCTGCATCGACAAGCTGTACTCGCCGGACTCGGCCAGCGGCCGCCTCGGCCTGCTCGAATTGCGCGCCTTCGAGATGCCGCCGCACGCGCAGATGAGCCTGGCGCAGCAACTGCTGCTGCGCGCACTGATCGCGCGTTTCTGGCAGGAACCCTACCGCCCGGCCAAGCTGGTGCGCTGGGGCACCGAGCTGCACGACCGCTATCTGCTGCCGCACTTCGTCGAGCAGGATTTCGCCGATGTGTTGCAGGAATTGGGCAGCTTCGGCTACCGCCTGCGCAGCGAGTGGTTCGCCCCGCACCTGGAGTTCCGTTTCCCCAAGGCTGGCGATTTTGTGGTCAAGGGCATCGACCTGGAGCTGCGCCAGGCGCTGGAGCCCTGGCACGTACTGGGCGAGGAGGGCGCCGTCGGCGGCACGGTGCGCTACGTCGACTCGTCGCTGGAGCGCATGCAGGTGAAGGTGAACGGCATGGCGCCGGATCGCTACGTGCTGACCTGCAACGGCGTGCCGGTGCCGCTGCGTCCGACCGGCAAGGTCGGTGAGTTCGTCGGTGGCGTGCGCTTCCGCGCCTGGCAGCCGGCCAGTTGCCTGCAGCCGACCATCGGCGTACATGCGCCACTGGTGTTCGACCTCATCGACACCTGGATGCAGCGCTCGCTGGGTGGCTGCCAGTACCATGTCGCCCATCCGGGCGGTCGCAACTACGACAGCCTGCCGGTCAACGCCTACGAGGCCGAGAGCCGCCGCCTGGCGCGCTTCTTCCGCCTGGGCCACAGCCCAGGCAAGCGCCCGGCTCTGCAACCGATAGATAATAATGAACTGCCGATGACCCTGGATCTGCGTCGAGTTTGACGTCGATTCCATCTGTGGGAGGGGCTTTAGCCGCGAGCCGTCGCCGTTGAAGCGCCTCCCACGGATGCAGCATCAATCTGCGCCACGCTGCACCGCCTTGCCACTGCCGAGCCTGCCATGCACGACCTGTTAGCCGATTACCCGCCCCCTGCCGGTGCCTACCACGAACTGCTCGATGCCAAGGGCAACGTGCGCCCGCACTGGCGGCGCCTTTACGAGCAACTGGCGCGTAGCCGCCCCGAGCACCTGGCGCAGCGCGAGGCCATGCTGGCCCGGCAGATCCAGGAGAACGGCGTCACCTACAACGTCTATGCCGACCCGGATGGCGCGGATCGCCCCTGGGAGCTGGATTTGCTGCCCAACCTGATCCCGGCAGAAGAGTGGCAGCAGATCGCTGCCGGCGTGGCGCAGCGCGCGACCCTGCTCAACCGCGTGCTGGCCGATCTGTATGGCCCGCAGAAGCTGATCGCCGAAGGCCTGCTGCCGACCGAGCTGGTATTCGGCCACAACAACTTCCTCTGGCCCTGTCAGGGCATGCAGGCGCCGGGTGGTACCTGGCTGCACCTGTATGCCGTGGACTTGGCCCGGGCGCCGGACGGGCGCTGGTGGGTCACCGCCGACCGCACCCAGGCACCGTCCGGTGCCGGTTATGCGCTGGAGAACCGGCAGATCGTCTCGCGCGCCTTCCCCGAGCTGTACCGCGACCTGCGCGTGCAGTACCTGGCCGGTTTCTTCCGCACCCTGCAGGACACCCTGGCGCGGCAGGCGCCGAGTGGCGGCGAGACACCGCTGGTGGTGCTGCTGACGCCAGGGCGCTTCAACGAGAGCTATTTCGAGCACCTGTACCTGGCGCGTCAGCTCGGCTACCCGCTGGTCGAAGGCAGCGACCTGACCGTGCGCGATGCCACCCTCTACCTCAAGACCCTGGCCGGCCTGCGCCGCGTGCATGCGGTGCTGCGCCGTCTCGACGATGACTACTGCGACCCGCTGGAGCTGCGCACCGACTCCGCCCTCGGCGTGCCCGGCCTGCTTGAAGCCGTGCGTCGCGGTCGCGTGCTAGTGGCCAATGCCCTGGGCAGCGGCGTGCTGGAGTCGCCTGGCCTGCCGGGTTTCCTGCCCGCGATCAGCGAGCATCTGCTCGGCGAAGAGCTGCTGTTGCCGTCCATCGCCAGTTGGTGGTGTGGCGAGCCGCCAGTGCTGGACGAAGCCCTGGAAAAGCTCGATCAGCTACTGGTACGCCCGGCCTTCCCGTCGCAGAGCTTCACCCCGGTATTCGGTCGTGACCTCGATGAGGCGCAGCGCGCCAAGCTGGCCGCACGCCTCAAGCTGCGCCCTTATGCCTACGTGGCGCAGGCGCGGGCCAAACTGTCGCAGGCGCCGGTGTGGGATGGCAGCGGTCTGCAGCCACGGGCCATCGGCATGCGTGTGTTCGCCGTGGCCAGTGCCGACGGCTACCGAATCATGCCCGGAGGCCTGACCCGCGTCGCCGCCGAGGCCGATGCCGAGGTGGTGTCGATGCAGCGTGGCGGCGCCAGCAAGGACACCTGGGTGCTCGGCACGCGGCAGGCCGGCGCCGAGCCCTGGCAGACGCAGCGCACCCTGGGCACCGCCGACCTGGTGCGCAGCGACCCCTTCCTGCCCTCGCGGGTGGTGGAAAACCTGTTCTGGTTCGGCCGTTACGCCGAGCGCTGCGAGGGCAGTGCGCGGCTGCTGCGCATCATGCTGGCGCGCTACGTCGACGATGACGACGATCCGCAGGCGCTGCAGAGTGCACTGGTGTTGGCGCAGAGCTTGGGCCTGCTGGCCGATCCGGAGGCGGGCGAGCTGGAGGCGCGCCTGCTGCAGGCGCTGCTGGGCAGCGACTGGCCAGCCAGCCTGCGCGCCAACTTGCAGCGTCTGCAGTGGGCGGCCGGTAGCGTGCGCGGCAAGCTGTCCCAGGCCAACTGGCAGGCGCTGGTCGAGCTGCAGCGCGAAGCGCAGTTGCTCGAAGGCCAGCCGGCCGACTTCGGCGAGCTGCTGGATTTCCTCAACCGCCTGCTGATGTCGCTGGCGGC
>CAZIZA010000232.1:0-6081 GCA_964543555.1 uncultured Pseudomonas sp.
AAGGCCTCGGCGTGTCCTGGCGCAACGCGACCCAGCGCGGCAACGTCACCACCGATGCCGACGAGAACCGCCTGATTCTGAGCTACACCCTGACTCTGCTGTAACGCCGTTTCGCCATCTCCTGACCGGCCCGCCAACGGGCCGGAAGGCCATTTATCCATGAGGAGATGACCATGAAGAAGAATGCCTTGCGCGTTGGCCTGGCGGCGCTGTTCGCCGCCTGGTTGCCAGCCGCCGTACATGCCGCACCACCGAAAGAAGTCCGCCTGGACTACGCCTACTACGCCCCCACCAGCCTGGTGCTCAAGCAGCAGGGCTTGCTGGAAAAAGCCCTCGCGCCGCAGGGCATCGCCGTCAAATGGGTATTCAGCCAGGGCAGCAACCGCTCGCTGGAATACCTCAACGGCGGCAGTACCGATTTCGCTTCCACTGCCGGCCTGGCCGCCGTGCTCAGCCGCGCCAACGGCGCGCCGATCAACACCGTCTACGTCGCCAGCCGACCGGAATGGACAGCGCTGGTGGTGCCCGAGGACTCGCCCATCCAGTCGCTGGCCGACCTCAAGGGCAAGAAGGTCGCCGCCACCAAGGGCACCGACCCTTTCCTGTTCCTCCTGCAAAGCCTGCAGAGGGCCGGGCTGGACAAGAACGACGTGGAAATCGTCCACCTGCAACACCCCGACGGTCGCGTCGCCCTGGAGCGCGGCGACGTGCAGGCCTGGGCCGGACTCGATCCGCTGATGGCGGCCAGCGAGCTGCAGGCCGGCTCGCGCCTGCTGTACCGCAACCGCGACTTCAACAGCTACAGCGTGCTCAGTGTCACCGAGGCCTTCGCCAAGCAGCAGCCCGAACTGATCAAGCAGGTGATCGCGGCCTACGAGCAGGCGCGCCAGTGGGCCATCGCCAACCCCGATGCCCTGGCCCAGTTGCTCGCCGACGAAGCCAAGCTGCCGCTGGAAGTGGCCAAGCTGCAACTGTCGCGCACCGATTTCAGCAACCCGCAGCCGGGCGCCGAACACATCAAGGCGCTGAAAGCCGCCGCGCCCATCCTGCTCGACGAGCAACTGGTGCGTCCGGGCACCGACGTGGCCCAGGTGGTCGACCAACTGATCCAGCCACAACTGGCCGCCCAGGTGATCGGCCAGAATGTCGCCAAGGCGGGGAACTGACCGATGGGCGCGCTCAACCTCGTCATCGGTCGCTGGGCTGAACGGCTTCCAGGCTGGCGGCCGGCACTGACCGACCTGCGTGGTTGGGTGGTGCCCTTGCTTATTCTGGCTCTGCTGGAAATCCTGGTGCGCAGCGGCGTATTGCCCGCGCACCAGATGCCAGCGCCGAGCCAGGTGGCGCAAACGCTGTACCTACTGGCGCAGAGCGGCGAACTGTGGCGGCATCTGAACGCCAGCCTGCTGCGCGTCGGCGCCGGTTTTGCCATCGGCGCCGCGCTGGCCATCGTCATCGGCACCTGGGTGGGCCTCAGCCGCCGCGCCGAAGCCTATCTGGAACCGACCTTCCAGGCGCTGCGGGCGATTCCCAGCCTGGCCTGGGTGCCGCTGTTACTGCTCTGGCTGGGCATCGACGAAACGCCGAAGATCATGCTGATCGCCCTCGGCGCCTTCTTCCCGGTGTACCTGGCGCTGCTCGCCGGCATCCGCAACATCGACCGCAAACTGGTGGAAGTGGGCCGACTCTACGGCCTTTCGTCCCTGGCGCTGGTGCGCCGCATTCTCCTGCCCGCTGCGCTGCCGAGCCTGTTCACCGGCCTGCGCGGCGCGCTCAGCCTGAGCTGGATGTTCCTCGTCGCCGCCGAACTGATCGCCGCGACCCGTGGCCTCGGCTACCTGCTCAGCGATGGTCGGGAAACCTCGCGGCCGGATCTGGTGATCGCCGCGATCCTGCTGCTGGCGCTGCTCGGCAAACTCAGCGACAGCCTGCTCAAGGCCTGGGAAACCCGTGCCCTGCGCTGGCGCGACAGCTATCAGGGCGGGGAGGACGGAGCATGAGTGCGCTGCTGAAACTGCAGAATATCCACAAGGCCTTCGCTGACGTGCGCGTGCTCGAAGATGTCAGCCTGAGCCTGGCCGCCGGCGAAGTGGTCAGCCTGCTCGGCCCCTCCGGCTGCGGCAAGAGCACCCTGCTGCGTATCGCCGCCGGGCTGGATCAGGACTATCAGGGTGGGCTGGAACTCAACCCGCTGCTCAACTTCGGCCGTGGCAGCGGGATCGGCGTGGTGTTCCAGGAACCTCGGCTGATGCCTTGGCTGAGCGTGGCGCAGAACGTCGGCTTTGCCGACGGCTGGGTGGCTGATGACCAGTGGATTGAACAATTGCTCCGCGACGTCGGCTTGCACGGGCGTGGCGAGGCGTTGCCCAAACAGCTCTCCGGTGGCCAGGCCCAGCGCGTGGCCATCGCCCGCGCCCTGTACGGCAAACCGCAGGTGCTGCTGCTGGATGAGCCCTTCAGTGCAGTGGACGCCTTCACCCGCATGAAGCTGCAGGATCTGGTGGTGGAGCTGGCTGCCCGCTACGAGATCGCCGTGCTGCTGGTCACCCATGACCTCGACGAAGCCTTCTACCTCAGCGACCGCGTGCTGATCCTCGGCGGCACGCCAAGCCGCCTGCAACGCGAACTGGCCGTCCCCCTGACCCGCCCCCGCGACCGCCGCTCGGCGGAGTTGGCCTACTTGCGCGGTGAAGCACTGACGGAGCTCTATCAGTCGCACGTGCTGTAAACGAACTCTTCAAGGTGGAGTACTTTTTCGGGCCGTCAGGCCCGATTTTTTTGCCTGCGCCGCACGCGCAGGCTTTTGTAGCCCGGATGAAATCCGGGGATTTGTCTGGAGGCGGTGTTGAGGAGGAAGTGTGAAACCGAAAGCTTCATTCGGATGAAAGCGTTTTGGTACGGGGTGGAGTGGCCGCTTGGATTAAGTGTTCGACCGATACTTCTGGTTTCGCCCCTGCCGGGCGAGTCACTTTTGTCTTGGCAAAAGTAACCAAAACCGCCCGCCCCGCCATCCGGCCCCGGCTTCGCCGGGGTTCGTTAGCTCCATCGCCGTTTCAGAGGGCCGACCGGATGCGGACCACAGACGAAGGGCCATCCCTACCTAGGCGGCCCCGGCCATCGCAGCTCTCGCGGTATCCATGCCGCTCAACCTCTTCCACGACGATTCCGCTCACCCTCCTGAAGGGGCTCTTCGCGCGTCTGATATATCGGAGTTCTTATCGCAGGGTGCGCTGTGCGCACCGAATTATTTATGCACTGTAAGTTGCAAGGATAGTAAATAAAACTGTCCCCTTTTCGCCCCTACATTGATAGATATTTCTTAAATTTAAGCTGTAGCTCTTTAAGCATTTTCTCGTTAAGCGTTAGCGCATTCTGCGCATCACTGTGCATTTTGAGGAGAACCTCCGGTGAGCCTTTTAGCTGTGGCGCTAACTGCTTGATGCCGGTTACCTTGAATGATTGAGAGTGCATGTCATCAAGGATTTTGTAGATTTCTGGATCGTTTGAAAATAAAAAATATGATGCTTCTTTGCTAGTAATGAATTTCAAGTGTGTTTCTTTAGAGATTTCTCCAGAAATTAGTTCTTGATAGAATTTTATGGAGTCAGTGTATATTTCGAAGCGCTTGTTATATAGGTCAAGTGTTAGCTTTTTTGAGTTTATCTTCATCTGCTGCCAGGCAATATAGGCCAAAAATGCAGACATAATTGCTGGTAGGAAAAAATCTTTGCCTGTTAGGTAGTCCATGTATGAGACCTTGTGAAGACGCTTTACATATAACTATTAATTAGACGACATTGCTGTTGCGTGTGCCAACGACAGCTGTCGCATAACCTTACTCGTCGTCCTGCAAGTCCTTGTTTCGCTTGAGGGCGGTCGCGTGAAACGCGACAACCTCTGGGGAGAAACGCGACATAGATAACGGCAAGCCCAATCTGCTAGATCACTGCACCAACAGAGCCAAACCAAAACCTAGTCCATCCAACGCAAGGCTGTCCATGCTTCGTGGGCAAAATGCCATGCATGTAATTTGCCGTTGGAGAAACGCCGCTCCAGCTCCTCCCAAACCCACCCACAAATTCTGTGAACACCGCTGTGGATAACCTTTGCAAAAGCCCTCCGCGCCTAGCATTCAAGCGGGCCTCGGCAGGCCGCTCAGTTTTTGCCCAATGACGCTGTACTGGCGTTATCGCCAGGCGGAATATCGCTTTTAATCAATCACTTGGCTCATTTTTCAACAGTGGGGCAGGGCAGAGGCGTGTTGCCGGGTGTCGTGCACAGAATCTGGGGAAAGTGCTGTGGATAAGATGCGGGAAAACTCGCCCAGGCCAGGTGGGGCAAGGGCTGCGTGGGGCTGGTGATTTTTCGTGCGGTGACGCGCGGCTGTCATCTTTCATGGCTATAGTGATCGGCCGATTTTTAGCCGTTGGAGCCTTCGATGCCTGACTCGTCTGAACGTCCCGCCCCGGTCAGTTTGCTGCAGGCTTTCTGGTTCTGGCTGAAGCTGGGGTTGATCAGTTTCGGTGGGCCGGCCGGGCAGATTTCGATCATGCATCAGGAGTTGGTGGAGAAGCGCCGCTGGCTGTCCGAGCGGCGTTTTCTGCATGCGCTGAACTACTGCATGTTGCTGCCCGGGCCGGAGGCGCAGCAGTTGGCGACTTATATCGGTTGGCTGATGCACCGCACCTGGGGCGGGGTGATCGCCGGGGCGCTGTTCGTGCTGCCGTCGCTGCTGATCCTGATCGCGCTGTCCTGGGTCTATCTGGTGTTCGGTGATGTACCGCTGGTGGCGGGGATCTTCTATGGCATCAAGCCGGCGGTGACGGCCATCGTGCTGCAGGCGGCCTGGCGCATCGGCGGGCGGGTGTTGAAGAACGCCTGGCTGTGGGCCATCGCGGCAGCGGCCTTTGTCGCCATTTTCGCGTTGCAGCTGCCGTTCCCGCTGATCGTGCTCGGTGCGGCGCTGGTGGGGTACATCGGCGGGCGACTGGCGCCGCAGCATTTCGCGGTTGGCGCAGGGCATGGCGAGGCGGGCGGGGCGCATGCGCCAGCCTTGATCGATGACGAGACGCGCCTGGCGCACACGCATTTTCGCTCCAGTCGCCTGGCGCTGATACTGCTGGCCGGCGTGCTGCTCTGGCTGCTGCCGATGGGCCTGCTAACCCTGGCGTTCGGCTGGCAAGGCACGCTGACGCAGATGGGCTGGTTCTTTACCAAGGCGGCGCTGCTGACCTTTGGCGGCGCCTATGCGGTGCTGCCTTATGTGTATCAGGGCGCCATCGAGCACTACGGCTGGCTGACGCCCCGACAGATGATCGATGGCCTGGCGCTGGGCGAGACCACGCCGGGGCCGTTGATCATGGTGGTGGCCTTTGTCGCCTTCGTTGGTGCCTCTGGTCAGCCGCTGTTCGGGGGTGATTCGGCCTTCGCCAGCGGTGCGTTGGCGGCGGTGCTGGTCACCTGGTTCACCTTTCTGCCGTCGTTTCTGTTCATCCTCGCCGGCGGGCCGCTGGTGGAGTCGACTCACGGGCAGTTGAAGTTCACCGCGCCGCTGACCGGGATCACCGCTGCGGTGGTCGGGGTGATCCTCAATCTGGCGCTGTTCTTTGGTTATCACGTGCTCTGGCCGCAGGGCTTTGCCGGCGCGTTCGATTGGGTGTCGGCGTTGATTACCCTCGGTGCGGCGTTGGCCCTGTTCGCTTTCAAACGTGGGGTGATCGAGACGTTGGTGGCTTGTGCGTTGGTGGGGTTGGCGGTGCATGTGTTGGTTTGAGTGGTGGGCTTGAGATTGCTCGGTGGGTTACGCGGCGCTTGAGGTGGGTGCGCGGCCGTAGGAACGGTGTTCTGCGCCGCTAACCCACCCTACGGTAGCGCGCTGCCAGGGCTTTTGTGGGAGGGGCTTTAGCCGCGACAGCCGCTAGGCCTGGACAAGTCGCCGCTGAAGCGCCACCCACAGGGCTGATCCTGCTGCATCCATACGATTTCTTTACGCCCCGGCGGCGGGGCGGCAATCGAATTTTTACGGCCAGCCTTTCGACAATGCTCGCGAGCGGATTCCCCGCATCGTGGAGCTTTGCACAT
>CAZIZA010000233.1:0-6018 GCA_964543555.1 uncultured Pseudomonas sp.
TCGATACCGCTGATGCCGACGATGGCGTAGTCGACCTTGAACTGCTGGATGAAATCCACCGCCGCCTGGCCGACGATGCCGCCGTCGCTGCGCACCGTACCGCCAGCCACCAGTACCTCGAAGTCGGCCTTGGCGCTGAGTAGGGCGGCGACGTGCAGATTGTTGGTGATGATCTTCAGGCCTTTGTGGTTCTGCAGTTCACGGGCGATGGCTTCGGTGGTGGTGCCAATGTTGATGAACAGCGAGGCGTGATCAGGGATCTGTGCGGCGACAGCCTCGGCGATGCGCTGCTTTTCCTCGCGCATTTGCCCGGCGCGCATGCCGTAAGCGGTGTTCTGGATGCTGGAGGCTTCGCAGGCCGCGCCACCATGCGTGCGTCGCAACAGGCCATGTTCGGCCAGCTGATTGATGTCGCGGCGGATGGTTTGCGGGGTCACGGCGAACGCCTGGGCCAGTTCGTCGATGCTGACGTAGCCGCGTTCACGGGCAAGGTTGAGAATGTCGTGCTGACGCGGAGCGAGGTTCATGAGCGCTTCCTGTGATGGTCACTCATTATAGGGTGTGGCGGTGATGGATTTGAGCCTGTTACTGTAAGACCTCTTTCATTGCGTTTTCACATTCGAACATGACGCCTGCAATCGATCTGTTGAAGAAGGCCAAGGCCGAACACCGTGTGCACAGCTACCAGCACGACCCGAAGGCGCCGTCCTATGGACTGGAGGCAGCGGAGAAGCTGGGGCTGGCGCCCGAATGCGTGTTCAAGACGCTGCTCGCCTCGACCGAGAAAGGCGAGCTCCTTGTGGCTGTGGTGCCGGTCGTCGGCAGTCTCGATCTCAAGGCGCTGGCTGCAGCGGCTGGCGCGAAGAAGGCTGACATGGCCGACCCCACTGCCGCGCAGCGTGCTACCGGTTATCTGGTCGGCGGCATCAGCCCGCTGGGGCAGAAGAAGCGTCTGCGCACATTTATTGACGTATCGGCACGTCTGCATCCGACCATTCATGTCAGCGGTGGCCGGCGAGGGTTGGAGCTTGAACTCTCGGCCGAGACCCTGGCGCAGCATACCCAGGGACACTTCGCCGCGATCGGGAAGCTGTAATTCGAACAGACGGCCGCACGGTCAATAAGCCATTTCGCGATTTGCAGCAGTGAACATCGTCCATAACAACAAGGAATCCTGCATGACCCAATACCTGCTAGCCATCGACCAGGGCACTACCAGTTCCCGTGCCATCATCTTCAGTGCCCAGGGCTTGCCGGTCGCGCGTGCTCAGCAGGAGTTCAAGCAGTTCTTCCCACAGGATGGTTGGGTCGAGCATGACGGGGAGGAAATTTGGTCGTCTACGCTCCAGGTTTGCCGTGATGCGATTGCCTGCAGCGGCTTGTCGCCGGAAGCGATCGCCGCTATCGGCATCACCAATCAGCGCGAAACCACCCTGGTGTGGGATGCCGCTACGGGGGCGCCCATTCATCCGGCTATCGTCTGGCAGGATCGCCGTACAGCCGATTACTGCGCCGGGCTCAAGGCGCAAGGCCATGAGGCGATGGTTTCAGCCAAGACCGGCCTGCTGATCGACCCGTATTTTTCGGCCACCAAACTGCGCTGGATTCTGGAGAATGTGTCGGGTGCCCGTGAGCGAGCCGAGCGTGGTGAATTACGCTTTGGCACGGTGGATAGCTTCCTGCTGTGGCACCTGACCGGCGGTAAGGTTCATCGCACCGATGCCAGCAATGCCTCGCGCACGCTGATGTTCAACATTCATACCCAACAATGGGACGAGGCGTTGCTCGAGCTGTTCGAGATTCCATCCGGCCTGTTACCCGAGGTGCTCGATTGCGCTGCGGAGTTCGGCCACACTGAGTCGGAGTTACTCGGCGCCAGTATCCCGGTATTGGGTATGGCCGGTGACCAGCAGGCGGCGCTGATCGGCCAGGCGTGCTTCGAGCCGGGTATGGTCAAGAGCACCTATGGCACCGGCTGTTTCATGATCCAGAATACCGGCGAACAGCCGGTGAGTTCGAAGAATCGCCTGCTCACCACGGTGGGTTACCGTCTCGATGGCAAGGTCACTTATGCGGTCGAGGGCAGCATCTTCGTCGCCGGCGCGGCGGTGCAGTGGCTGCGTGATGGTATCAAGCTGATCAGCCACGCCCGTGACAGCGAGGCACTGGCCGAGGCCACGGGAGAGGCTTGCGGCGTCTATCTGGTACCGGCGTTCACGGGCCTGGGCGCGCCGTATTGGGACCCCAAGGCGCGGGGCGCCATCTTCGGCCTGACCCGCGATACCGGGATCAAGGAGATCGTCACCGCCGGCCTGCAGTCGGTGTGCTATCAGACCCGCGACCTGCTCGAGGCCATGCGCCACGACGGCGCAGCTGCGCCCAGCGCGCTGCGGGTGGATGGCGGCATGGTGGAGAACAACTGGGTCATGCAGTTTCTTGCCGACATCCTCGGCGTCAGCGTCGAGCGTCCGCAAGTCACCGAGACCACGGCGCTGGGTGTCGCCTACCTGGCGGGGCTGAAGCTCGGGCTGTATCGCGATCTCGAGGCCATCGCCAGTCACTGGCATCGCCAGCAACGTTTCGAGCCGCGGATGAACGATGCACAGCGCGAGCGTCTCTACGCCGGTTGGCTGGACGCGGTGAAGCGCGTTCGCAGCGAGCCCCGAACCTCTGCAGGGCTGTAGGAGCGGCTTCAGCCGCGATGCTCGCAGGGCATCTGGAAAACCGCAACTGTATCTGTTGCGGTTTGCCTGGTGCGGGCATGCTGGCGCATCTTATCTGCCCCGGAGCGCCGCATGCCCCTCGAATTTCATCAAGTTGATGCCTTTACCGACCAGCCGTTCGCGGGCAATCCGGCCATGGTCTATCGCCTGGATGCCTGGCTCGACGAGGCGCTGATGCAGCGCATCGCTGCCGAGCACAACCTGGCCGAGACAGCCTTCGTGGTGAAGGAGGGCGATGCCTGGCACATCCGCTGGTTCACCCCGACCAGCGAGGTACCGCTGTGCGGGCATGCGACCCTGGCGGCGGCCAAGGTGCTGTTCGACATCTATCAGGAACCTGCCGAGGTATTGGATTTCACCTGCCTGTCCGGGGCGCTGCAGGTAACCCGCCAGGGCGAGCGCCTGCAGCTGGATTTCCCGGAGCGGCGCGCGGAGCCAGTCGCGCAGGAGTTGCATCAGCAGGCTGAACGGGCACTAGGGCGTCAGGTGGAGCAGGTGATGGCGCTGGGTAATGCCGATGGCAGCGTGCAGGAGTTGATGGTGGTGCTGGAGTCCGAGACCCAGTTGCGCGAACTGACGCCAAACCTATCTGCGCTGGCTTCCCTGCCTGGGCTTGGCGTGCTGGTCACGGCAGCCGGAAAGCAGCATGACTTCGTCTCGCGCTACTTTGCGCCCAGTATCGGTATCAATGAAGACCCGGTCACCGGTTCGACTCACTGCATCCTGATGCCTTACTGGAGCGAGCGCC
Organism: uncultured Pseudomonas sp.; assembly: GCA_964543555.1. GTDB lineage: Bacteria > Pseudomonadota > Gammaproteobacteria > Pseudomonadales > Pseudomonadaceae > Aquipseudomonas. The sequence goes on from CAZIZA010000233.1 coordinate 3,472, forward strand.
TCGGCCGCAACACGCTCAGTGCCTTCCAGTGTTCGGCACGCGGTGGTGAGTTGCTCTGCCGTCTGGACGGCAGTCGGGTGAAGATCGCGGGCCACGCGCGGCATATCGCCAGTGGCCAGTTGATGCTCTGATCAGTTGCTGCTGATCCGGCGCACGCCGCCGGAATCACTGAGCTGCAATTGAGCGGCAACGCTGCCGAGCGCTGGAAACGCCACCAGATGATCGGCGGCGATGCGGATGCCCACTTCGTCGCCTGGCTGGTGGTCGGCGTGGCTGGGGAAGATCGATTCCAGCTGGCTGCCGGTTGGCAGTTGCAGGCGGTACAGGGTGGCTGCGCCGAGGAAGGTCTTGCCGACGATGCGTGCCTTCAGTTCACTGTGTTCATCCGGGACGATGTCATCCGGACGCAGCAGCACATCAACCGCGCTGCCCTGAGCCCAGGTGTAGGCGCGGTTGCCGCGAATCACGCCCAGTTCGGTCTGCACCGTATCCGGGCTGAGTAACTGCCCGCGAATGAAGTAACCCTGGCCGATGAAGCTGGCAACGAAGGGAGTAAGCGGCTCGTGGTAGAGGTTGAACGGCGTATCCCACTGTTCCAGGCGACCTTTGTTGAACACGCCGACGTGATCGCTGACGGCAAAGGCTTCTTCCTGATCGTGGGTCACCAGAATGGCGCTGGTGCCGCGTGACTTGAGAATATCGCGCACCTCATGGCTCAGGCGCCTGCGCAATTCGCCATCGAGGTTGGAGAAGGGTTCGTCGAGCAGCAGCAGTTTGGGTTCCGGCGCCAGGGCGCGGGCCAGGGCTACACGCTGTTGCTGCCCCCCGGACAATTCATGCGGGTAGCGCCTGGCCAGGTTGCCGAGCTTGACCAGCTCCAGCAATTCCTGGGTTACACGCTCGGCATTGGGCTGTTTGCGGATACCGAAGGCGACGTTCTCGGCCACACTCAGGTGGGGGAACAGGGCGTAGTCCTGAAACACCATGCCGATATGGCGTTTCTCCGGCGCCAGGGTAAAGCCGGCGCGGGATATGACCTCGCCATCGAGTGCGATCTCGCCTTCAAGTACCGGTTCGAAGCCTGCAATGGCGCGCAGTGTGGTGGTCTTGCCGCAGCCCGATGGGCCGAGCAGGCAGCCGATATCGCCGGCATTGAGATGCAGGTCGAGATCCTGCACGACCTTGTGCGCGAGGTAGCCGCAGTTCAGCCCGCGTAGTTGCAGCAGCGGCTGGCTCATGCGTGGTGATAGGCCGGTTCGACCAGCATCTCCAGCAGCGCCTTCTGGGCGTGCAGGCGATTCTCGGCCTGATTCCAGGCGACCGAGCGAGGGTCGTCGAGCAGATCGACGCTGATTTCTTCGCCACGGTGCGCCGGCAGGCAGTGCATGAAGAGTACGTCTTCGGCGGCAGCATCGAGCAGCGCGCGGGTGACCTGGTAGGGGCGGAACAACCCCATGCGCTGCTCGGCTTCGTCTTCCTGGCCCATGGAGGCCCACACATCGGTACTCACCAGATGGGCGCCGGTCACGGCTTCGCGCGGGTCGCGCAGCACCTGTACGCGGTCACCGGCCAGGGCGAGGAAGCGAGCGTCCGGTTCGTAGCCTTCGGGGCAGGCGACCTTTAGCTGGAAGTCGAACTGCATCGCAGCTTCGATATAGGAGTTGCACATGTTGTTGCCGTCGCCGATCCAGGCCACGGTCTTGCCGACGATGCTGCCGCGATGCTCGAGGAAGGTCTGCATGTCGGCCAGCAACTGGCAGGGATGCAGGTCATCGGACAGGCCGTTGATCACCGGTACCCTGGATTTGGCGGCGAACTCGGTGAGGTTGCTGTGGGCGAAGGTGCGAATCATCACTGCGTCGAGCATGCTCGACATGACAATCGCGGCATCGCCAATCGGTTCGCCACGGCCCAGTTGGGTGTCGCGCGGAGAAAGAAAGATGGCCTGGCCACCGAGCTGGATCATGCCGGCTTCGAATGACAGGCGGGTGCGGGTCGAGGCCTTCTCGAAGATCATGCCCAGCACACGATTCTTCAGCGGCTCGAAGAGCACGCCGCGATTGCGCAGATCCTTCAGCTCGATGGCTCGGCGGATCAGCCCCACCAGTTCATCCGGTGTGTAATCCATCATCGAGAGAAAATGTCTGACGCTCATCGTTAACTACCTTTATCGCTACAGTTCGCAAGCTTGCGTTCGAAAGATAAAACCGACGAAAACAGCAGAGCTTGCGGCAGAAGGCCGCAAAGTGCGACGAAACAGGGGAAGGCGCGATCTTATAAGGAAACGACGAGAAGGCGCAAATGGCCACTTTCGGCACCTGTACATTAGGTGTGACGAGGAAGAGGATGCCGCTATCAAGGTGCATGAATCGCTGGGTAATGGCATGAATCGGCTGGCTTGATGCCTGCCGATTCATGCGGCGAACGCTGCTGGCGTCGTTGTCTCGCCCGGCTCATAGTTTCAGACCTGCGACCTGACCGGTCGTCTCGGATCAGAACAAGAGGCCAGGCCATGACCAAGTCCCTCCATTACCGTGCATGCCATCT
>CAZIZA010000234.1:0-6013 GCA_964543555.1 uncultured Pseudomonas sp.
GGTTCAAATCACGGCTGAACATGGCAATCCCCTGAAAACCAGTTGGGCGGAAGAATTAGGGTGCGCATTCTAACGCAAAGGTCGCATTCAGGCATATGAAGGTCGGTCATGAGCCTGACAAATGGCGTTCAAGAGCGTGCCTTGTGAGGGGGCGGCAGCCTCAGCTCAGCATGAACAGGGCTGCGCCGCCGAACTGGGCGCTGAGCTGGCCTGCCTTCATCGGCCGGCCAAGCAGGTAGCCCTGCACTTCGTCACAGCCATGTTCACGCAGAAACTCCAACTGTGCGTGGTTTTCCACGCCTTCGGCGATCACCATCATGTTCAGGCTGTGCGCCATGGCGATGATGGCGCGGGCGATCTGGGCATCCTGCTCCCCGTCCGGCAGGCCATCGACGAAGCTCCGGTCGATCTTCAATACGTCGATAGGGAACTGCTTGAGGTAGTTCAGCGATGAGTAGCCAGTGCCAAAGTCATCCACGGCGATGCACAGGCCCAGGTGCTTGAGTTCCCTGAGGGTCTGCATCGCACTTTCCACATCCCGCATCAGAATGCTCTCGGTCAGCTCCACTTCCAGGCAAGCCGCAGGCAGCTGGGTTCTGTGCAGAATGGCCGCAATGCGTTTCGTCAGATCGCCTTCGGCGAACTGCCGCGAGGAGAGGTTGACCGAGACCTTGGGGATGTGGATTTTCGCATCATGCCAGGTCTTGAGCTGACGGCAGGCCTCTTCCAGCACCCATTCACCGACCTGCACCACCAGGCCCAGCTCTTCCAGCACCGGGATGAATTCATCGGGCGGCACCAGACCACGGGTCGGGTGATTCCAGCGCAGCAGGGCCTCTACGCCCGTCAGGCGACTGCCGTCGCCAGCAAACTGCGGCTGGTAGTGCAGCATGAATTGTTCCTGTTCCTGGGCGTGGCGCAAATCGCTTTCCAGCTCCAGGCGTTCCAGGGCGCTGGCGTTCATGTCGGCCTGGTAGAACTGGAAGTTGTTCTTGCCACGCTCCTTGGCGTGGTACATCGCCGTGTCAGCGTTCTTCATCAACTGGCTCAGCTCATTACCATCCTGCGGGGCCAGGGCGATGCCGATGCTGGCGGTGACGAAGAACTCGCGACCTTCGAGGATGAAGGGGCGGGCCAGGCTGGAGAGAATTTGCTCGGCGACATGAATCGCCCGGTTCAGCGCGCTTTCGCGGGTGGTGCTTGGCTGTAACAGTAGCGTGAATTCGTCACCGCCCATGCGCGCTACGGTGTCGTCGCCATCGACACAGGCCGACAGGCGTACGGCCACGTCCTTGAGCATGCGATCACCTGCAGCATGGCCAAGTGAGTCGTTGATCGGTTTGAAACGGTCGAGGTCGAGGAACATCAGCACCACCCACTCGTCGTGCCGCTCGGCGTGCTGCAGGGCACTGTGCAGGCGGTCCTGGAACAGGGTGCGGTTGGGCAGGTGGGTCAGGGCATCGTAGTAGGCCAGGCGATGGATACGTTGCTCACTGGCCTTGCGCTCGCTGATGTCGCTGAAGAAGCACACGTAGCTGACCAGGTCGCCTTCCTCGTCGTGCACGGCAGTGATACCGACCCAGGCCGGGAAGTTCTCCCCGTCCTTGCGCCTGAGCCACACTTCACCCTCCCAACTGCCACGTTGGTTGAGTTGACCGAGGATGTACTGCATGTGGGTGGCTTGCTGGCGGTCGGCGGTGAGCATGCCTGGCAACTGGTCGAGCACCTGGCCGGCGGAATAACCGCTGACACGGCTGAACGCCTCGTTGACCTGAACGATATAACCCGCCGGGTCAGTCACCAGAATCGCCGCCGTGGAGTGCTCGAATACCGTCGCGGCCATGCGCAGGTCTTTCTCTGCGCGGCGCTGCTGGCTGATGTCGCGACCGACACCCAGGATGCCCTCGAAGCGGCCGTTTTCGTCCCACATCAGCACCAGTCGCAGTTCCACCGGGAGCTTGCGACCATCGGCGTGTATGCAGTCGAAGACGAACAATTGATCCGGCAGTTCTTCGCGTAGGCGGTCAAGGCGATCTCGCTCGCCGAGTGCATCGCGGATACGTTCGATCAATATGTTGAGGCCGTGCAACTGCTGTGGATTGGCTGCCAGGTTGAAGATGCTGTTGCTCATGACCCAGTCGACGGAGTAACCGAGCACTGGCTCGACCGAGGGGCTGACATAGTTGAGGTTGAGCTCGTTGTCGGTAGACACGATCATGTCGCTGATGCTTTCAGCCAACAGGCGATAACGCTGTTCGCTTTCGCGCAGCGACTGGTTGCGCTCGATCTGTTCGGTGATGTCCTTGGCCACGCCGATCAGGCGGCTCACACGACCGCTCTCGTCACGCGCCAGCGCTTGCTCGCGAATGCTGAACCAATGCCATTGGCCATTGCGGTGACGCCAGCGCAGTACCGACTCGAGCAGTTGGCCGTCGCCCACAACTTTTTGCAGGTTGCGGATGCGCCAGTAGTACTCGGCATCGTCCGGGTGCAGAACCAGCTCCCAGAAGTCCTCGCGCATGCCCTTGAGTTCGGCCTCGCTGTAGCCCAGTTGCAAGCCCAGGCTGTGGTTGCTGAACAGTACCTGTTGGTTCTGCATGTCGTGTACGTAGAGCAAGTCCGGCACCGAGCGCACCACGTCTGACCAGAAGCGCTCGCGCTCGATGAGCGACAGTTCGATGCGCTTGCGGCTGGTGATGTCGCTGATGCTCAGGGTGACAGCCTGATAGTCCTGAATCATTTCCGGCAGGCGCAGCACCAGCCAGACGTGACGCTGTAACCCCTGTGCGGTCACCAGTTGGGCTTCCAGCTCCACCAGGTTGGGGCCTTCGAGTACGGCCACGGCCAGCCGATAGCGCAGGTCGTCCGCTTGCAGCGGGCCGTTGTCGATGAGCTGCTGCCAGGCCTGTTCGATGCTTTTCACGCCCAGCAGGTTGAGCGCCACCTGATTGGCCTCGGTGAGGCGCAGGTGTTCGATCAGACGTTCCTGATGTGTACTGTCGGCCAGCAGCCAGCGCTTGAGGCCGGCTTCGTCGCGCAGTTTGTGCTGCAGCAACAGGCTGCGTAAGCCGGCAAGATCGAGTACGCACAAGGCGACGCCGGTGCCTTCGAAGATATCCTGATAACGCCTGCGGGTTTCCTGCAGCACGCGCATGGCCTGCTGCTCGTCGGTCACATCGCGCAATACCCAGACATAACCGGCCTGCTGCCCGTTCTCGCTGATGTCACTGCGGGTCACCGCAAACAGGCATTCACGGCCCTCATGGGGCACGCTGACCAACTCTGGCCCCTGATCATTGGTCAACTGAGGGCTGTTGAGCAGCAGCGGGTCCAGGTCCGGCAGCAGTTCCAGCAGATGCAGATTGCGCGCGCTTTCATTGCTGAAGCCGAACAGGGCTTCAGCCTGCGGGTTCAGGTAACGCACCTTTCCGTCGGCCAGGGTTACCAGGATACGTTCCTCGACGGCGCCAAGCGCGCTGGCCGCCTGACGCAGTGAGCGACGTGACTCGGTATTGAGGTGTTGCAGGCGACGCTGCTCGCGCTGCAGGCCATAAAACGCCAGCAATGTGAGTAGGCTGCAAAGGATGAACAGCAGGAATTTGCCGGCCAGTGTTGGCATCAATTGGTTGCCGGCGCGCTCAGCATCGAACAGGGCTCGCAGTTGCCAGTCACTACCGGGCAGGGGGAATGTCGCCAAGCTCTGCGCCTGCTCGGCTGCGGTGACCGGGGTCGCGTTCAAGCCTGTCTTTGAGAGGGCGTCAGCGCGTGCGATGGCGCGTTGGCCCAGGCGCTCCTCGAGCAGCCACTGATGTCCATCAGTATTCCGCCCGCCCAGCCAGTCGCGTAACACCCCGGGGAACATGCGCAGCACGTGATGGCTGTCATCGGGCTGGCGCAGTAACAGGTACAGCATGCCACCGTTTTGGGCGCTATAGGCGTAGTGGTAAGCGTGCGAGCCATTGTGCTGAAGTTGTTGGCGGATGAAGGCCTGGTCGCGTGAGGCGTCAGCGCTGTCCACCCGTAACTGCCCGTCGCTGTCGAACCAGGCCACGCTGTTGAGTGTCGCAAACACCTCGCGCAAATCGCTGACTCGCTGGTCGAATGTGTCTGCCGCAGTGACACTGCCCTGCAGCACTACCTGGCCTGTCTGTGCCTTGAGGTGCATGCTCTGGCTCAGGTGCCTGGCGAGTTGCGCGGTATAGGCCTGGCTCAACTGCCTTTGATTGTCGAGTAGCTGCCGATACTCCTGAGCCAGTTGCCAGGCTAGCAATCCCAATAGCACCACGATCAGCGTTATCAGGGCGCGCCGAAGTGCCACGCGCGATTCTCCCGTTGAAGAGGAAGACAGGGTAGGGGGAGTCGACACGTCTGATGAACCTGCTGCCAGTACTGGGCTATCTTGAGCGGGGGATCGTGCGAGTCTGCATGATCGCGCGCAAGCCGAGTAGAATGCCTGTAATTGTGGCTAAGTGCCAGTTGTGCCGACGAGCGTGAGTTTGCCCTGTCACGCGCATTCCGGTAGCTTTGACGCCGCGTGCGTGAACGCTCCGCGCGACATTTGGCGTTCGCCTGGTCGTGGGGCTACTGCCCTGGCCAGCAGGTCGTTACCGGGGTGATCCACATTGCCCGCAGTCGGTCATGGCCAACAGTTCAGCAGGCGCCAGTGGTTTGTCGTCTGTGACATGCAGTGCTGCCAATTGCAGCGTTGCGCAGTGATGCCAGGCCCACCCTTTTCAGCCCTTGTTCTCACCAGTCAGGTTTTCCATGGCTCAGTACGTCTACAGCATGCATCGGGTCAGCAAGGTTGTCCCGCCCAAGCGTGAAATTCTCAAGGATATCTCCCTGTCCTTCTTCCCGGGCGCCAAGATCGGCGTACTGGGTCTCAACGGTGCCGGTAAGTCCACCTTGCTGCGCATCATGGCCGGTGTCGACACCGAGATCGACGGTGAAGCCCGGCCGATGCCCGGCATCAAGGTTGGCTACCTGCCGCAGGAGCCGCAGCTCGACCCGAACAAGACCGTGCGTGACATCGTCGAAGAGGCCGTAGGCGAGATCAAACAGGCCCAGGCCCGTCTCGACGAGGTCTACGCCGCTTACGCCGAGCCGGACGCCGACTTCGATGCGCTGGCGGCCGAGCAGGCCAAGCTCGAAGCCATCCTTCAGGCTGCCGACGGTCACAACCTGGAGCGCCAACTGGACGTCGCCGCCGATGCCCTGCGCCTGCCCGCCTGGGACGCCAAGATCGAACACCTGTCTGGTGGCGAGAAGCGCCGTGTGGCGCTGTGCCGCCTGCTGCTGTCGGCGCCCGACATGCTGCTGCTGGACGAACCGACCAACCACCTGGATGCCGATTCGGTGGCCTGGCTGGAGCGCTTCCTGCACGACTTCCCCGGCACCGTGGTCGCGATTACCCACGACCGTTACTTCCTCGATAACGTCGCCGGCTGGATTCTCGAACTCGACCGTGGCCATGGCATCCCTTATGAGGGCAACTACTCCGGCTGGCTGGAGTCCAAGGCCAACCGCCTGGCCCAGGAGGCCAAGGCCGAGGCCTCGCATGCCAAGGCGATGAAGGCTGAGCTGGAATGGGTGCGTCAGGGCGCCAAGGCGCGTCAGTCCAAGTCCAAGGCCCGTCTGCAGCGCTTCGAGGAAATGCAGTCGCAGGAATTCCAGAAACGCAGCGAAACCAACGAGATCTACATCCCGGCGGGTCCGCGTCTGGGTGATAAGGTCATCGACTTCGTCAACGTGTCGAAGTCCTTCGGCGACCGTGTGCTGATCGACGATCTGTCGTTCAGCATCCCCAAAGGCGCCATCGTCGGCGTGATCGGTGGTAACGGCGCGGGTAAATCGACCCTGCTGCGCATGATCACCGGCAAGGAACAGCCGGACTCGGGCACCATCGAGATCGGCGAAACCGTTCAGATCGCCAGCGTCGAGCAGAGCCGTGAGGCGCTTGAAGGCAACAAGACCGTGTGGGAGCAGATTTCCGACGGTTTCGACATGATCAAGG
>CAZIZA010000235.1:0-6008 GCA_964543555.1 uncultured Pseudomonas sp.
GCGCGTGGTTGGCCGGGATTTCGATGGCAACGTAGATGTCGTTCGGCAGGTCTTTGCCAGCCGGGATCTTGCTGTAGCTCATGGGGGAACTCCCAGGGAGGGCCAAAAAAGTGGGGCGTATTATAGGCGTATTCGCAATGCGTTACTACGGCGGCCTACTCAGCCATTGGTCGCGTTTTCGGCCGTCCTGTAGTCGGGGTGTTCCGCCTGCAGCCGCCGCAAGCGCGCCAGGCTGTCCTGGCGGTAGAACAAGGCCAGTTGCTGGTAGACGTCCGGAAAGGCACTCGCCAGCAGATCCGGTGCAGTGAAGAAGTATTCGCTGGTCACGGCGAAGAACTCGGCAGGGTCTTCGGCGGCGTAGGGGTCGATGGCCGTTTCGGCGTCGGTGTTGGCATCCAGTTCTGCGTTCAGTACGTCATAGGCGCTCTGCATGGCCGTTGCCCAGTCCTGTACGCGCATGTCGCGGTGCAGTGGCGGCAGGCCATTGGCACCGCCTTCGAGCATATCCAGCTTGTGTGCCAGTTCGTGGATCACCAGGTTGTAGCCTTCCCAGTTACCGCTGGCCTCGACGCCTGGCCAGGCGAGGATCACCGGGCCTTGTTGCCAGGCCTCACCGCTGCGGGCGTCGTCCCACTCATGCTCGATGCCGCTGGCGTCGCGGTGGCGTTGCGGGCTGATGAAATCATCCGGGTAGAGGACGATTTCGTGAAAACCCTGATACCAGTCCAGATCGTCCAGGTGCAGCAGCGGCAATTGCGCCTGCGCCGCCAGCAGAAGGTGCTCGACCGGGCCGAGCTGCAGGCCGGGCAGGGCGGTCAGGTGCTTGTCATGCAGAAACAGCACGGCGCGCTCGCGCAGGTGCTGCTCTTCGCGCTCGTCGAGCCCATCGAGAATCGGCAGGCGTCTACGCACTTCGGCCCAGTGGGCGGGATCGACAGGGTTGTTATCGAGGGTGCGACGACGGCGCCAGGCCTTGAAGGACCACATGCATGCAGGCTCGTTGGAAATATTCGGCCACCATAAGGGGGCCTGGCCTTTGCGACAAGTCGGCATAAAGGCTGCAACGCCTCTTGCAGCGTCGCTGCAGCAGGAGGGCTGAGTATGGCAGTGCAATTACTGGAACACCCTGGCATCAGCCTGGCCTACGGTGCCGGACTGGATTTGCCGCACCAGGCCGCGCGTGCCCGGGCGATGTGGCTGGCCGGCCGCCAGCAGCGGCCACCGCTGTTACTGGTCATGCTCCTTTGGGCGCGTCACTGCAGCGACGGGGTGCAGCGTCTGGAGCGTCAACTCGATGCACTGTTCGCCGATTTTCGCTGTACGCCGCAGAGTTGGAGCGAAACGCAGGCAGCGCGGCAGGTGTTGGCTGCACTGAATCTTCAACTGTTTCGTCGCCAGCAGGGTGGACGGCGTATTGCCGAGCTGCATGTCGGCATGTTGTTGCTTCAAGGCGACGAGTTGCAGTTTCTGCAGGCCGGCAGCGTCGGCCTTGCACGTGTGCAAGCCAATGATCTGCATAGGCTGGCCGGGCGTGAGGGCCAGACGCTGGGCACGCAGGCCGAGCTGGCGCTGGTTCAGCACAGTCTTGTGTCCAGGCCGGGTGAGCATGTGTTGCTGGCGCCGCAGCCGTTGCTCGATGTCAGTGATCTGCAGCGCCTGCATGCACAGCAGGATGCAGCGCTGGACGACGTGCTGCAGCCCTTGTTGCAGGCGCCAGGCGCCGCGGTCGTACTGCGTGTGGGGGAGTGCCAGTGTCCGCCCATGCTGCCACCTGAGCCCGCCAGGCCGGCATTACAGCAGGTCACTTGCGGTCTGCAGATCGATGGCTGGACGCTTGTGCGCGAATGCCCTTATGGCCCGTCAGGGCGTATGTTCGTCGGGTGCGATGTGGGTGGACGGGAAGCGCTGCTCTGGTTCGCCGAGGAGGATGCCGACGAGGCTTTCTGGCAGCGCGAATGGGCGTTGCGGCGCAGTGCCCAGCAGGCCTTGCCGCAGGTGCTTTCTTCGCTCGAGGCGCGTAGCCATGCGTATCTGGTGCTGGCCAAGCCGCCACGTGGCCTGCGCAATCTGTTCGACTGGGTGGCCGCGCAGGGTGCGCCGGACGCGCAGATGCTGTTGATCATATTGACGCAGTTGATCGCTGCCGTACGTTCGCTGCAGCGGCGTGGCATGCAGGGGCTGTGGTTGAACCCAAGGCAGATTTTGCTTGCTGACGACGGGAGCGTGCTGTTTTTGCCCGGCGCGGCTGCGGTCTTGCCTGGTGTTGCGCGTCAACCGTTACCCGATCAGGCTGTGCCACTGGCCCCGGAGCTGCGTAGCGACCGAGCGCTGGATGGTCGTGCCGATCAGTTCGCCCTGGCGGCGCTGGTCTACTGGCTGATGTCTGGGCAATGGCCGGAGGCGGCGCGCGGTGACGTTCGGCCCGGGCACTGCTATGTGCCGCTGGCGACCTTTACCACACATGTGCCACAGGGCTGGGATGGTGTGCTGGCCCGCGCCCTGGCGCCGCAGCCGCAGGCGCGTTTCGAGGCCTTGTCGGAGTTTCAGCAGGCATTGCAGCAGCCGCTGCAGGCGCGTCGCAGTCGGGCGCTGCGGCGTGCGCCCTTGCAACCGGCACGCCTCGCTGCCCTGGGGTTGCTGGTCCTGCCGTTGTTGTTGGGGCTCTTGCTCAGTCTGGGCGGCTGAAGCGCAGTTGTCACTGCGCTGACGGGTTCAGTCGACGTTGATCGGCAGCACGTAGTTCTTGAACTGCTCGTCCTCGACGAAGCCGATGGACTCGTAGACCTTCTGCGCCACCTCGTTATCGCGGCTGGTGGCCACGCGCATGCGTACGGCGTTGGTGTCCTTGGCCATCTGCTTGGCGGTGTGCAGCAGACGGTCGGCGACCAGCTGGCGGCGAGCGTCTTCCGCCACGTAGATGTCGTTGAGGATCCACACGCGCTTGAGCGACAGCGAGGAATAGCTGGGGTAGAGCTGGCAGAAGCCGAGCAGTTTGTCTTCGTCGTCGGCCATGGCCAGGTAGATCACCGACTCCTTGCGACGCAGGCGTTTTTCGAGAAACTTGCGCGACGACTCGGGGTAGGGCAGCTCGTTGTAGAACTCGCGGTATTTGACGAACAGCGGGGTCAACAGATCCAGGTGCTCCAGGGTGGCTTGGATGATGCGCATGGTGGGCCTCGGCTTCTCTCTGTAGTGGGGCAGGAGTGGCGATGCAGCTGTTGTGCCAGCGGTTCACTCGATGCTGCCTCAAAGCCAGTTGAAAGCGCAATCCAAGCAAGCGTTTGATTTTCTGGCTGCGGAGCAACTTGGTACAGATGCATTTGTCTGAACCGGGCGCAGCAGCCGCGTGGCGGGCGCTGTGCTAACCTGCCGCCATCGCTTTAAGCCCTACGAGTAGGGCGCGTTCAGAGGTCATTCATGCACATCCATATTCTCGGCATCTGCGGCACCTTCATGGGCTCGCTGGCCGTTCTGGCCAAGGAACTTGGCCACCGCGTCACCGGTTCCGACGCCAATGTCTATCCGCCCATGAGCACTCAGTTGGAGGCTCAGGGCATCGAGCTGATGCAGGGCTATGATCCGGCGCATTTGCAGCCGGCGCCCGATCTGGTGGTGGTGGGTAATGCCATGAGCCGTGGCAATCCGGCAGTGGAATACGTGCTGAACAAGGGCCTGCCCTACGTATCCGGGCCGCAGTGGCTAGCCGATCATGTGCTGCAGGGCCGTTGGGTGATGGCGGTCGCCGGCACCCATGGCAAGACCAGCAGTTCGAGCATGCTGGCCTGGGTGCTGGAACACGCCGGCATGGCGCCGGGCTTCCTGATCGGCGGCGTGCCGCAGAACTTCGGGATTTCCGCGCGCCTGGGCGACACCCCCTTCTTCGTGGTCGAGGCCGACGAGTACGACAGCGCCTTCTTCGACAAGCGCAGCAAGTTCGTCCACTACCGCCCGCGCACGGCGATCCTCAACAACCTGGAGTTCGATCACGCGGACATTTTCCCGGACCTGGCGGCCATCGAGCGGCAGTTTCATCACCTTGTACGCATCGTCCCCAGCGAGGGCCTGGTCATTCATCCGGCCAGCGAAACCGCGCTGGCGCGGGTGATCGAGATGGGCTGCTGGACACCCGTGCAGACCACCGGCGAAGGCGGGCAATGGCAGGCACGTCTGCTCAGTGCCGATGGCTCGCGCTTCGAGGTGAGCTTCGACGGCAAGGTCGAGGGCACCGTGGCGTGGAACCTGACCGGCCAGCACAACGTCGCCAACGCCCTGGCTGTGCTCGCCGCAGCGCGCCACGTCGGCGTGGTGCCGGCGCTGGGTATCGAGGCATTGGGCCAGTTCATCAATGCCAAGCGGCGCATGGAGAAGGTCGCCGAGGTGAACGGCGTGACCATCTATGACGACTTCGCCCATCACCCGACCGCTATTGCCACCACCCTCGACGGCCTGCGCAAGCGCGTTGGCGATGACACCCTGGTGATCGCGGTGATCGAGCCGCGTTCCAATTCGATGAAGCTCGGCGTCCATCGTGACGGCCTGGCCGAGTCCGCCGAACAGGCTGATGCGGTGTTCTGGTACGCGCCGCCGAATCTTGGCTGGGACCTGGCCGCCACCGTGGCGCAGGCGCGCAACCCGACGCGGGTGTGCGACTCGCTGGAGTCGATCATCGACGGCGTTAAGGCCCTGGCGCGTCCCGGCACTCAGGTGGTGATCATGAGCAATGGCGGCTTCGGCGGCCTGCATGGCAAGCTGGCCACAGCACTGGAGGGTTAAATGTCAGGTCCGGAACGCATAACGCTGGCGATGACTGGCGCCTCGGGCGCGCAATACGGTCTGCGCCTGCTCGATTGCCTGGTGCAGGAGGAGCGCGAGGTTCATTTCCTGATTTCCAAGGCCGCACAACTGGTGATGGCCACCGAAACCGACGTGGCGCTGCCGGCCAAGCCGCAGGCCATGGCCCAGTTCCTGACCGAGTACACCGGCGCCGCGCCGGGGCAGATTCGCGTCTACGGCAAGGAAGACTGGATGGCGCCTGCGGCTTCCGGTTCAGGCGCACCGACTGCCATGGTGGTGGTGCCGTGCAGCACGGGTACCTTGTCCGCCATCGCCACCGGTGCCTGCAACAACCTGATCGAACGCGCCGCCGATGTGGCGCTGAAGGAGCGCCGGCAACTTATTCTGGTGCCGCGCGAGGCGCCGTATTCGAGCATCCATCTGGAAAACATGCTCAAGCTGTCGAACCTGGGCGTGACCATTCTGCCGGCCTCGCCAGGTTTCTATCACCAGCCGCAAACGCTGGATGACCTGGTGGATTTCGTTGTTGCGCGTATCCTCAACTGCCTGAATATTCCACAGGACATGCTGCCGCGCTGGGGCGAGCATCATGTGGTGTCGGATGAGTAATTCCGTGCGACTGCTCGTTTGCGCCGTGGCGCTGCTTAGCCTCAGCGGCTGTGCCACGGTGCGCACGCTGGATGCGGCCAAGCCCGGTGCGCCCGTGGTCTACGCCGGTACGCGGCTGGACTGGTACACGATCAATGGCGGCTGTTGCCCGCTGGACCGTTTCGGCGCCGAAGCGCCGCGTTATGCGGGTCTGGATCTGCCGGCCAGTGCGCTGCTCGATACGCTGTTGCTGCCGCTCTCGCTGGCCACTGCGCTTGGTGTCAATCTCGGGGTTAGCGGCGGGCTGTAGGCCAACGCGACATGCCCCTTTCTGATAGAGCAGCCCCGGATTGCATCCGGGCTACAGGGACTCCGGTGCCTGGAAATTCGTAGCCCGGATGCAATCCGGGAAATGCCTCGGTGCGCGTGCTGCTCAGCAGGTCTCGGTCTCCACTTCCTGGCAGACGTCTATCCACTCGGCATCCACCAGTTCGGCCATGCGTTGCGGGGTGATGCGCACCGCACTATGGGTGGCGCCGGCCGCCGGCAGGACTTCATCGAAGGCCAGCAGCGAGCGGTCGCAGTAGACGCTGAGCGGTGTAGCCAGGCCGAATGGGCAGACGCCG
>CAZIZA010000236.1:0-6002 GCA_964543555.1 uncultured Pseudomonas sp.
TGATCTGCGTCGCTGCCTGGAAAATGCTCACCAGCAGGCCGCCGAGCAGGCTCGGCACCACCAGTACGCAGACGATCAGGCCGGTGATGTAGACGGCATGGGCCACCAGCTGGGCGGCGTGTTCGGGCGTAAGCATCACAAGGCCTCGCTAATAGGGCTGGATACTGGTGGTGAGCGTGCCGACCAGCAGCGTCCAGCCATCCACCAGGACGAACACCAGCAGCTTGAACGGCAGCGAGATCATCATCGGCGAGAGCATCATCATGCCCATCGCCATAAGCACGCTGGCCACTACCAGGTCGATCACCAGAAAGGGCACGAAGATCATGAAGCCGAGCTGGAAGGCGGTTTTCAGCTCGCTGAGCACGAAGGCCGGCAGCAAGAGGGAAAAGTCCAGCTGAGCCAGGTCTTCGGGCATTTCCTCACCGGCCAGGGCGACCAGGGTTTCCAGCGAATTCTTGCTGGTTTGCGCCAGCATGAACTGGCTGATGATGCGCTTACCTTCGCCCAAGCCCTGTTCAAGGCTGATCTGGTCGGCCTCGAAGGGTGCGTAGGCCTCGGTGTACATCTCCTGCCACACCGGGCGCATCACCAGCAGCGTCAGGCACAGGGCGATGCCGATCAGCACCGGGTTGGGCGGGCTCTGCTGCAGACCGATGGCCTGGCGCAAGATGGCCAGGACGATGATGAAGCGGGTAAAGCAGGTCATCATCATCAACATCGACGGGAGAAAGCCCAGCAGCGTCATGATCAGCAGGATCTGCAGCTTGACGCTGAGGGTCTGGCCGTCTTCGGTGTCGTTGAAGTTGAACAGGGTGATATCACCGCCGGCCGCCTGGGCCAGCAGCGGGCAGCACAACGCCGCCAGCAGCAGACCGGATTGCAGCAGACGGCGCCGCATCACACGCCCAGCCCGCTGAGGCCACTGCCGGACAGCTCGACGATGCGCAGGCCGTAGTTGCCATTCATTACCACCACCTCGGCCTTGGCGAACAGGGCGCCGTTGACCTTCACGTCCAGCGGCTCGCCGGCCAGTTTGTCGAGAGCGATCACGCTGCCGGCGTCGACGTCCATCAGCTCCTTAAGCGTGATCTCGGTGGAGGCCACTTCCAGGGTGACGTTGACCGGGATCTTGCCAAAGAAGCTCAGGTCCTGCTGCGGCAGGCTCGCGGGCGCTTGCTCCGGGGCCGAGTCGCTGACGGCATCATCGAGACTGAGGCCGGCGTCATTGATCAGGCTGTCAAAATCATTATCGGAAATGGGGCTGCTCATGGGGTTTTCACGCTCTCAAGAGAAGTCAGGAACAAGGAGCCGTCGTCTTCGAAGATGGCGCCGCGAAACAGCTTCTGCTGGTTGATCTGTACATCGCAGCGCTCCAGCAGGCGCATCGGCAGGATGTCGCCGGGGCGTAGCGCGAGCACCTGCGACAGGGGCATCTGCAGGCCGGCCACCACACAATCCAGACGAACTGGCAACTGACGGATCTGATTTAGCGAGCTGCCGTTCTGGGTCGGTGGGGCCGGAGGTGTCAGGCGACTGGTCAGTTCATCAACCAGCTGTGTGTCCAGGTAGATGAAGATCGATGCCTGGCTGCCGGTGATGTGGCTGGTGAAGTGGAACTGTGCCACGTACTCCCAGGCTGCCTCGTCATAGGTATCGTCATAGGATTCGAGTTTGCCGAAGGTCTGCCCGGCGAGAATGGAGCGGGCGAACAGTTGCGTTACGTCCAGGCCCAGGCGTGTACGCATGCGTTGTTCCGAGGTGCTGACCGGTGTTTCTTCATGGTTGGGCAGGCACGTTCCACCGTAGTAGCACTCCAGTGCCTCGGTCAGCAGGGCACGATCAATAGAGAAACCGACCTTGCCCAAGGAGGAGCGATAGAGGCACTCGGCCTCTTTATCCACCTGTTCGTGAATATCGACTCGGAGTAACTCCAGGTTGATTCGATAGTTGCGCAGGAAGTAGTCACTGATGATGCGCGGGTACTTGCTGGAGAACTCGCGGATATAGTGAGGAATTTTGTGGTAATGCCGGCCAAGTTTCTGCGGTTTCAACCGGGTCAGACTGTCGGCGGGCACGCCATGAAGGACTTTTTTAATCCCGGTCATGTTGTGAGCTGTATTCCTGGCTGTAACTGCGTGTGCGCCCACGAGTCATCCGAAGGGCGTGCAGAGGACGTTTTAATGTGCCGGAGGGCCGCAGCAGGGTCGCCTGGGCCATGGCGTCTGAATCATCCGGGCGGAGCGCTACAGCCCAGTGATGACGTGGGGGAGTCTAGGCGTGGGGAGGGAGAGAAATTAAATCAATAGATATCAAATGCTGTTTTTGATATCGGCTTGCCGGCATTGACAGGAAATAACAGCAAGTAATTCGGTGATTTTTTGTGCGCTTGTTAACGTCTGCTGCGTGATCCGTCGCACGTATATATGTCACGCCGACAAGTGCTGCCGAAGTTGACCCATAAGGGCGACGGAAAGTTCCGCAAGATTAAGGGGCCACGTGAAAAAAATCTGTCATCTGCTTGGCAGTTTTGTACACGGAGGTCGAATGCCGCCGCCGGGCTCATGAAAGACATCAGGTGATTTACCTTGAAGCATTCAACCCAAACGGTAAGTTACGCCTGCGACGAGCTGTTCGATGAACAGCTGGGGCAGCAACATATAGTGGTGATCGGGCAGGCCGATGCGGCCAGCGAGCGCCTGCTGACCGGTGGTTTGCAGCGTCAGGGCTTTCCTGTTCGTCGTTTTGCCAGCTGTCTTGAGCTGGACCCGGCCGCGCTGCAAGGGGCCAGCCTGGTGCTGGTTTTTATCAGTAGCCTGGCCGGCAATACGCTGTATGCCCAGGTAGGCGCCATCCTGCGTCAGGCAGGGCGTGTCGGTGTGGTGCCGGTGGTGGAATATGCCGACCAGGAGAAGGCTGCTGCGCTGCTGGAACTGGGCTGCGTCGATTATCTGCTGGCCCCTTTCAGCGAAGCCCAGCTCAATGCCTTGCTGCGTCGCCAGGAGTCGGCAAGCTCCGGCGAAGAGGGTTTCGTGTCCTGCTCGCAGGCTGGCCGCCGTTTGCTGGCCATGGCCCAGCGCGTGGCCATGACCCGTGCGCCCATTCTCATCACGGGTGAGACCGGCACCGGCAAGGAACTGATGGCGCGTTACATTCATCGCTTTTCGGCGCAGGACGATGCGCCCTTCATCGCCGTGAACTGTGCGGCGATCCCCGAGCAGATGCTCGAATCCATTCTCTTTGGCCATGAGAAGGGCGCCTTCACCGGCGCTGTCAGCGCTCAGCCAGGCAAGTTCGAGCTGGCCAATGGTGGCACGCTGCTGCTCGACGAGATCGGTGAGTTGCCGCTGGGCCTGCAGGCCAAGCTGTTGCGTGTGTTGCAGGAGCAGTGTGTCGAGCGTCTGGGTGGGCGCCGTGAAATTGCCCTGGACGTGCGCATCATCGCCGCGACCAACCGTGATCTGCAGGTAGAAGTGGCCGAAGGTCGCTTCCGTGCCGACCTGATGTTCCGTCTCGACGTGCTGCCGCTGCATATCAGCCCGCTGCGTGAGCGCAAGGAAGACGTCCTGCCGCTGGCGCGCCGCTTCATTCGCCAGTACGCACCGCAGGATGCGCGGCATGAACTGCTCACCGAAGATGCCTGCCGCGCGCTGCTGGCACATGACTGGCCAGGCAACGTGCGCGAACTGGAGAACTGCCTGCAACGCGCGCTGATCCTGCGCAACGGCCTGTATATCCAGGCTCAGGATCTGGGCCTGAGCGTGCCCGCCTGCAGCGCGCCAGAGCCGGCCCCGCGCCTGCAGCCGCAACTGCTCGAAGGCGGTAAGGCTGCCTTGCGCGCCAGCGGCAAATGGGCCGAGTACCAACACGTGATCGACACCATCCGCCGTTTCGGCGGGCACAAGACCAAGGCCGCCGAGAGCCTGGGCATGACCCCGCGCGCATTGCGCTATCGCCTCAATGCCATGCGCGAGCAGGGCGTTCAGATTCCCGTCTAGGAGAAGCAAAAGGATGAATCCGATCAGCCAGGTGCAGCAGGACATGCTGGGCCGTATGGAGCAACTGAAAAGCCTCAGCGAGGCGACGCCGATCAAGCCTGCGCAAGCCTTTGCCGTACAGCCGGGCGAGGCGGGCTTTGCCGCCGCATTCGACCATGCGGTGCGCGCCGTAGACGCGCAGCAGCACCGTTCCGGCAAGCTGATGGCCGAAGTCGACAGCG
This sequence comes from uncultured Pseudomonas sp., assembly GCA_964543555.1. Taxonomy (GTDB): domain Bacteria; phylum Pseudomonadota; class Gammaproteobacteria; order Pseudomonadales; family Pseudomonadaceae; genus Aquipseudomonas. The sequence goes on from CAZIZA010000236.1 coordinate 4,220, forward strand.
GACAGAGCGATGATCTGGTCGGGGCGATGATCGAGAGCCAGAAAGCCAGCGTCTCGTTCAGCGCCCTGATGCAGGTGCGCAACAAGCTATCCAGCGCCTTCGACGACATCATGAAGCTGCCGCTGTAAGCGGACCGGGGACTGACGCGTGCTGCAGACCATCAGAAGCAAACTGCCCGATGCCGGGCTAAAACTCGACCCCCGCATGACCCTGATAGGCCTCGCGTTGATCGCCGCCTTGCTGGCGGTTGGCGTGGTGTTTTACCTGTGGCGCGACCAGGGCTCGTTTCGTCCGCTGTACGGTACCGGCGAAGCCTATCCGGCCGCTGAGGTGATGCAGGTACTCGATGGCGACGCCATCAGCTACCGCCTGCATCCGCAGAGTGGCCAGGTGCTGGTGCGTGAGGATCAACTCGGCCGCGCCCGCATGCTGCTGGCGGCCAAGGGCGTGCAGGTCAAGGTGCCGGCCGGTTACGAGCTGTTCGACAAGGACGAGCCGCTGGGCACCAGCCAGTTCGTTCAGGACGTGCGCCTCAAGCGCAGCCTGGAGGGCGAACTGGCGCGTACGGTGATGGCGCTCAAGGGCGTGGAGGGCGCCCGTGTGCACCTGGCGCTGCAGGAAAGTAGCTCCTTTGTGGTCGGCAAGCGCGAGCCGGGCAAGGCCTCGGTGATGCTGCAACTGGCACCGGGCTACAAGCTGGCGCCGGAGCAGGTCAGTGCCATCGTCAACCTGGTCGCCGGCAGCGTGCCGCAACTCGATGCCGGCAACGTGCAGGTGGTCGACCAGTATGGCGCGCTGCTGTCGCGTGGTATCGACACGCTGGGTGGCCCGGTGCAGAACTGGCAGGTGGTCGATGACTATCAGAGCAAGGCGGTCGCTAACGCCGAGGCGGTGCTGGCGCCGGTGCTCGGGGGCGGCAACTACCGTATCAGCGTGTCGGCCGATATCGATTTCAGTCAGAAGGAAGAGACCTTCCAGGCCTATGGTGAGAACCCGCGCCTGCGTAATGAAGTGCTGCGCGACGAAAGTGTGCTCGACCAACTGGCGCTCGGTGTGCCCGGTTCGCTGGCCAATCGTCCGCCGCAACCGGCTCCGCCGGCCAATCAGGCCGCCAACCAGCAGGCGCAGGCAGGCGCCCAGGGCGACAACGCCAACCAGGCTGCCACCTCGCTGCGCAAGGAATCCAATCGTCAGCTCGACTACGACCAGAGCATCACGCACGTCAAGCACGCGCCCTTCAGCCTGCGTCAACAGAGCATTGCCGTAGTACTGAATGCTGCCGTGGCGCCGGAGGGTGGCTGGACGCCCGAAGCGCGCGAGGAGCTCGTGGCGATGGTCAAGAGCGCCGTCGGCTTCAACCAGGCGCGCGGCGATCTGCTGACGCTGAGCGTCTTCCCCTTCACCGATAGCGGTTTCGGCGGAGCGGGTGATGCGCTGCTGCCCTGGTATGAAAACACCAAGGTGCATGACCTGGCCAAGCTCGGCGTATTCGCGCTGATCAGCCTGCTGTTGTTGCTGCTGGTAGTACGCCCGGCCGTACGCAGCCTGAGCCAGCGCAATCCGGTCGGTCTGCCGGCTGCAGCCGAAGGCGACGACCCGCTCGCCCTGAATGCCGAGCGGGCGGCTGAGCGCCTGCTGGCGCGGGTGGGCGACGATGCACCAGGCGCTACCGTACTCGGCGAGCTCAGCCCGTTGTCTGAAATACGCCTGCCGGCGCCCGGCTCGGGCCTGGAGCTACAGATCGAACACCTGCAGATGCTGGCCAAGAACGATCCCGAGCGCG
>CAZIZA010000237.1:0-5951 GCA_964543555.1 uncultured Pseudomonas sp.
CAGAAAACAAGAAACGCCCCGCGCCATCAGGCCTGGGGCGTTTTTTTTGCCCGGCAGCACGGGCATACTAGGCCTCAATTCGCCCTCCGGTGTCGCCCCGCCCATGCTTCGCATCCTTGCCCTGATTATCCTCAGCAGCCTGATCGCCCCGGCCATCGCTGACCAGCGCGCCGATACCCAGCGCCAGCTGGAAGCCGCGCGTCAGGACGTCGCCGAGCTGCAGAAGCTGCTGGAGAAGCTGCAGCAGGAGAAATCCGGCGTGCAGCAGCAGTTGAAGAAGACTGAAACCGAGATGGGCGACCTGGAAAACCAGGTCAAGGAACTGCAGCGCGAGCTCAAAGGCAGCGAGCAGGAAATCCAGCGCCTGGATCAGGAGAAAAAAAAACTCCAGGGCGCGCGCACTGAACAGCAGCGCCTGATCGGAATCCAGGCCCGCGCAGCCTATCAAAGCGGCCGCCAGGAGTACGTCAAGCTGCTGCTCAATCAGCAGAACCCGGAAAAATTCTCCCGCACCCTCACCTACTATGACTACCTCAGTCGGGCCCGCTTCGAACAGCTTGCCGCATTCAACGAGACCCTGCGCCAGCTCGCCAACGTCGAGCAGGAAATCAACAGCCACCAGGCCCAATTGCAGGCTCAGAAAGCTGGCCTGGATGAGCGCCATAGCAAGCTCGCCGAAGTGCGCAAGGAGCGTCAGCAGGCGCTGGCCAAGCTCAACCGCGACTTCGCCACCCGAGATCAGCGACTCAAGGCACGCCAGCAGGAACAGGCTGAGCTGGGCCGTGTGCTGAAGACCATCGAAGAAACCCTGGCGCGCCAAGCGCGCGAGGCCGAGGAGGCACGCAAACGTGCCCTGGCCGCGCAGCAGGCGCGCCCGAGCAATCAGGCCGGCGCACCGTCCAGCGGCCCGCTGGTAAGCACCGGCGCTGTCTACGGTGGGCCTTTCGCCAGCGCGCGCGGCAAACTGCCGTGGCCGGTCGATGGCCGTTTGGTAGCACGCTACGGAACCCCGCGCGGCGGCGACGCTCGTACTAAGTGGGATGGCGTGCTGATCGGCGCACCTGCCGGCACTCAGGTCAGGGCCGTGCATGGTGGCCGTGTTGTTTTCGCCGACTGGTTGCGTGGCGCCGGTCTGTTGGTCATTCTCGACCATGGCAATGGTTATTTAAGCCTGTATGGCCACAACCAGAACCTGCTCAAGAGTGCCGGAGACGTGGTCAAGGCTGGCGACCCTATCGCCACCGTTGGCAGCAGCGGTGGCCAGGATGCATCGGCACTGTACTTCGCCATTCGCCAGAACGGTCGCCCGAGTGATCCGGCACAATGGTGCCGCGCGCAGGGATAATCAGGCCCAAAGCCTGATAGCGCCTCATTTAACTAGGAGTTGTCTTCATGTCTCATCGCTTCCGCCCCACCTGCCTGGCCCTGGCCCTCGGGCTGCTGCTCGGCGCACCAGCCCTGCACGCCGCCGAACCGGTCACAGCGCCAGCAGCGGCGAGCGCAAAGGCTCCACTGCCGCTGGATGACCTGCGCACCTTCGCAGAGGTGATGGATCGCATAAAGGCTGCCTATGTCGAGCCAGTCAGCGACAAGACCCTGCTGGAGAATGCCATCAAGGGCATGCTCAGCAATCTCGATCCGCACTCGGCCTATCTCGAGCCGGAAGCCTTCGCCGAACTGCAGGAAAGCACCAGCGGTGAATTTGGCGGCCTGGGCATCGAGGTCGGCATGGAGGACGGTTTCGTCAAGGTGGTATCGCCCATTGATGACACCCCAGCTTCCAAAGCCGGCATCCAGCCCGGCGACCTGATCGTCAAGATCGATGGCCAACCGACCAAGGGCCTGTCGATGATGGAAGCCGTGGACAAGATGCGCGGCAAAGCCGGCAGCAAGATCGAGCTGACCCTGGTGCGTGATGGCGGTCGCCCGTTCGACCTGACCCTGACCCGCGCCGTGATCAAGGTACGCAGCGTCAAGAGCCAGATGCTCGAAGACGGCTACGGCTACCTGCGTATCTCGCAATTCCAGGTCAACACCGGCGAGGAAGTCGGCAAGGCGCTGACCAAGCTGCGCCAGGACAATGGCAACAAGAAGCTCAGCGGTCTGGTCATGGACCTGCGCAATAACCCGGGCGGCGTGCTGCAGGCTGCAGTGGAAGTGGCCGACCACTTCCTCAAGAGCGGGCTGATCGTCTACACCGAAGGCCGCCTGGCCAATTCCGAACTGCGCTTCAATGCCGACCCGGCCGACGCCAGTGAGGGCGTACCGCTTGTGGTACTGATCAACGGCGGCAGTGCCTCAGCCTCGGAAATCGTCGCCGGCGCCCTGCAGGATCACAAGCGCGCCGTGCTGATGGGCACCGACAGCTTCGGCAAGGGTTCGGTGCAGACCGTGCTGCCGCTGAACAACGACCGCGCCCTGAAACTGACCACCGCGTTGTACTTCACCCCCAATGGCCGCTCGATCCAGGCCCAGGGCATCCTTCCCGACATTGAAGTAGCACGCGCCAAGGTCACCCGTGAGCAGGACAACGAGGGTATCAAGGAAGCCGATCTGCAGGGGCATCTGGGTAACGGCAATGGCGGCGCGGATCGCCCGAGCAAAGGCGCTCAGGTCGCACGTACCGAACGCCCGCAGGACGACGACTACCAACTGAGCCAGGCGCTCAACCTGCTCAAGGGCCTGAGCGTCACACGCGGCAACTGATCCGCTCAGCGATACGAAAAAGCCCGGACAGTGTCCGGGCTTTTTCTTGTCAACGTGCAATACAGCGATCATCTACCCAGCAGGGCTGCACCATGCGCACCAGCCGTGAAATAGGCCTAGGGTGACCTAGAGGTAGTTCTCGGTAATTTCGTCGACGAGACCTTCGGCACGCATTTCTTCCAGCGCCTTCTGTAGGCGCTCGACGACTTCGTCCGGCGTGTCCTTGTTCAGCGCCAGATACTGATCGACCTCTTTGAAGAGCAGCACGGTGTTGAGGCCGGAAACCTCCTCTTGCTTGGCCAGGTAACGCCCTACAGGGTCAGTGGCCGCCCACAGGTCGATCTGTCCACGTACCAGCTTCTTCACGTTCTCCTGATCACGCAGGGCATTGATCGGTGACAGCCCCTGGCTTTCCAGATGCTGGCTGACTGCATCGTTCTTGTAAGCTCCGATGCGGTACTTGGCCGCCTCCTGCAAGCTCGACACCTGAATGTCGCTACCAGGCGCAGACAGGAGCGCCCAGCGTGTCTTACCAATCGGTCCAACCCATTTAAACAGCGGCTTGCGCTCCTCCGTGTAGGAGGTGGAGAACAGACCGTAATTGGGTTTGTCCAGGGTCAGGCGATAGAGACGATCCCAGGGGAAGCGCAGGGTCAGTGTGTAATTGATGCCGGCACGCTTGAACATCTCGCGCACGATATCTGCAGCGATACCATCGATACCGTCATCACGGGCGAAGTTCTTGTCGTCCACCGCCATGTTGAAGGGTGGGAAATTCTCGGTCAGCAGCACCACTTTGTAATCCGGCGGTAGCTCCGCATGAGCAGTTCCCACACCGAGACACAGGGCACACAACAGGCTTTGACTCAGTTTCTTCAGCATTTGCGCAGCTCCCCAGACGTCATATCAATAGAATCGGTACACCGCCGAGCGCATGGGCTCCCCAACGGCGCGTTCACATATAGTTTTTCTGTATCTGCTCCAGCAGGCCCTCGCCACGCATCTGCTCCAGCATAGCCTGCAACCTGTTGACGATCTCATCAGGCATATCCTTGTTCAGCGCCAGGTACAGCTCGGCGCTGTCGAAGCGCAACACTGTACGCAGGCCCGAAATGCCCTCCTGCTTGGCCAGGTAGCGCCCGGCAGGGTCACCGGTGGCCCATAGATCGATCTGCTTGGTCATCAGCTTGCGGGCATTTTCCTGGTCGCGCAACGAGGCGCTATGCTCCACCCCCTTGTCGACCAGGTATTCGGAGATGGCGTCGCCCTTGTAGGCGCCAATACGGTAGGCCTTGGCTTCATCCAGGCTGCTCAGACGTATCGGGCTGTCGGCTCTGGCCAGCATCACCCAATCATCCGGACCAATGGGGCCGACCCATTTGAACAGCTGCTCACGCTCCGGCAAACGCGCGGTAACGAACACACCATAGCCCGGTTTTTCCAGGGCCAGCTTGTAGATGCGGTCCCAGGGGAAGCGCAGGGTCAGGCTGTACTGGACACCGGCGCGCTTGAACATTTCCTTGACGATATCCACGGCGATGCCGTTGATGTTGTCTTCATGAGCGAAGTTCTTGCCATTGACCGCCATGTTGTAGGGCGGAAAATTCTCGGTAAGCAGGACCACTTTAAAATTCGGGTCCACGTCGGCGCGCGCGGCACCTGCCAGCACTACAAGGGTGCCGCTCAGCGCAACCAGCAGGCGTTTAAACATGGCATTTCTCTTTCTGATAAAAGGCAGACCACGTCAGGATAACTGCCATATCCTCCCCCGCCCAGCGATTACTGGCTGCGTGCCCCAGTAACGTGCCCAGGTACCGTTCAGCGCTTCTCGGCCCACACGCGAGTCAGTGTAATAAGCAACTTCTACACCAGTTCATCCGGAAGGTGGACTTGAGTGCACGGTACAAGTCGGCGATGTGTCGATACTGCACAACCTTGCGATCCTACATCCCGTCCTGATGCGCGACGAAGCGCCCCGGCGGATCCGACGGTCTCCATCGTTCAGTCTGCCCGTATTCGGGCTCGCGTACGTTGTCGATATCGTGCGGCGCCGCCAGCACCTCAATGCCCTTATCCCGCTAGGAACTGAGCCTTGGCATCGACCCTTTAACCGCCAATGCGCCAAGGCCGCGCATCCTCAAGTGCGGTTGTCGGCGCGCGCGACATGATTACCGCTGACCGACATCCTGAGTACCGGCAGACTCTCCCTGAGCAGCACCAGCGGTTCGATACATACGGGCAAGAGGCCACATGCAAGGGCCAGGATGGTCACGAATCGAAGAAAGCATATGCAGACTTCGCGTCAGAAACGCTCGTCAAAAGAACCTCCTCCGCAATCGCGGGGCCAATGGCCTGGGAAAGAGAGCAGCCCCAGCAGGATAGCTGGCGCCTGGCTGTCGACTTACCCGCAGCTTCGAGCGAGAGCTGCATGATAAGGGCGATTCGGGAGGTTGGCCGAACGCTCGGCGCCGCGTGTGCGGCCCGAGCGAGGCGGGCCATCAGCGTACGACGATACCGCGACTGGCCAGGTAAGCCTTGGCTTCCGGTACGGTGTATTCGCCGAAGTGGAAGATGCTCGCAGCCAGTACGGCATCCGCCTTGCCTTCGAGGATGCCGTCGGCCAGGTGCTGCAGGTTGCCGACACCGCCGGAGGCGATCACCGGCACGCGCACGGCCTCGCTGATGGCGCGGGTCACGCCCAGGTCGTAGCCGCTCTTCACACCGTCCTGATCCATGCTGGTGAGCAGGATTTCGCCAGCCCCCAGACCTTCCATCTTGCGCGCCCATTCCACGGCATCCAGGCCGGTTGGCTTGCGCCCGCCGTGGGTGAAGATTTCCCAGCGGCCCGGCTCGCCAGGAGCGGAGACGCGCTTGGCGTCGATGGCGACAACGATGCACTGCGAGCCGAAGCGCGCCGCGGCCTCGCCGACGAACTCGGGATTGAACACAGCTGCGGTGTTGATCGACACCTTGTCGGCACCGGCATTGAGCAGGTTACGGATGTCCTGCACGGTGCGCACACCGCCGCCCACGGTCAGCGGGATGAACACCTGACTGGCCATGCGCTCGACGGTGTGCAGGGTGGTGTCACGGCCATCGACGCTGGCGGTGATGTCGAGGAAGGTGATCTCGTCGGCACCCTGCTCATCGTAGCGACGGGCGATCTCCACCGGATCGCCGGCATCGCGGATGTTCTCGAACTTGACGCCCTTGACCACGCGGCCGTTGTCCACGTCGAGGCAGGG
>CAZIZA010000238.1:0-1231 GCA_964543555.1 uncultured Pseudomonas sp.
CGCCTGACCGGCTAAACCCGGCGCGGCTAACGCCCCCCCCACAGCGGTTTGGTTTGCAGGAGGGGCTTTAGCCGCGAGCCTCCAGCACCGTAGCCCGGATGAAATCCGGGGATAGCCGCACCATGGCTTTCCGGATTTTGTCCGGGCTACGCGCCTCTACTGCAAACAGGCGCTGTAACACATCGCAGTGACAGCCGCCGCCACCTCGGGATGCGACGTGGCATAATGGCCCGCTGTGTTTCCCGGACCTTCCGGCACGCCACTCATCAGAGGAAGATCAATGAGTTACGTCCTGTATGGCATCAAGGCCTGCGACACGATGAAAAAAGCCAGAGCCTGGCTCGATGAACAGCAGATCACGTATGCCTTCCACGACTACAAGAGCGCCGGGATCGACCGTGCAAACCTGGAAAAGTGGTGCAACGAGCATGGCTGGCAGACCATCCTGAACCGTGCCGGCACCACCTTCCGCAAACTCGATGACGCGCAGAAAGCCGATCTCGACCAGGACAAGGCCATCGAACTGATGCTGGCCCAGCCGTCGATGATCAAACGCCCGGTACTCGACCTGGGCGGCAAGACGCTGGTCGGTTTCAAACCGGATATCTACCAAGCCGCGCTGGCCTGATCACTCTCACTCGATTTCGTTGCAAGGAACCTTTCAAATGAGCACCACCCTCTTCAGCATCGCCTTTGGTGTTGGCACCCAGAACCGCCAGGGCAACTGGCTGGAAGTCTTCTACGCACAACCGCTGCTCAACCCTGCTGCCGACCTCGTGGCCAAGGCCGCTGAAATCCTCGGCTATCAGGGTGGCAACCAGGCCATCGCCTTCACCACCGCGCAAGCAGGTGATCTGGCCGAAACCCTGAAAGGCGTGGACGCTACGCAAGCCGCGCTGCTGACCCGTCTGGCCGAAAGCCACAACCCGCTGGTGGCCACCTTCCTCGCAGAAGACGTAGCACTGACCAGCACCCCGGAGGCCTACCTAAAGCTACACCTGTTGTCGCATCGTCTGGTCAAGCCGCACGGCCTGAACCTGGCCGGAATCTTCCCGCTGCTGCCCAACGTAGCCTGGACCAGCCAGGGCGCCGTCGACCTCGCTGAACTGGCCGAGCGTCAGCTGGAAGCACGCCTTAAGGGCGAGCTGCTGGAAGTGTTCTCGGTAGACAAGTTCCCGAAAATGACCGACTACGTGGTACCGGCCGGCGTGCGTATCGCCGACAGCGCCCG
>CAZIZA010000238.1:1331-5857 GCA_964543555.1 uncultured Pseudomonas sp.
CGAAAATGACCGACTACGTGGTACCGGCCGGCGTGCGTATCGCCGACAGCGCCCGCGTGCGTCTGGGGGCCTACATCGGCGAAGGCACCACCGTGATGCACGAAGGCTTCGTCAACTTCAACGGCGGTACCGAAGGTCCGGGCATGATCGAAGGCCGCGTTTCCGCCGGCGTATTCGTCGGCAAGGGTTCGGACCTGGGTGGCGGTTGCTCGACCATGGGCACCCTGTCCGGTGGCGGCAACATCATCATCAGCGTCGGCGAAGGCTGTCTGATCGGCGCCAACGCCGGCATCGGCATCCCGCTGGGCGACCGCAACACCGTCGAAGCCGGTCTGTACATCACCGCCGGCACCAAGGTGAACCTGCTCGACGAGGGCAACGCCCTGGTCAAGGTGGTCAAGGCGCGCGACCTGGCTGGCCAGCCGGACCTGCTGTTCCGTCGCAACTCGCTGACCGGCGCCGTGGAGTGCAAGACCCACAAGTCGGCTATTGAGCTGAACGAAGCCCTGCACGCCCACAATTAATCGTCATACCTCCCCTCTCCCTCCGGGAGAGGGGCCGGGGGTGAGGGTAAACCCACGCGGATCTGACAAAGCATGTCACTGACCTCCCCCTGGCGGGCCGATTTCCCCGGCATTCTCGCCCTCGAAGCCGAAGGCCAGACCTACCTGGACAGCGCCGCCACCGCACAGAAACCGCAAGCGGTGCTGGACGCCCTGCTCGGCTATCTCAGCGGCGGCGTCGCCAATGTGCATCGCGCCCAGCACCTGCCGGGCGAGCGTGCCACCCGCGCCTTCGAGGCGACACGCAGCAAGGCCGCGCAGTGGCTGAACGCGGCCAGCAGCGAAGAGATCATCTTCACGCGTGGCGCCACCGAGTCATTGAATCTGCTGGCCTACGGCCTGGAGCACTTGTTGCAGCCGGGCGAGCAGATCGTCATCAGTGCACTGGAGCACCATGCCAACCTGCTGCCCTGGCAGCAACTGGCCAAGCGTCGCGGCCTGGAACTGGTAGTTCTTCCGCTCGATGACGCTGGCAGCATCGACCTGCAACAAGCGGCCCGACTGATCAGCCCACGCACCCGCCTGCTGGCAGTCTCGCAACTGTCCAACGTACTGGGGCGCTGGCAGCCGCTGGACGAACTGCTGGCCCTGGCGCGTACGCAAGGCGCCGTCACGGTGGTCGACGGCGCTCAGGGCGCGGTGCATGGTCGTCACGACATGCAGGGGCTGGGCTGCGACTTCTATGTCTGCTCGTCGCACAAGCTCTACGGCCCGGATGGTGTCGGCCTGCTATATGGCCGCCGCGAAGCGCTGGCGAAGTTGCAGCACTGGCAGTTCGGCGGCGAGATGGTGCTCGATGCCGACTACCTCGACGCGCGCTTTCGCCCTGCACCGCTGGGCTTCGAGGCCGGTACACCGGCGGTTTCCGCGGTCATTGCCCTGGGCGCTGCACTGAGCTGGCTGAACAGCCTGGATCATGCCGCCGTAGCCCGGCATGAAGCGGCCCTGCATGCAGAGCTGCTGGCCGGCCTGCAGGCGCGTGACGGTGTTCGTCTGCTGGGGCAACCTCAATTGGCCCTGGCCAGCTTTTGTGTCGATGGCGTGCATAACGCCGACCTGGCGCACCTGCTCAGCGAACAGGGCATCGCCGTGCGCGCCGGACATCACTGTGCCATGCCACTGATGAAAGGCCTCGGCCTGAGTGGCGCGGTGCGCGTTTCGCTCGGGCTTTACAACGATGGCGAGGACCTGCAGCGCTTCTTCAATGCCCTGGATAACGCCCTGGAACTGCTGCGATGAAATGCCGCCCATTGCTCGTTGCAGGAGCGGCTTCAGCCGCGAATATCGGCACCCGGACCATCGCGGCTCAAGCCGCTCCTACATGCTACGGGAGTCCCTCGCCATGAGTCTGCCAGTCGCCGCTCAGGAAGCACTGGCAGTCTTTTCCGCCCGCCCCGGCTGGGAACAGCGCGCGCGCCTGCTGATGCAATGGGGTGAACGCCTGGCACCATTGAGCGATGCCGAGCGGGTCGACGAGCACCGTGTGCATGGCTGCGAGAGCCTGGTCTGGCTGATCGCCGAACGACGAGGTAACCATCTGCACTTTCGCGCCAGCAGCGACGCCCGCCTGCTGCGTGGTTTGCTGGCGCTATTGCTGGCTCGGGTCGAAGGCCTGTCCAGTGCCGAGCTGAGCCGTGTCGATCTGGTCGACTGGTTCAACCAGTTGGGGCTGCAGCGACAGCTATCGCCCTCGCGCAGCAATGGTCTTAATGCCGTACTACAGCGTATGCGCGTGCTGGCTGAGCCCTGACATACCGGATCACCGTAAGGTGGGTTAGGCGCATGCTGTATATGGGAGTCAAACCCGCAAGACATGCTGCGCCCTAATCCTCAATGGGCACAGCGCAGGGACGTCGCCTGTAGGGTTACGTTTGGCGCCGCTCACGCACCCTACGAAGACCGCGAACGCTCTTCATCATTTCGACAGGATCACATCACGAGTCGCTCTTGCCCCGCTCGCGCAACGTCAAGCCCCGCAGGAAGTTACGCAGGATCTGGTCGCCGCACTCACGAAAGTGCTTATGCCCCGGCGCGCGGAACAGGGCGCTAAGCTCGCTCTTGGTCATCGGCAGGTCTGCCGCTTGCAGAATGGACTGAATATCGTCGTCACGCAGTTCGAACGCCACGCGCAGCTTCTTCAGGATCTGGTTGTTATTCAGGCGCTTTTCCACCGGCAAGCGCGGCCTGCTGTCATCTTTTCCGCGCTTATGGAACACCAGCCCTTCGAGCACGTGCGCCAGCAACACATCGCTGCAGGCGCGATAACCGGGCTCATCTTCACGTAGCAGGCACGCCGAAATCAGCCCCGGCTCCACTGGGTAATCCGCCAACTGGCAAATCGCCTCCAGCGTGGCATCGTTGATATCCAGCAGGTAGCGCAGGCTGCGCAGTACATCGTTATTAAGCATGCTCATGGTTCCTAAAGGGAGGCAGGTAACTCAATCACGCAGCACCTGGTTGGGGGGATTAGGTGGCCAGTCGTCGGCATTGCCTGTACTGAGTGCCTGCTGCAGGCCCCCACGCTCGGCAACACTTGAACTGACGCAGGCTATGTACGGATCATCCTGGCGCAACGACGGACGCAAAGACGCCTTGTTCAAATTTAGCGGGGGCTGGGTGAGCGCAGGACACGACCAGTAGCGGCGCAACAGGCATTGGCCACTGCCGTTGCAGCCAGTCGTGGCTCACTCAGCGCGCTGACGTTCGGCAGGCCGGCGCGCTCCGGCCACCAGCTTGTCCACCATCTTGGCGGTGGCCGCCATGGCGAAGGTGGCGGTGACCATCATCACCGCGCCGAAGCCGCCCGCGCAGTCCAGACGCACCCCCTCGCCGACAAAGCCCTTGGCCTGGCACACGCTGCCATCGGGCTTGGGGTAACGCAATTGCTCGGTAGAGAACACGCAGGGCACGCTGTAATTGCGCCCCGGTGTGCGCGAAAAACCATAGTCACGGCGCAACAGGGAGCGCACCTTGGCCGCCAATGGATCGTTGAACGTCTTGTTCAGATCGGCCACCTGCAACTGAGTCGGATCGATCTGCCCACCTGCACCGCCGGTAGTGACGATCTGGATCTTGCGCCGCTTGCACCAGGCGATCAGCGCCGCCTTGGCCGGCACGCTGTCGATGCAGTCGATCACTCCGTCGAGCTGCTCGGTGATGTACTCGGCCATGGTCTCGCGGGTAACGAAGTCGGCCACCGCATGCACCACGCAGTTGGGGTTGATGGCGCGGATACGCTCGGCCATTACCTCGACCTTGGCCTTGCCCACCGCGCCGTCGAGTGCCTGGATCTGCCGGTTGGTGTTGGTGATGCAGACGTCATCCAGATCAAACAGGGATATCTCGCCAACCCCGGAGCGCGCCAACGCCTCGGCTACCCAGGAGCCCACGCCGCCGATGCCAACTACCGCCACGTGCGCCGCTGCCAGGCGCTGATAGCCCTCCTGGCCGTAAAGCCGGGCTATGCCGCCGAATCGTTGATCGTCTGTGTTCATCTCACCACCTTCAGGAAGGCGCGCATTATAGGGACAGCACCGCCCCCACCCAAGCCCCGCAGACGGCCGGTGGCTGGGTAGTTTCGGCGCGGGCCTGTTAAGATGGCCAGCTTTCACGCCAGCCGCCGTACCGGAGCCACCATGACCGCCCCCCTCACCCCGACCCTGGAACTCGCCTTCGACCTGATCCGCCGCCCGTCCGTCACCCCGGTCGACGAAGGCTGCCAGGAGCTGATGATGCGCCGTCTGGCCGCCTGTGGTTTCGAGGTGGAGCCCATGCGTATCGAAGAGGTGGAGAATTTCTGGGCCAAACGCGGTGGCGACGGCCCGGTACTGTGCTTCGCCGGCCATACCGATGTAGTGCCCACCGGCCCGCTGGACGCCTGGCAGTACCAGCCGTTTGACGTGCGCGTCGATGAAGACGGCATGCTCTGCGGCCGTGGCGCAGCGGACATGAAAGGCAGCCTGG
>CAZIZA010000239.1:0-5856 GCA_964543555.1 uncultured Pseudomonas sp.
AGGGTCGCTATCAGCTATGCTTGGCAAGCGCCCAAGGATCAGAGACGACGCACGCCTTTATGGACATATCGCTCACCCATCGCCTGTCATTCAAACAGGCCGGCCTGACCGTGCTGGTGGCATTTATCCTAGGCACGCTGCTGAGCGTCACTCAGGTGGCGATCGATTATGCCAGCGAAGAAGCCTCCATCAACCGTGAGATTCGCGCGCTACTGGAAATCAGCCATAACCCTGCCGCCCGTATCGCCTACAACATCGATGCCGAACTGGCGCAGGAGCTGGTCCTGGGCCTGCTGCGCTCGCCGGCTGTAATCCGCGCCGAGCTGGTCGACAACAGTGGCCTGGCGCTGGCCAGCGTCAGTCGCCCACGTAGCGAGAATCGCTACCGCTTCCTGAGTGACAGCCTGTTTGGCGCCGAGCGCACCTTCAAGGATCCGCTGTTCGTCTCACACGCGCCTGACGAGGCGCTTGGTTTCCTGCGCCTGGAGATCGACACCTATGCCTTCGGCAGCCACTTCCTGCGGCGCTCGCTGCTGACCCTGCTCACCGGTTTCGCCCGCAGCCTGCTGCTGTCGCTGATTCTGCTGGTGCTGTTTTACTTCATGCTGACCAAACCACTCACCGGAGTGATTCGCGCGCTCAGTGAGCGCAATCCGCAGGACCCGCATCACCGCCCGGTACCCTGCCCAAAGGGTCACGAGCGTGATGAGATCGGTACGCTGGTGAATGTCACCAACCGTCAATTGTCGAGTATCGCCCAGGAGATCGAGCATAGGCGTAATGCCGAAGATCGGCTGACCCAGTACCTGAGTGAACTGGAAAATATCGTCTCGGCACGCACCGCCGAACTCAAGGCCACCAACGCCCGTCTCAGCCAGTCCAATAGCGAGCTGGAGGCAGCACGCAGCACGGCGCTGAACATGGCGCAGGCACGCTCGGCCTTCCTGGCCAACATGAGCCATGAGATTCGCACACCGCTCAACGGCCTGCTGGGTATGCTGGCATTGGCATTGGACGGCCCCCTCAGTGCCGAGCAGCGCCAGCAACTGGGTATCGCTCATGATTCCGGCAAAGTACTGGTGGAGTTGCTCAACGACATTCTCGACCTGTCCAAATTCGAGGCAGGCCAGCTCGAGCTGGAGAAAATTCCGTTCGATCCTGCCGCCCTGGCCGAGGAAACCGCCAGCCTGCTGTCACAGAACGCCGCCAGCGCGGTGGAGCTGACCTGCCTGATCGATCCGACACTGCCGGCACAGGTGCTGGGCGACCCCACACGGGTGCGCCAGATCATCAGCAACCTGCTGTCCAATGCGCTCAAATTTACCCGTTTCGGCCGGGTCGACCTGAGCGTCGCTTGCAGCGCGAATGGCATCAGCATCCGTGTACGCGATACCGGTATCGGCATCGCTGCAGATGCACAAGCGCGCATCTTCCAACCCTTCGCTCAAGCCGAAGTGGGGATAACCCGTGAGTACGGTGGCACCGGCCTCGGCCTGGCCCTGACACGACGGCTGTGCGAAGCCATGCTGGGCAAACTGAGCGTGCAGTCGAAAGAAGGCTTCGGCAGCGAATTTTGTGCCGAGCTACCGCTGCCCACCCATGTACCCGCCAGCTCACAGCCTGAGCTGAAAGGCCGCATCATCGCACTCACCCCTGCCAGCAGCGGTTTGCAACAGATGCTCAGCCAGTGGCTGCCGACCTGGGGACTGAGCTATCAGCGCCTGGATACCGATGCCAGCCTGCTCGGCGTGCAAGCCGACCTGCTGATCAGCGACTGCCCCGAATGCCTACTGGGCATTCGCCCAGCCATCAGCACCCCTGTACTGCTGGTCACTGCCTACGGCAACTTCCTGCCGCCCGAGCAGACGCAGCGGCTCATGCCGCTGCTGCAAATAGCCCGACCTCTGGCGCGCAACGGTTTGCTTCAGGTGCTAAGGCACATCCTGCTCAGCGACCACAACGACCTGCACAACAGCCCCCAGATGCAGCCTGAACGGGCCAGTACGGCGCGCGTACTGCTGGTCGAAGATAACCCGGTCAATCAGATGGTCGCCAAGGGCATGCTGGTCAAGCTCGGCTATCAGGTCCGGCTCGCAGCGCACGGAGCTGAAGCACTGGAGATACTGGAACAGGAGACCATCGACCTGATCCTGATGGACTGCAACATGCCCGTGATGGATGGCTACGAAGCCAGCCGACGCATTCGCCACAACGGTCGCTTGCTGCAACTGCCCATCATCGCCCTGACCGCCAATGCGCTGTCCGATGAACGTGAGCGCTGCCGCGCCGCCGGGATGAACGACTACCTGGCCAAACCCTTCCGCCGAGAAGAACTGGCAGCCATGCTCGACGCCTGGCTGCCCAGCGACGTTATCCGCTGAGCCGCGCCAACAGACGATCCAGGTTACGCCGCAGCCCTTCCATCTCCAGCAGATCCTGATCACCTAAATGGCAGAACAATTGTGCCTTGAGCGGCTGAACCTGCGCCTGCAGCAGCGTGCCAGCCTCGCTCAGCGCCAGATGCACCTCGCGTTCATCCGTCTGCGCGCGACGACGCTGCACCAGGTCCATCTGCTCCAGACGCTTGAGCAGCGGCGTCAGGGTGCCGGAATCGAGCTGCAGGCGTTGCCCGAGCGCCTTCAGCGTAGGCTGTTCGGGCGGTCGCTCCTGCCACTCCCACAGCACCAGCATGGCCAGATACTGCGGGTAGGTCAGACCCAGCGCGTCGAGCATCGGTTTGTAGGCGCGGATCACCCCACGCGAAGCGGCGTAGAGTTTGAAGCACAACTGATTGTCCAACTGCAGCCCGGTGGTGTCCAAAGCATTCATCTCAGCAGGGCTTCGATCTCGCTGGAGAGCTCTTCGGGCTTGGTGGTCGGAGCGAAGCGCTTGACCACCTGGCCGTCTTCACCGATCAGGAACTTGGTGAAGTTCCACTTGATGCCCTGACTGCCCAGCAGACCCGGTGCGCGCTTCTTGAGTTGTACGAACAGCGGATGGGCATCGCTGCCATTGACGTCTACCTTCTTGAACAGTGGGAAGCTGACGCCGAAGTTCAGCTCGCAGAACTCGGAAATGGCGCCCTCGTCGCCCGGCTCCTGCTTGCCGAACTGGTTGCAGGGAAAACCCAGCACTACCAAGCCCTTGTCCCGGTATTGCTGCCAGACACTTTCCAGGCCTTTGTACTGCGGGGTGAAGCCACATTTGCTGGCGGTGTTGACCACCAACACGGCCTTGCCGCCGAAGTCGGCCAGGGTCTTCTGTTCGCCCTTAATTGTGGTGACCGGGATATCGAAAAGTGCATTGCTCATGGGGAATCGTCCTGAATGGGCTTGAAGTGACGAAAAAAGTAGCGAGCAATTAAATTGCATGCAATTTAATTAAGGCAAAATAACATATACAGATATCGCACTATCCGTAGGTTAGTTAGCTCCGCCGAGTGCCGGGCTTCCAGACGCAGATAAACCCAGCGCGCTCGGATGGCCGCCGCACCGGCCTTAGCAAACTGTTCTGCAAGCGTGACAGGCGGCTAACCCACCCTACGAAACGGTGGCGCCCAGGGCTCGTACCAGAGCAGCCAGCGGCGCTGAATCACCCTGAATACGTACGCGCAAGCCATCGATCTCGCGGCGCATCGGGTAATGCTTGCGTAAGCGATCGAATGCAGCCTTACGGGTATCGGCATCGCCAACCAGGCTGCGGCGAAAATCCGCATCGTCACGGCGCGGGTCGTAGACCGCCCGGCACATGCTGGCCAGCACCCAGGCAGGATCGGCGCTGCCGTCGATGCTCAGCTCGCTGAGCCAGGGCGCCGGCAACAGATCGGCCAGGTTCACCTGCTCAGCCACACCGAGCGCCCGACAGCAGGCCTGGTAGATCTGCGCCGTGCCGCGCAACTTACCGTCCAGGCTGTAGCCAGCGATATGCGGCGTCGCCAGTTGGCACAGCGCAGCCAGCTCGACATCGGCCTGCGGTTCGCCTTCCCAGACGTCCAGCACGGCCTTCAGATCAGGCCGCTGTGGCAACAGGTTGCGCAGCGCGGTGTTGTCCACCACGGCACCGCGACTGGCATTGATCAGCCAGGTGCCAGGCCTGAGCGCAGCCAGACGCGCCGCATCGAACAGGTGACGGGTCGAAGCGTCCAGCGGTGTATGCAGGCTAATCACATCGCATTCACCGATGATCTGCGCCAGGCTGACGAAGTCGCCGCCCTCGGCGGCTTGCCGCGGCGGATCGCACACACGCACCTGCCAACCCAAGCCCTGCAATAGACCGACCAGACGCCCACCGACCTGGCCCGCTCCGACCACGCCATAGACGCGCGCATCCGGCGCAACGCCCTCACGCTCGGCCAGGGTCAGCACGCTACCCAGCACATAATCGACCACGCCACGGGCATTGCAGCCCGGCGCGCTGCTCCAGGCGATACCGGCTTCAGCGAAGTATTCGAGATCCAGATGGTCGGTGCCGATGGTACAGGTGCCAACGAAACGGACCCGGCTGCCTTCAAGCAAGGCACGGTTCACCTGAGTGACCGAGCGCACCAGCAACAGGTCGGCATCACGCACATCGGCCGCCGTGATGCCACGCCCGGGCAAACGGCGAATACTGCCGAACGCAGCAAAGAACTCATCAAGCAGGGGAATGTTTTCGTCGGCAACTATATGCATGGCGCGCTCCATCTGGCAGACCGCCATTCTAAGACAGCCCACTCCTCAGCGTCGCCTTTGATGCCGCCGATCGCCCTTTCCTGACCGCTGCGTCAAAGCGTAAACTACGCGGTTTCCTGCTATCCCGAAGAATCGAAATGTCCACCGACACCCGCTTTGGCCGCGTGCGCACGGAACTGCGCAGCCTGCTCATCCTGGCCACGCCCATCATCATCGCCCAGTTGGCACACACCGCCATGGGCTTCGTTGATACGCTGATGGCCGGGCGCGTCAGCCCCCAGGATCTGGCGGCCGTGGCGCTGGGCAACTCGATCTGGGTACCGGTGTTCCTGCTGATGACCGGCATCCTGTTGGCCACTACGCCCAAGGTGGCGCAGCGCTTCGGCGCCGGCGAGGAGGCAGCCATCGGCCCGCTGGTACGTCAGGCGCTCTGGCTGGCGCTGGCCGTCGGCGGTTGCGCGGCGACACTGCTGTGGAACGCCGAATTCATCCTGCGCATCATGAACGTCGATCCCGAACTGATCGCGCCTGCCATGGGTTACCTGCGCGCCGTTGCATTGGGCTTCCCGGCAGTGGCGCTGTATCACGTGCTGCGTTGTTTCAGCGACGGTCTCGGTCACACCCGTCCGAGCATGGTGCTGGGCATTCTCGGCCTGCTGCTGAACATTCCCGCCAACTACATCTTCATCTACGGCAAGTTCGGCCTGCCGGCCATGGGGGGTGTCGGCTGCGGCTGGGCGACCGCGCTGGTGATGGGCTTCATGCTGATCGGCATGCTGATCTGGGTGAAGTGGGCGCCCTACTACCGTGCCAGTGCACTGTTTACCCGTTTCGAATGGCCGCAGTGGACAGTGATCAAACGCCTGCTGAGCATTGGTGTACCCATCGGTATCGCGGTCTTTGCCGAATCGAGCATCTTCGCGGTCATCGCCCTGCTGATCGGCGGCCTTGGCGCCACCGTAGTAGCCGGGCACCAGATCGCCCTGAACTTCAGCTCCATGGTGTTCATGATCCCCTACTCGCTGGCCATGGCCGCCACGGTGCGCGTCGGCCAGGCGCTGGGTCGTGGCCAGCCGCGCGAGGCGCGCTTCGCTGCCGGGGTAAGCATGGCGGCGGCACTGGGCTATGCCTGCATATCGGCCAGCCTGATGTTCCTGCTGCGCGAACAGATCGCGCAGATCTACAC
>CAZIZA010000240.1:0-5847 GCA_964543555.1 uncultured Pseudomonas sp.
TTCTTCGGCGTGACGTTGAGTAACCGACATCAGGCGCTCTGCTCCAGCTTCTGACCCGCACTGCGCTTTTTCAGGTGAATCAGCAGCAGGGAAATCGCCGCAGGCGTGACGCCGGGGATGCGGCCTGCCTGGCCCAGCGTGGCCGGACGCGTGTTGCCGAGCTTGAACTGGATCTCCTTGGACAGCCCGGAAATGGTGCTGTAGTCCAGGTCTTGCGGCAGCTTGGTGTCCTCACTGGCGCGCAGCTTGGCGATCTCGTCCTGCTGACGGTCGATGTAACCGGCGTACTTGGTCTTGATCTCGACCTGTTCGGCCACCTGGTTATCCACAGCCGGCGCCTCGGTCACTTCAGCCAGAGTGGCGTAGTCGATTTCGGGGCGTGCCAGCAGGTTGAGCAGGTTGTATTCGTGGGTCAGCGGCGTACCGAAGCGTGCAGCGATGGCATCCCCCTGCGGCGTGCCTGGGCGAACCCAGGTGCTTTTCAGACGCTGTTCCTCCCGGACGATGCCTTCGCGCTTGGCCTCGAAAGCGGCCCAGCGTTCGTCGTCAATCAATCCCAGTTCGCGGCCTTTTTCGGTCAGGCGCAGGTCGGCATTGTCCTCACGCAGGATCAGCCGGTACTCGGCACGCGAGGTGAACATGCGGTACGGCTCCTGGGTGCCGAGGGTGATCAGGTCGTCGACCAGTACGCCGATGTAGGCCTCGTCACGGCGCGGGCACCAGGCCTCTTTGCCCTGAGCACGCAGCGCGGCGTTGCAGCCCGCCAGCAAACCCTGCGCACCGGCCTCTTCGTAGCCGGTTGTGCCGTTGATCTGCCCGGCAAAGAACAACCCGCTGATGACCTTGGTTTCCAGGCTGTACTTGAGGTCGCGCGGGTCGAAGTAGTCGTATTCGATGGCATAACCGGGGCGCACGATATGCGCATTCTCCATCCCCCGGATACTGCGCACGATCTGCAGTTGCACGTCGAACGGCAGCGAAGTGGAGATGCCGTTGGGGTACAGCTCATGGGTGGTCAGGCCTTCCGGCTCGATGAACACCTGGTGGCTGTCCTTGTCCGCGAAGCGGTGGATCTTGTCCTCGATCGATGGGCAGTAGCGCGGGCCAACCCCTTCGATCACCCCTGAGTACATCGGCGAACGGTCGAGGTTGGCGGCGATGATTTCGTGGGTACGGGCGTTGGTGTGGGTAATCCAGCAACTGATCTGCTTGGGCTGGTGCTCACGCTTGCCGAGGAAAGACATCAACGGTGTAGGTGTATCGCCTGGCTGCTCGGTCATTACCGAGAAATCCACCGAACGGCCGTCGATGCGCGGCGGTGTGCCGGTCTTGAGGCGGCCAACACGCAGCGGCAGCTCACGCAAGCGATGCGCCAGAGCGATCGAGGGCGGATCTCCGGCACGGCCGCCGGAGTAATTCTGCAGGCCAATGTGGATAAGTCCGCCAAGGAAGGTGCCTGTGGTCAACACCACAGAGTCGGCATGAAACCTGAGCCCCATCTGGGTAACGACGCCCTTGACCTCAGCGTTTTCCACAATCAGGTCATCGGCTGCCTGTTGAAAAATCCACAGATTGGCCTGGTTCTCCAGAATCTCGCGTACCGCTGCCTTGTACAACACACGATCAGCCTGAGCACGGGTGGCACGTACGGCCGGACCTTTGCGGCTATTGAGAATACGGAACTGAATGCCGCCCTTGTCGGTAGCGGTGGCCATGGCACCACCGAGGGCATCGATTTCCTTGACCAGGTGGCTTTTGCCAATCCCGCCGATGGCTGGGTTGCAGCTCATCTGGCCAAGGGTCTCGACATTGTGGGTGAGCAGCAGGGTCTTCACGCCCATGCGTGCTGCAGCCAGGGCTGCTTCGGTACCGGCATGACCGCCACCGATTACGATCACGTCAAAACGGGAAGGGAAATCCACCACGCACCTCGTGCCTGTTGAGAAAGGGGGTTTTCAGAAAGGCGGCAAGTATAGGGACTTCAGCCTGCTGAATGAAGCCTTCTGCACAAAAAATAGCCAGCCGCTTGTTGATGGGCGATTGGACGATGGCCGTGACCTGATTAGGTTTGCCCTGTGAAAAGCGGCTCAGACTTATAAAGAATAGAAAAAGAGAATTTTTATAAAGCTTGTTCTTTATGTTTATGTATAGAGCAAGGCATTTCTGTGGATAACACTCTGCAGCCCAAGGTGTATGGGCTGTACAGCCCATAATAAGCCTGTGCTCTTCCTGCTCGGATCCACTGCAAAAGCTGCTGAACCGCTGTGGATGGAAGTGCCAGTTACCCACAGCGGGTGTTACGCCCAGCTTTATCATAGGGTTATGGGCAGGGTTCACGGCAGGTTTTCCACAGAGTTTATTTCGTCATGAATAACTCTTCAGAGCCCTGGGTTTCGGCTGAAAAACGCACAGTCACAGTGCCGTGTCAGCCTTATAGGACCTCACGCTTGTATAAGTTGGCTTGGACGAACCGACGACTGTCATCGCTGTCAGCCCCAGACACCGCCGGTGTCTGGCCTGCAGTTCGTAGCCCGGATGAAATCCGGGGAGGCAGGAAGAGGCGGATTAACGGCGTGACCTATGCTCTTTTGACGGATAAATCCGCTTCTGCAGGCGAGCTGTGGATAAGAGGATAGCGAGCGCAGAGGGCCTGGGTATCTGGCGTCACTTGCCGATGCAGAAGCTGGAGAAGATGCGCCCCAGCAGATCGTCGCTGCTGAAGGCGCCAGTGATCTCACCCAGCGCCTGCTGGGCCATGCGTAGATCCTCGGCCAGCAGTTCACCCGCGCCCATCAGGGTGAGCTGGTTGCGGCCGTGCTCGAGGTGCTGCTGCGCCTGCAACAGCGCTTCGAGGTGGCGACGCCGCGCGCTGAAACCGCTTTCGGCGGTCTGTTGATAACCCATGCAGGCCTTCAGATGCTCGCGCAGTAGCTCGAGGCCGTCTGCGGACTTGGCCGACAGGCTCAGCGTGACGTGGCCATCGGCACTGGTTTCCAGCGCTACTGTTTCGCCGGACAGGTCAGCCTTGTTGCGAATCAGGGTGACGCGTGCCGGATCCGGGCGCTGCTCAAGAAACTCCGGCCACAGGGCAAAGGGATCTGCCGCTTCCGGTGCGGTGGAGTCCACCACCAGCAGCACCCGGTCGGCCTCGCCGATGGCCTTGAGCGCACGCTCTACGCCGATGCGCTCGACTTGGTCATCGGTCGTACGCAGGCCAGCGGTGTCGACCACGTGCAGGGGCATGCCGTCGATGTGGATATGTTCGCGCAGCACGTCGCGTGTGGTGCCGGCGATATCGGTGACGATAGCCGCTTCACGCCCGGCCAGGGCATTGAGCAGGCTGGATTTGCCGGCATTGGGCCGGCCGGCGATGACCACGGTCATGCCGTCACGCAGCAGAGCGCCTTGCCCTGCCTCACGTAGTACTGTGGATAAATCTGCGCGAACTGTATCGAGCTGGCTCAGCACATGGCCGTCAGCGAGGAAATCGATCTCCTCCTCGGGGAAGTCGATGGCTGCCTCGACGTAGATACGCAGCTGGATCAGTGATTCGGTCAGCGCATGCACACGTCTGGAGAACTCGCCTTGCAGTGAACGCAGCGCATTGCGCGCGGCCTGTTCGGAGCTGGCTTCGATGAGGTCAGCGATAGCTTCGGCCTGGGCCAGGTCGAGCTTGTCGTTGAGAAACGCCCGTTCGCTGAACTCACCGGGTCGAGCCAGACGTGCGCCCAGCTCCAGACAGCGGCGCAGCAACAGATCAAGCACCACCGGACCGCCATGGCCCTGCAGTTCCAGTACGTCTTCACCCGTGAAGGAGTGGGGGCCGGGGAAGTAGATGGCCAGGCCTTCGTCCAGTGTCAGTCCCTGCTCACCGAAGAAAGGGCCATGATGCGCGAAGCGCGCCTTCAACTCGCGTCGGCACATGCTCCGGGCCAGTTGCCCGGCCAAAGGCCCGGACACCCGCACGATGCCCACGCCGCCCCGACCCTGGGCAGTGGCGACAGCGGCGATGGTGTCTCGGGCATGGTTCATGTCAGTACTCGCTGTAGATGAAGGTATGGGCGTTACGCCGGATAGCAAAACGCCCCAATCATGGGGCGTTTGCGTGATGCTTGAAAGCCTTGGCGAATCAGGCGTTAGCCGTTTTCGCTGCCGCTTCGATCTTGCGCGTAATGTACCACTGCTGGGCGATGGACAGGCAGTTGTTGACCACCCAGTACAGCACCAGACCCGCCGGGAACCACAGGAAGAAGAAGGTGAAGATGATCGGCATCAGCTTCATCACCCGGGCCTGCATGGGGTCCGGCGGTGTCGGGTTGAGCTGCTGCTGGATGAACATGGTGGCGCCCATGATGATCGGCAGGATGAAGAACGGGTCCTTGATCGACAGGTCGGTGATCCACAGCAGCCAGGGGGCCTGACGCATCTCGACGGATTCCAGCAGCACCCAGTACAGAGCGAGGAATACCGGCATTTGCACCAGGATCGGCAGGCAGCCGCCCAGCGGGTTGATCTTCTCTTTCTTGTACAGCTCCATCATCGCCTGGGACATCTTCTGGCGATCATCACCAAACTGTTCCTTCAGTGCCTGCAGTTTCGGCGATACAGCACGCATGCGTGCCATCGAGCGGTAGCTGGCGGCCGACAGCGGGAAGAAGATCAGCTTGATGATGATGGTCAGGAAGATGATCGACCAACCCCAGTTGCCCAGCAGGCCATGGATCACTTCCAGCAGCCAGAAGATCGGTTGGGCCAGGAACCACAGGAAGCCGTAGTCAACGGTCAGCTCAAGGCCTGGAGACAGGGTGCCGAGATGTTCCTGCAGCTTGGGGCCGGCATACAGAATGGCGCCGGTTTCGCCCTGGGCGCCGGCAGCGATCTGCACGGACGGGCCGGTGAAACCAACGATGTAGTTACCCTGGCTGTCCTTGCGGGTCTGGACCAGATTGGTACTGTCCTTGCTCGGCACCCAGGCGGTGACGAAATAGTGCTGCAGCCAGGCAACCCAGCCACCCTGAACGGTTTCCTTGAAGGACTGCTTGTCGATGTCCTTCATCGACACCTTTTTATAAGGCTCTTCGCTGGTCCACAGGGCAGCGCCCAGGTAGGTCGCGGTGCCGGTTGCGGTGGTCGAGGAAGGGTCGCCGCTGTTGTCACGCTTGAGCTGGGCGAACAGGTTACCGCTCCAGGCTTGACCGCTCTGGTTGTCGATCAGGTAACGCACGTCGACCTGGTAGGCGGACGGATCGATGCAGCCCGGCTTCTTCAGCTCTTGCTCACGCGCCGAGCACTGTGGATTCAGGCCACGTTTGAAGCTGTAGCGCTTGATGTAGCTGACGCCATTTTCGCTGTAGGTCAGATCGACCACCAGGCTGTCCTGGCCATCGGCCATTTCGTAGCTCTGTTTGGCGCTGCTCCACAGGGAACGACCACTGGACTTGTCCGGGGCGTTCTGGCCGATCAGGCCGCTTTGTGCCAGGTAGGTACGCTCGGTGCCGTTGTCGAACAGCTGGAACGGCACGTCCGGGCGATCCTGACGGCGCGGGTACTGCAGCAGACGCAGTTGCACGATATCGCCACCACGCGGGTCGATGGCCAGATCGAGCACATCGGTCTTGACCCGAATCAGCTCGTCACTGACAGCGGCGCTAGGCGCAACGGCAGCCGCAGTCGGTTCGGCCAAAGCAGTGGGTATATCGTCGCTGGTGCTGGCGCTTGCAGCAGGGGTGTCGGGCAGGGCGGGCGTCGCAGCGGTCGAGGTACTAACCTCGGCTGGCAGGGCAGCCTGGCCGTAGTCCTCGTTCCATTGCAGGACCATGAGGTAGGACACGACTGCCAGGGCGACGA
>CAZIZA010000241.1:0-5658 GCA_964543555.1 uncultured Pseudomonas sp.
CAAGTCAACCATTCGTTTCATGGCGATCCGCAATATCGCCTTCTCCATTACGGTCTTGCTGACGCTGATTGGCCTGGGCGCGCTGTTCGCCAAGGGGCTGAACTTCGGTCTGGACTTCACGGGCGGCACCCTGATCGAGCTGCAGTACGAGCAGCCGGCCAATCTCGATCTGATCAAGACCGAGCTGGGTCAGGCAGGCTACGCCGATGCCGTGGTGCAGAGCTTTGGCGCCAGTACCGATGTGCTGGTGCGCCTGGCGGGCGATTCACCGGATCTGGGTAATGAGGTTGCAGCGGCGCTGCGCAAGGTCGACGCCGAGACACGTTTTGAGGTCAAGCGCGTCGAGTTCGTTGGGCCGCAGGTCGGTGAAGAGCTGCGTGACCAGGGCGGTATCGCCATGCTTCTGGCATTAGGCGGCATCCTGCTGTATCTGGCCTTCCGCTTTCAGTGGAAATTCGGTGTCGGCGCGATCGCATCGCTGGTGCATGACGTGGTGATCACCCTGGGTGTGCTGGCGTTCTTCCAGATTCCGTTCGATCTGACGGTGCTGGCGGCGGTGCTGGCGATGATTGGTTACTCGCTCAACGACACCATCATCATCTACGACCGAATCCGTGAAAACTTCCGTGTACTGCGCAAGACATCGCTGATCGAGAATATCGATGTGTCGGTCACTCAGACCCTGCTGCGCACCATTGCCACCTCGTTGTCCACGGCGCTGGCATTGCTGGCGCTGCTGTTATTCGGCGGTGAAGTGCTGGCAGCCTTTGCCCTGACCCTGCTGGTGGGTGTCGTGGTGGGGACTTACTCGTCTGTCTATATCGGTGCCACGGTGCTGGTGTGGCTGAAACTGAGTGCCGAGGATCTGATTCCTCCGGTGGCTGAAGCCGAGGCTGACGACGGTCGTCCCTGATGGTGTGACGGACTTCATGAAAGTCAGCGAAAGCCGCGACAAGTCGAACTTGTCGCGGCTTTTTGCTGTCCAAGGCAGGGAGAAAGGCGCGAGTCGCCGAGCCTAGGAGACACATGAAATGAACAAGTCAATGTTGGTGGGTGCCGTACTGGGTGCTGTGGGTGTGACCGCTGGTGGTGCTGTCGCCACCTATAGCCTGGTTGATCGCGGCCCGGACTATGCCGAGGTTCTGGCTGTCACGCCGATCAACGAAACCGTGAAAACGCCGCGTGAGGTCTGCCAGGATGTCACCGTCACCCGCCAGCGCCCGGTGCAGGATCAGCACCAGATTGCCGGTACTGCGATCGGCGCCATTGCCGGTGGTCTGCTGGGCAACCAGGTTGGTGGCGGCACGGGCAAGAAGATCGCTACCGTAGCCGGTGCGGTTGGCGGTGGTTATGCCGGCAACAAGATTCAGGAAGGCATGCAGCAGCGTGACACTTACACCACCACGGAAACCCGCTGCAACACCGTGACTGATACCAGCGAGAAGCTGGTGGGCTATGACGTCAAGTACCAACTGGGTGAGCAGGTTGGCACCGTGCGCATGGATCGTGATCCGGGCAGCCGCATCCCCGTCAACAAACAAGGTGAATTGGTATTGGTGCAGCAGGCTCAATAAGTCTGTCAGCCATAAAAAAACGCCCCTCGGGGCGTTTTTTTAGGTTCTTCACGGATTTCCGGGAAAGTCATTCTTGATTTTCATAAAGAAGAATTCGCTGTCCCGGTAGCCGTAAGCCATCCGTTTGATGACCTTGATTCGGTTGTTAATCCCTTCCAACTGACCAGTGTGCATAGGCCAGCGCACCCTGCTCAGGATGCCGCGCCAGTAGCCCCTCAGTCGTTTAGCAAACTGCTTCAGTGCCGGTATCTCGCTTTCTTCAGCCAAGCGCAGCCATTGCTTCCAGGCTGATCGCCAGCTCCAGGCAGTAGTGGGCGACCAGAGCGCTTTAAGCTCGGCTTTCATCAGGTAAACCGTCATCAGCGACTGGTTAGCGGCCAGTAGATCCTGCAGGCGCACTTGCTGGTCTTCGCGTTTGAGGTTCTCTGGATTGCGTAGCAGCAGCCACCGCGCTTGCTTGATGACCTTGCGTGCAGGCTTGTCATGCCGCAAACGGTTGGCTTCATCCACTCGCACTCGGTCAATCACCTCTCGACCGTACTTGGCGACCACATGAAACAGGTCATAGACCACGCGTGTCTGTGGGCAGTGTTGCCGCACCTCCAGGTCAAACGCGGTATTCATGTCCATCGCCACTGCTTCTATCCGAGCGCAGCCTTCCGGCCCCAGTTCCTCAAAGAAAGGCCTGATGGCGGCTCGACTGCGCCCTTCGCCAATCCACAGTACCCGTCGGGTATCGGCATCCAGCACAACGCTGGCGTAGCGATGCCCTTTGAACAAGGCGAACTCATCCATCACCAAGCGCCTCGGCTGAGCTTTCGGTAGCTTCTCCAAGGTGGTTTGTAGTGCCCGTCGCTCCAGCAAGCGCACGCTATCCCAATGCAAGCCAAACAGCTCGGCGACGTGCAGGGTGGGCAACCGCCGGCAAGCCTGAATCACAGCTTCGGCCAGCCGTCTGGTCATCCGCGAATAGCGGTCAAGCCAGCTGACTGATTCCATTCGCTTGCCGCATGCGCCACATCCGACGCGTCGCAGCTCCACATTCAATCGCACCGAGCGGCCAAGAATGGGCAAGTCACGGATCGAGCGCTGACAGTATTCATGGATGGTGGTGCTGGGCTGATGACAGCCGCTGCAGGTGGGGAATCTGCTGGGCTGTGGGATCAAATCGATCAACAGCGCTTCGCCGTCAGGTCTGATGCCCATGACAGAAAAGCCCTCCCAAAAGGGCAGGAACGTATTAACATCGTGCACAAGAACGCCGGTTTGTAGATGTGTTTGCTCGCACGAACATCATCCATCAAACCGGCGTTCTTGTTTCTATCTTTCCCGGGATTCCGTGAAGAACCTTTTTTTATGGCTTGCCATCCTTGGCGGCTAACCCTTTGATGCGCGCTTAGCGCTTCATCGAGGGCGCCAGGTGCGGTTGAATCGCGGTCAGTACGGCCTTGAAGCATTTGGTGTTGCCGGCAACGATCTGACCCTTTTCGAGGAATTCATGGCCACCGCTGAAATCGCTGACCAGGCCGCCTGCTTCCTGAATCAGCAAGGCGCCAGCGGCCATGTCCCACTCGGACAGGCCAAACTCCCAGAACGCATCGAAGCGACCGGCGGCGACATAGGCCAGGTCCAGGCTCGCTGCACCAGCGCGGCGGATGCCGGCGGTCTGGCCGGTCAGGCTGCGGAACATATTCAGGTAGTTGTCCAGGTGATCTAGCTGGCCATCGCGGAACGGAAAGCCGGTACCGAGCAGGGCGCCGTCCAGGCTCTTGCGGTTGCTGACGCGCAGGCGACGGCCATTGAGCGCGGCACCGCGGCCACGGCTGGCGGTGAATTCTTCCTGGCGAACCGGATCGAGGACGATGGCGTGCTCGAGGCGGCCACGGTATTTGCAGGCGATGCTGATGGCGAAGTGCGGTACGCCGCGAACGAAGTTGGTGGTGCCGTCCAGTGGGTCGATGATCCACTGATAGTCGGCGCCGTCGCCACTACCTTCCAACACGCCGCCTTCCTCGCCCAGGAAGCTGTGGGTTGGGTAGGCCTTGCGAATGGCCTGGACGATCATCAGCTCAGCGGCTTTGTCGACCTCGGTGACGTAATCCTTGGCGTCCTTCTCGTCGACCGAGATGACATCCAGGCGCTCGATCGAGCGAAAGATCATTTCACCGGCGCTACGAGCGGCGCGCAGGGCGATATTCAGCATGGGCTGCATGGGCGGTTCACCTGGGGCGTTAAAGAAAGCCGGCCATGTTAGCAGAAAACCTTTGCCGATGAAGCGCCGTCTGTACGCTGCATGGTATTAATCGAAGGGCTTGGGTAAGATCGTCGCCCCCTTGAGATTTCTGAGAGTGTCTGCGTTGCTGGACAATATTCGCGTGGTTTTGGTGGGCACCAGTCATCCGGGCAATATCGGTGGTGCCGCGCGGGCGATGAAAAACATGGGCCTGTCGCGTCTGGTGTTGGTCGCTCCCGAAGAATTCCCCAG
The DNA here is from genome assembly GCA_964543555.1 of uncultured Pseudomonas sp. GTDB lineage: Bacteria > Pseudomonadota > Gammaproteobacteria > Pseudomonadales > Pseudomonadaceae > Aquipseudomonas. The sequence continues at coordinate 4,060 of CAZIZA010000241.1, forward strand.
TGGTGATGCCGTCGCACGGGCATCCGGTGCTACCGATGTGCTGGATGCCGCGCTGGTAGTCGGAACCCTGGAGGAGGCGCTGGTGGGCTGTACCCTGGTGGTCGGGACCAGTGCGCGGGATCGGCGTATTCCCTGGCCGTTGCTCGATCCACGCGAATGCGGCGTGGCCAGTTGCGAGCAGGCTGCCGCAGGTGGCGAGGTTGCACTGGTGTTCGGTCGTGAATATGCCGGGCTGACCAATGAAGAGCTGCAGCGATGTCAGTATCACGTGCATATTCCGTCGAATCCGGATTTCAGTTCGCTGAATCTGGCGGCGGCGGTGCAGGTGCTGGCCTATGAGGTGCGCATGGCCTGGCTTACTGCTTCGAGTCTGCCAACCAAGGTAGAGAAGCTCGAGTCTACCGCGATGCTCAATGCCCAGGCAGCGACGGCCGATGAACTGGAGTCCTTCTACGGCCATCTGCGGCGTGTGCTGGTGATGATCGGTTTTCTCGATCCGCAGAAGCCAAGGCACCTGATGACGCGTCTGCGCCGACTGTACGGGCGCAGTGCAGTGAGCAAGCTGGAAATGAATATTCTGCGCGGCATCCTGACCGAAACGGAAAAGGCTGTGCGCGGAGAGCCTCACAAGCAGGGGAAGTCTGATGTTTGAGCGCATGCGAGAAGATATCCAGAGCGTTTTCCACCGCGATCCGGCGGCCCGCAATGCCTTTGAGGTAGTCACCTGCTATCCGGGGTTGCATGCCGTCTGGCTGCATCGTCTGGCGCATGCGCTGTGGCGTTCGGGGTGGAAGTGGCTGGCGCGCATGGTGTCCAATTTCGGGCGATGGATGACCGGTATCGAAATCCATCCGGGGGCGAAGATCGGTCGGCGCTTCTTCATTGATCACGGCATGGGTATCGTCATCGGTGAGACCGCCGAGATTGGTAATGACGTGACGCTGTATCAGGGTGTGACCCTTGGCGGCACCAGTTGGAACAAGGGTAAGCGTCACCCGACTCTGGAGGATGGGGTTGTGGTGGGGGCGGGGGCCAAGGTGCTGGGGCCCTTCACGGTTGGCGCCGGTGCCAAGATCGGCTCCAACGCGGTGGTGACCAAGGCGGTGCCGGCGGGCGCGACGGCGGTTGGTATTCCCGGCAAGATCATCGTCAAGTCCGACGACGAGCAGGAGGCCAAGCGTCAGGCCATGGCCGAAAAGATTGGCTTTGATGCCTATGGTGTTGGCCAAGACATGCCGGATCCGGTTGCCCGTGCCATTGGGCAGTTGCTCGATCATCTGCATGCGGTCGATGGTCGTCTTGAGGGTATGTGCAAGGCGCTGACGGCGCTCGGCAGTGATTATTGCGCCAAGGATCTTCCGACCCTGCGCGACGAGGACTTTGCTGACGTATGCAAGGATCAGCAGCAGGGCGGCAAGCCGGCCGCCTGATGCAGTGAGAGGCGAGGTTTGCTATTATTGCGCCTCTTTTTGCGGTCAATCCCGAGTAAAGCAATAGGTCTTATAGTTGACTTAAATACTCGGGAATCGCATACTTCGCGGCACTTCAGTGATTCGTGGTAGAGCCATGCGACTGACCACCAAAGGCCGTTACGCCGTT
>CAZIZA010000242.1:0-3035 GCA_964543555.1 uncultured Pseudomonas sp.
ACCTGCTCACCCTTGTCGCGCATCAGGTCGACGCCACCGGTCAGATCCAGCAGACCATCGAACAGGCCTTTGCGGCGCAGGGTCAGCTTGCCACCCCATTTTTCCGAGTCACTGCGGCTTTGCTCCCACAGGGTGCCGACCGGCGCGATGTTGGGGTCCTGGAAGGTCGCTGAGATCAACGCGCCGAACTGGCCACGGTAGCGCTGGTGATAGAGCTGCATATCGAGCACGTTGCCGTACAGGTCCTGATTGCTGTAGCTGAAGGTGTACTGGCGGTTCTCGTTGAACGCCGGCTCGCCCTGCGGATCGCCCTTGCGCGCGGTGGTGGGAATACCGGCGGCGCGGTTGCCGAGCACCGGCACGTAGTCGTTGTTGCCCTTGAGCTGGTAATGGTTGGCACTGAATTGCAGGTGCTGCACGTCGTCGATCCAGTAGCCGAGCTTGAACATCAGATCGTGGTCGCGGGTGTCCTGGATCTCGCCCGGGTAGGCGACACCAATCAGCTCATCGTTGGCATCGTAGAAGGCGCCGCGCTCCTGCCAGGTGGCACCGAACAGCGTCTCCCAGTCACCCTGTAGCGCGCTGAGTCGGTAGTTCATCTTGTAGCCCAGGCCATCCTTGCTGAAGCGGTCGTCGCTCTCCAGGCTGACCCCGGCGTGCTGGCTGACGCCGTTACCTTCGGGCCGACGGCTGATGAAGTTGACGATGCCGCCGGTGGCGCCGCCGCCGTGCTCGGCCGAGGCGCCATGAATCACCTCGATGCGCTCGATCTGTGCCAGGTCGATGGTGTAGCTGCTGCGTCCGTCGTTGCGGATCGAACTGGCCTGCGGCACGCCGTCGACGAGAAACTGCGGGGTACGCCCACGCAGCGTCTCACCGGAGTTGGACATCTTCTGCCGACTTGGCGAGTAGGACGGAATCAGGTTGCTCAGTACCTGGCCCGGGTCGCTGCTCAGCGCCAGCTGCTGCTCGATCTGCTGGCGGTCGATGACGGTCACGCGCTGCGTGGTCTCGCCCACTGCACTTTCACTGCGCAGGGTGCTGACGGTCATCGCTTCCAGCTGCAGCACATCACTGCCCAGCTTGGTTGGCGCGGGCAGCGCATCGAGGCCATAGACCCCCTCAGCCTGGCGCACCGCGCGCAAGCCACTGCCCTGCAGCAGACGGGCAAAGCCATCCTCGACCAGATAGGAGCCTTGCAGACCCGCGCTGCGCTGCCCCTGCAGTGCACCGGCATCGAACGACAATGCCACGCCGGCGGCGCTGGCATAACGGTTGAGCACCTCGGCCAGCGGGCCGGCAGCGATGTCGAAAACCTGTGTCTGCACGGCAGGCTCGACGGGTGCAGCACTGGCCAGTGGCGCGGTCAGCGCAAGGCCGGAACAGAGCAGGGCGGTTTGCACAGCAAGGGTTAGCGAATGCAGGTTGCAGCGAGGTTGACGCATGGATTTCCCCTGGGAACGAAAGGCCTGTAGCCGAGATGTCAGGAGGGCCGATCCAGTCGAGAAAAAAGTGCAAACGACAATGAATGATCTTGCTAATTAAGCCTTTGGCACCAGCGTCACCCAGTAATCGCTACGCCGCACCACACGCAGCGGGAAGCTGTGTTCCAGCGCCGCCAGGGCGCGATCGGTATCGGCCAGCGGGAAGCTGCCGGACACCTTCAACCCGGCCAGGACCGGATCGATGCGCAACACGCCATGGCGATAGCGCGCCAGCTCGGCGATCACCTCACCCAGCGGCTGATCGAGGGCGATCAGGCTGCCCTGCGTCCAGGCTGTCGTGGCAGCATCGTTGGCACGCGGCGCCCCGAGTCGTTCGGCATCGAAATGCAATTGCTGCCCGGCAAGCAGCGGCTGCATGGGTTGCAGATGCCGCAGCGGCGCGACCTCCACCTGCTGCTCCAGCACCGCGACGCGGCAGCCCTGTTCATCGCTGCGCACGCAGAACCGCGCGCCCTCGCTGCGCACCACGCCGTGACGGGTTTCCACCAGCAAGGGGCGGGCTTCGTCGAGGCTGTGAATCAGCGCCTCGCCACTGAGCAGACGCAACAGGCGGCGCTGCCCATCGACATGCCATTGCGCGGCGCTGGCCGTGCCCAGCATCAGCTGGCTGCCATCACTCAATTGCCATTGGCGGCGCTCACCCACACCACTGCGGTAGTCGGCCAGCCAGTAGCGGCGCGTATCGCTGTGCCAGGCGAACCAGCCCAGCGGCAGCGCCAGGCCGACCAACGCCAGGCTGCCTAGCAGGCGGCGTCGGCCATGGTCGACGCCACGCAGGGTCGACGACGCAATGGGGCCGGGCAACAGGCCGAGTTGTTCACGCAGTTGCTCGATCTGCTGCCAGGCCTGGCGATGAAGCTCGTCGGCGTCGTACCAGCGCTGCCAGGCCTGCTGCTCATGGGCATCGCTGTCGCCGGCGCACAGCCGCGCGTACCAGCCGCTGGCGGCCTTGAGCGCCGCGCGCTGCGCCTCGGTCACGGCTGCCAGCCTGCTTGCAGAAGGCAGCAATGCTCCACAGCGCGAGCCATGTAGGTGTTCACGCTGCGCAGGGAAATGCCCAGCCGCGCGGCAATCTGCGCGTAGGTGAGGCCGTCGAGCTGGGACAGGATGAACACCTCGCGCACCGTGCGGCCGAGACCGGTGAGCAGGCGGTCGACCTCCATCAGCGCTTCGAGGAGCAGCGCCTGATGCTCGGCGCTGGGGTGTTCGGCCAGCGGCTGACTGGCCAGCGCTTCGAGGTAGGCTTGCTCCAGCGAACGCCGGCGCAGAAAGTCGACCATCAGCCCCCGCGCCACGGTGGCCAGGTAATCACGTGGCTCGCGAATGCTCGCCGCATTGCCGGCACGCAGCAGACGCACAAAAGTGTCCTGCGCCAGATCGGCGGCATCGCAGCCGTTGCCCAGGCGCCGCCGCAGCCAGCCTTGCAGCCAGTTGTGGTGGTCACGGTAGAGGGTGTGCAGCACCTGGGCGTCGGCGGGCATAGCGCGATTTCATATCAAATGACAATGAATTGCATTGTCATCCGTACCT
>CAZIZA010000242.1:3135-5606 GCA_964543555.1 uncultured Pseudomonas sp.
AGCTCGCGCTGCAGGCGATCCAGGCGCGGAATGAACCAGCGCGCCAGCAGGCTGCCAGAGCAACCGAGCACGAAAGGGCGCTCCTCGGTTTCCCGGCGCAGCTCGGCGCAGGTCTTGTGCAGGCGCTCGAAGGCTTCGCTGGCAGCGTCACGCAGACGCAATCCGGCAGTGGTGAGTTTTACGCCGCGCCCGTCCTTGTCGAACAGGTTGACGCCGAGCTGTTCTTCCAGTGCACGGATCTGCCGGCTGATCGCACCATGGGTAACATGCAGCTCTTCCCCCGCCCTGCTGATGCTTTGCAGGCGTGCGGCGGCCTCGAAGGCGCGCAAGGCATTGAGCGGGGGCAGTTCTCGATTCATGAACATGTGATTTTTTCTGACGAGTCAGTGCAATCTAATCGCTTTTCTCTGCGTCTGCCAGAGGTACAATCCCTTCATCATTCACCCGCCCTGCCAGCCACACGCTGTCGATAAGGAGCACGCCATGACCTCATTTCGCACCGGCCCCGACGCCCGCGGCCTGTTCGGCCGTTTCGGCGGTCAGTTCGTCGCCGAAACCCTGATGCCGCTGATCAACTCGCTGGCTGCCGAATACGAGAAGGCCAAGCGTGATCCGGCTTTCTTCGAAGAGCTCACTTATTTCCACCGCGACTTCATTGGTCGCGCTACCCCTCTTTATTACGCCGAGCGCCTGAGCGAGCACTTCGGTGGCGCGAAGATCTACTTCAAGCGTGAAGACCTGAACCACACGGGCGCACACAAGATCAACAACTGCATTGGCCAGATCCTGCTGGCCAAGCGCATGGGCAAGCAGCGCATCATCGCCGAGACCGGCGCCGGCATGCATGGCGTGGCCACCGCCACCGTGGCGGCACGCTTCGGCATGCAGTGCGTGGTGTACATGGGCACCACCGACATCGAGCGGCAACAGGCCAACGTCTTCCGCATGAAACTGCTCGGCGCCGAGGTGATCCCGGTCACCGCCGGCACCGGCACCCTCAAGGACGCGATGAACGAAGCGCTGCGCGACTGGGTGACCAACGTCCACAACACCTTCTACCTGATCGGCACTGCCGCCGGCCCGCATCCGTACCCGGCCATGGTGCGCGACTTCCAGTCGGTGATCGGCAACGAAGTGCGCGAGCAGATTCTCGAGAAGGAAGGGCGCCTGCCCGACTCGCTGGTGGCCTGCATTGGCGGTGGCTCCAACGCCATCGGCCTGTTCCACCCCTTCCTTGATGACCAGAACGTGCAGATCGTCGGCGTCGAAGCCGCCGGTCACGGCGTCGACACCGGCAAGCATGCGGCGAGCATGGCCGGTGGCGCACCGGGCGTGCTGCACGGCAACCGCACCTTCCTGCTGCAGGACGACGACGGCCAGATCACCGATGCCCACTCGATTTCCGCCGGCCTCGACTACCCCGGCGTCGGCCCGGAACACGCCTGGTTGCATGAGATCAAGCGCGTCGAATACGTGCCGATCAGCGATGACGAAGCGCTCACCGCCTTCCACCAGTGCTGCCGCCTGGAGGGCATCATCCCGGCGCTGGAAAGCGCCCACGCGCTAGCCGAAGCCTTCAAACGCGCACCGAAGCTGCCCAAGGACCACCTGATGGTGATCAACCTGTCCGGTCGTGGCGACAAGGACATGCAGACCGTGATGCACCACATGCAGGACAACCAGGAGAAGCACGCATGAGCCGCCTGCAGAACCGTTTCGCCGAACTGAAAGCGGAAAACCGCGCCGCGCTGGTGACCTTCATCACCGCCGGTGACCCCGACTACGCTACCTCGCTGAGCATCCTCAAGGGCCTGCCGGACGCTGGCGCCGACGTCATCGAACTGGGCATGCCCTTCACCGATCCGATGGCCGACGGCCCGGCCATTCAGCTCGCCAATATCCGCGCGCTGGCCGGCAAGCAGGGCATGCAGCAGACGCTGCAGATGGTTCGTGAATTCCGCCAAGGCAACCAGAGTACGCCGCTGGTGCTGATGGGCTACTACAACCCGATCTTCGTCTACGGCGTCGAGCGCTTCATCGCCGATGCCAAAGAGGCCGGCGTCGACGGCCTGATCGTGGTCGACCTGCCGCCGGAGCATAACGACGAGCTGTGCGAGCCGGCGCAGGCTGTTGGCCTGGATTTCATCCGCCTGACCACCCCGACCACCGACGACGAGCGCCTGCCCACCGTGCTGGCTGGCAGCTCCGGTTTCGTCTACTACGTGTCGGTGGCGGGCGTTACCGGCGCTGGCGCGGCGACCATGGATCACGTCGAGGAAGCCGTTGCACGCCTGCGTCGCCACACCGACCTGCCGCTGTGCATCGGTTTTGGCATCCGCACCCCGGAGCACGCCGCTGAAGTGGCCAAGCGTGCCGAGGGCGCAGTGGTCGGTTCGGCGCTGATCGACAAGATCGCCGAAGCGCAAAGCCCGCAGCAGGCCATCGACGGCGTGCTCGGCCTGTGCCGCGAA
>CAZIZA010000243.1:0-5606 GCA_964543555.1 uncultured Pseudomonas sp.
TGGATTTCCTGCTCGCTCGGCGCGCGCTGGGTGACGATCTTCAGGTCTTCTGCCTTGATCATGCCGATGTCGCGGCTCTGTACCAGCAGACCGCCATTGACGCGCTTGAAGTCCCAGCCCGCAGCGCGCTCGGCCGGCCACTCGCCGCATTCGAGCAGGCGCACGTTGGCCTTGGCGGCTACCACTTCACGGGCAGCAGCGCTGATTGTCGGGGCGATGATCACTTCGACGAACTGGCGCTCGACGATGGCCTGGGCGGTTTCGCCATCCAGCTCGCGGTTGAAGGCGATGATGCCGCCGAAGGCGGATTCGGTGTCGGTGGCGTAGGCCAGGTCGTAGGCCTTGCGGATGCCGCCTTCGTCTTCCGGTACCACGGCGACGCCGCACGGGTTGGCGTGCTTGACGATGACGCAGGCCGGTTTGACGAAGCTCTTCACGCACTCCAGCGCGGCGTCGGTGTCGGCCACGTTATTGAACGACAGTTCCTTGCCTTGCAGTTGCACGGCGGTGGAGACGCTGGCTTCGCCCTTCTTCGCCTCGACGTAGAAGGCCGCGCTCTGGTGCGGGTTCTCGCCGTAGCGCATTTCCTGCGCCTTGATGAACTGGCTGTTGAAGGTGCGCGGGAAGGCGCCACGGCCTTCGGTGGACAGGGTGGCTGCTGCCTGGTCGATGGTGCCCAGGTAGTTGGCGATCATGCCGTCGTAGGCCGCGGTGTGCTCGAAGGCTTTCAGGGCGAGGTCGAAGCGCTGGGCGTAGCTCAGGCCGCCGGCTTTCAGCGAGGTGACGATGCCGGCGTAGTCACCGGTGTTGACCACGATGGCCACGTCTTTATGGTTCTTCGCTGCCGAGCGAACCATGGTCGGGCCGCCGATATCGATGTTCTCGATGGCGTCGGCCAGGTCGCAATCAGGCTTGGCCACGGTGGCTTCGAAGGGGTAGAGGTTGACCGCCACCAGGTCGATCGGCTTGATACCGTGCTCGTCCATCACCGCGCCGTCCAGGGCGCGACGGCCGAGGATGCCGCCGTGGATCTTCGGGTGCAGGGTCTTCACGCGGCCGTCCATCATTTCCGGGAAGCCGGTGTAGTCGGCGACTTCCACCGCGGCCACGCCGTTGTCCTTGAGCAGCTTGTAGGTGCCGCCGGTGGAGAGAATCTCGACACCGAGGGCGCTCAGTTCACGGGCAAACTCAAGCACACCGGTTTTGTCGGAAACGCTGATCAGCGCGCGGCGGACGGGCAGAAGGGTGGTCTGGTCGGTCATTTCACTATCCATCAGAGCGGGGATATCAGCAAAAAAGGCGGCTCATGCGGGCCGCCCTTTTCGGGAGTTCTGGGTTACAGCAGGTCGTACTGCTTGAGCTTCTTGCGCAGCGTGCCGCGGTTCAGGCCGAGCAGCTCGGAGGCTTTGGTCTGGTTACCTTTCACATGATTCATGACGGTTTCCAGCAGCGGCGCTTCGACTTCGGTCAGCACCAGGTTGTACACGTCGGTGACGTCCGCGCCCTCGAGGTGGGCGAAGTAGTTGTGCAGCGCCTTCTCCACGGCGCCGCGCAGGGTCTGGCCCTCTTCGCTCGGTGTGCTCAGGTGCTGTTTAAGGCTGGTGTTGTCACTCACGTGTGCAATTCCACTCACTAGGGTCTCTGTCATCAACGTCATGCGGCCACCTCGTTTTCATCGTTGTGCCGTTCGCGGAAGAACGCGCGAACGTGGGCGCACTGTGCGTCCGTGCTGTCCAGACGGTTGAACTGGGCGCGAAACTCCCTGGCGCCCGGCAGGGTTGCCAGATACCAGCCGACATGCTTGCGGGCGATGCGTACGCCCATCAATTCGCCGTAGAAGGCGTGCAGTGCGGCCAGGTGTTCCAGCAGAATGTGTTCCACTTCAAGCAGACCTGGTGCCGGGAGGATTTCACCGGTACGCAGGTAGTGCTCGATTTCACGGAAGATCCAGGGTCGTCCTTGTGCGGCGCGACCAATCAGCAAGGCATCGGCGCCCGTGGCGTCGAGCACGGCCTTGGCTTTTTGCGGGGAATCGATGTCGCCATTGGCGAACACCGGAATCGATATCGCCTGCTTGATGGCGGCGATGGTGTCGTACTCCGCCTCGCCGGTATACAGGTCAGCGCGGGTACGGCCGTGGACGGAAAGCGCAGCAATGCCGGCATCTTCGGCGATTTTTGCCACGGTGACGCCGTTTTTATTCGCACGATCCCAGCCCGTACGGATCTTCAGGGTCACCGGCACGTCCACCGCACCGACTACCGCATCGAGGATTTCACGTACCAACGGCTCATCGCGCAGCAGCGCGGAGCCGGCGGCCTTGTTGCAGACCTTCTTGGCCGGGCAGCCCATGTTGATGTCGATGATCTGCGCGCCCAGCTCGACGTTTTTGCGCGCCGCATCGGCCATCATTTGCGGATCACCGCCGGCGATCTGCACCGAGCGGGGCTCGGGATCACCGGCATGCAGCAGACGCAGGCTGGATTTGCGGCTATTCCACAGGCGCACATCGCTGGTGACCATCTCCGACACCACCAGGCCGGCGCCGAGGCGACGGCACAGCTGGCGGAACGGGCGATCGGTGACGCCGGCCATGGGGGCCAGGATCAACCGATTGGGCAATGTGTAAGGGCCAATACGTGGGGCCGACATGGGGCGTCCCTGCTGGGTTTGGTCGATTGCGATCAACACCTGCCCTCCACTGTGTTCGACGGGGAAGACGATGGTGGGGCGGGTGCTCGCGAAAGGGTGGGCATGATACCCGCTCTGGATGACCGGATAAAGGTCGTTTTGAACAAATTCTGAACAGCTATGGGCTTATCGCCAGCAGTTAGATGGATGGCCTGCGACCACGGGTCGCGGGCTGTTCAGGCTACTCCGGGGAGTGAAAGCTGAGGCTGTAATTGACCGCTCGAGAGCCGGGGTCAAGGATGTCCAGGGAGATATGGATGGGCGTCTGCGGCGGCATTTCGCTCTGCCCCGCCAGTTCCCCGGCGAGGTATTCGCTGGGCTTGAAGCGACGGCTGGCGACCAGTTGCCCGCCCAGGTCGGCGAAGCGCATTTCCAGCAGCGGGAAGGGTTGGGCGAACGGCGCGCGGTTATAAAGAATGGCGTCGATGATCAGGGCGCCGGAGAACTCCGGGTGGCTGCGCACCAGCAGGTTGCTGCTGCGGATCTGGCCGATGTCGACTTTCGACGGCAGGCTGCAGCCAATGCTCGGGCACAGCTGTTCGAACCAGGTGCGGTAACGATCCTGGCGCGCCAGCTCATCGAAATTATAGGCGGCGTATTGCGCCAGCAGGCCGCCTGCGGCCAGCAGGTTGAGCAGGCTCCAGCCGAATACGCGGCCCCAGGCGACGCCCTGTGGCTGCTGCCAGTCGAGTTGCAGGGGTTCGTCGTCCAGTTCGAACAGGCGCTCCTCGCGCAGGCCTGGCTCGTTACGCGTTACCTTGAGTGTTTCGCGCTCTGTGTTCGGACTTTCGTCCTGGCGCCCGGGCGCGTCCTCATCGTTGGTGAAATCACCCAGCCGCGGTTCATCGGGTGCGTCGAGCGCATCGATGTGCGGAGTCTGCCTGAGCGGCGTGACGGGAGCTGATTCAAGGGACGCCTTGGGTCCCTGTGCTGCGGCGGGCTCTGGCTGTTGTTCGGTAGGCAGCAGTTCGAGGCGGGCGTGCTCGCGTTTGGCTGGCTTGTCATGCAGCAGGGCTTCGGCCCAGGCTTCACCGTGCGCCGTTTCGCGTTCATCCAGCGCATGGCTGTCGAAGTTCTCGCCATGGCGCGGCGCCTGTTCCAGCGCCAGAAACTGTTGTGACAGCTGTTGTTCCTGCGCTTGCAGCCTGGCCAGTTCCTCGTCGAGATCGAGGCTGTCCAGGTCCAGATCGTCATGGATCCACAGCGTATCGTCCACCGCCGTTTTGACTGGCGACTGGGCGCTGATGCCACTTTCAACCTGTTGTTCCGCCGCGCTGGGTGCAGTGGCTGCTGTGGTTAACGTGCGCGGGCCGAACAGCTGTTCGGCGGCGTTGAACACATGCAGGCAGGCCCCGCAGCGCACGATGCCATGGGCAGCAGCCAACTGCGCCTGGCTGACGCGGAAGCTGGTGCGGCAATGGGGGCACTGGGTGACGTGGCTTTCGCTCATGCGCGGGTCCGGGAAGTCCTGGCAGCTAGTCTAACGCAACGATTGCGTTCGGTTCAGCGCTTGACGCCGCTGATGCGCACCCAGCCGTCCTTGGTGGCGGTCGGGTCAAGGTCGAAAGCGCTGGCGTAGGCGGCGCGAACGTCTTCGGCCTGCTCGGCGAGGATACCCGACAGCGCCAGCCGCCCGCCGTTTTTGACCAGTGCAGTGATCTGCGGTGCCAGGGAAACCAGCGGCCCGGCAAGGATATTGGCGACGACCACGTCGGCCGGTTGCTGTGGCATATCCGCCGGCAGATAGACCGGGAAGCGCGCCGGATCGATGCCGTTGCGCGAGGCATTGTCGCGCGAAGCTTCCAGTGCTTGCGGGTCGATATCGGTGCCCACTGCCTGCGGTGCGCCAAGCAGCAGGGCGGCGATGGCGAGAATGCCTGAGCCGCAGCCGAAGTCGATCACGCTGCAATCGTTGAGTGTCTGGCCATCCAGCCATTCCAGGCAAAGCGCGGTGGTCGGGTGGGTGCCGGTGCCGAAGGCCAGGCCCGGATCGAGCAGCAGGTTGACCGCATCCGGCTCCGGAGCAGCGTGCCAGCTCGGTACGATCCACAGGCGTTGGCCAAAACGCATGGGTTGGAAGTTGTCCATCCAGCTGCGTTCCCAGTCCTGATCCTCGATGCGCTCGACATGATGCTCCGGCAGTGCGCCACCACACAGCAGTTGCAGGTGGGCGATCAGTGCAGCCTCGTCGGTGTCGGCCTCGAACAGGGCCAGCAGATGGGTGTGCGACCATAGCGGGGTGGTGCCCAGGTCCGGCTCGAAAATCGGCTGATCTTCGGCATCCATGAAGGTCACCGATACGGCGCCGACCTCCAGCAGGGCGTCCTCGTAGGTTTCTGCCTGCTCAGGCGTGATGGCGAGACGGACTTGTAACCAGGGCATGACAAACCTCGTGAACACGGTGGCGGACGGCGCAAATTGGCGCGCAGCTTACTTGAAGCGATGGGGCGGCTGCCACCGCTGGCAGCCCGGAAACGACAAGGGCCGCCAGATGGCAGCCCTTGTTGAGCATTTAAGTCATGACCTCGCGAACTAGAGCGAGACAAGGAAAAAAACGGCCGAGGAAGCGGAGTTTACGTCTGTAAATGAGCATTACTCGTTCCACTCGCCCTTCGGGCCGCGCTAAAGCACGTTAGCTGAAAGCAGCTTGCCGAGGCTGTTTTTGACGCAGTTTCGCCGACGCGCAGCAGGTCATGGGTCTTAGTGCTTATCCATACCCAGTTTCTTTTCCAGATAATGGATGTTCACACCACCTTTGACGAAACCCTTGTCACGGGTCAGGTCGCGGTGCAGCGGCACGTTGGTCTTGATGCCATCGACCACGATTTCGTCCAGGGCATTGCGCATGCGTGCCATGGCTTCGTCACGGTCCTTGCCGAAGGTGATCAGCTTGCCGATCAGCGAGTCGTAGTGCG
>CAZIZA010000244.1:0-5576 GCA_964543555.1 uncultured Pseudomonas sp.
ATCAGCGTCAGCATGGGGCTGCTGCCCGCGCTGTAATCCCCGATACTGAATGCCCAAAATAACAAAGCCTCGCCAATCTGATTGGCGGGGCTTTTTGTTGGAGTAACCGTTTTGGAAGGCAGACAAGATCATCAAAGGGATGTGAGCGTCTCAATTATCGAGTTGAACATTGATGGAGATCAAATTTCCCCACATCTGCTCTTTTACAACATTAAGATCAGACTAAAATGGCGCCGCCTACTCACTTATCTTATTGATTTTTATGACTGATATAATACTGGATCTCGACAAATCTGAATTCGATGAATTTAATCTTGGCAAAGACGATCTATGGCAACAGGATGCGGCTAACCAACTGATAAAACATCTGACCACATTAGGTTGTGCCGCAAAGAAGATTAAAGAGAAACCATCTAATACGGAAGGTGATACAACGCGCCATGTTCACGACGCCATCTTGATAAGCGGAGGCAGGGGTACGGGAAAGAGTATTTTCTTGTATAACGCAAAAACGCTATGGGCGGAACAAAATGATAAGAACAAGCCCGACCTTCATTTTCTTGACCCGGTTGACCCAACTCTGCTGCAAGATAATGACAGCTTCAGCAATGTTATTATTGCCAACATTTTTAACAGTGTTCACAAACACATTCATGGCAAACCGCAGACAGAGACAACGGAGTTTTATAACCGTTTGAGGAAGCTGGCCGAATCTATCGAGGAAGTGGATAAACAACAATTAGGTGGGCTCGATAAGCTGATGCATTACAGCTCGGGGGTCAGAGTTCAGAATAATTTTTATCGCTTTGTCAAAGAGGCGATTACGTTGCTCTGCTGTGATGCTCTCGTCCTGCCCATCGATGATGTCGATATGGCCCTGGGCAAGGCCTATGACGTGCTGGAAGAGATCCGTCGTCGTCTGTGCTGCCCCTTTATCATTCCCCTGGTAAGTGGTGACCCCGATCTCTATGAACATTTAGTCAAAAATAATTTTAGCAAAAGCATTGTTAATAAAAAAACCAATGACACAAAAGTCATAAAAATCATTAACAATCAAGAGACTAAATTTACGAATGATATTCCTAACAAAGAATTTGAAGAAAGCAATAATAAGCTGGATAGAGAAAAAATACTGCTGACTGACCTTCCCAAGGCGTATCTGACGAAAGTACTGCCTCATCATTATCGCATTACCTTGCAATCGATTGATGCTATCACTTCTACGTTAATTGTTAAATGGAATAACAATAATAGTATCCCATATGCCCGTAAAAATGCTGTAATAAACTACCAAGACAGATTACTTTCCTTCTTCTTTGGCCCTAAACATGATGATGAAAAAGGTCGAGACTATCCATGGCCCACATCTTCCAGAGAGTTAGGTCAAATGGTTCGACTACTTAGGCCAGATGCGCTTCTATATCCAATAGAAAATGATGTAGACATGAAAAATATGTTTGAAGACTTTAAAACATGGTCTTCTGCCTGTCAGCATGGTGCTTGTTATACCCTCGCCCTTTCTGCGCTAGAGTTTAAACGTCCTTGCAGGGCAAGTCAGTTAACTGCTTTTAATTTACATAAACAGGCTAATTTAAATTTGCCATGGGCAAAATATGACTTCATTGGCGATCAAAAAAATATCGTTGATAGTTATCAAATTGCTAATCCAAACAAATATAGCTCGAACAGAAATCCTGTTGCTACAGCTAATAACGTACTCATCGAGAAATCATTGCGGTCTAATGTACTACGTAGTATGCCACCGATTGAACTTCATCTAGATAAGATGAGTATAACTTCAGCCAAGGTAAAAGAAGAAAAAAACCGAATTTTGCTCGCAATTTACACTTATAACTCTTATTACGGAACGCAAGGGAATAAACAGTTAAAAATATATTTCAGTAAAGCTATTGAGATTTTGTTTACATCTATTTTAAATGCTTCCAAAGAAGATGATGCTAATAAGCATCTCTATAAGGAAATTTTAGAGCAAGCACCATTTTATTCTGTTTACAATTTAAGTCCCACCAAGCAAGTCGAAGAGGAAGCATCTGATGACCCAGATGATGAATCGGCTGATACTATTTTTGACACCGAAAATGAAGATCTTATTTTAAAAATAACTGAGTGGGAGAAAAAATACGTTGATATTATAAACACGACTTTTACCAATCACTCTCAGACTATCTCTCTGCTTAGTGCTGTCTTTAATAAAACCTTGACTCAGATCGGATATCTTAGAAAATCATTCAAAATGATACTGGCTAGTCGCGACGATGAGCTTGTTGATCTTGCATTACGTTTTAAATATATAACTCTCAACTCTTTCGGATTCTTCTTAAAAGAGAATGGCATTAGAGTCGCATCGAACATCGGAATTGAGACTCAGAAGAGCACCCTGAAGGATGTTGCAAATTTTGCAAAATTTTCAAATACATATAGAGAAAATATAGGGTGGATTGAAAAGGACGATTCGACCGAATCGAAGTTTATTGATGCTATTACTAAGCACCCTGTTTTTGTACAACTGGAGGACGTTAATTTAACACAAAATACACTTGCACCTCTAGCGCCGCCAACATTGATAGGTCGTAATGATGGAAAGAAAAAGCAACTTAACCGCATACGAAGAAGAATTGCTAAAAAAATAAAAGAACGATTCAACTATTATTTTGAAAACACTAAATATAACACACCTGACAAGCTAACAATACTTGTTTTTGAAGGTGGTGTATTTAGTGACACCAATATGTTAATAAAAGCAAAGGATTTATTATCTAGTTTGAAGTTCATGTCAAAGAGAATTGCCTTTTTATCTGACAGACATCCTTTAAAGAAACTCTATACGTCGCTATCTGAAAAACTTGAAGAGACTGTATAGATGTTTAAATTACAACTAAATATTGTGTCACCTTCTTGTCTTCTAGCATCGGACAGGTTATTGGATGCTTATTTGAAACCAGAGCTGGATGTCGAATGGCCTAAGCAATATCATCTCGCCCTACAAGATTTTCAATCCTATCTACCGGGTAACCTCCGTGAGGAGGATATAAAGCCGGCGCTATTGCAATGGTTGGAGTCGACGGAGCAAAAGGCGGATCTGACTCAACTGCTCAGCAAGCTGAGCGATCACTATCTCGACTGGTGCGGAGACCGGTTTGAAGTGAAACATGGTGAGCTCGATAGCTGGCTCTCTCTATTAACACAGGTTGACTCGACCTGGATAATAGGTGCCAGTTATGCCCATTTACTCCATCACGGCATCCTCTCTGCCGAGCAGATGATTGAGCTCGCTCGCACCCAGTGTATCAGCGCCTTACCAAAGCGCTTTGATGGCAAGCCTATTGCTGATAATCATGTACATCTTGGTGGCCACGGTCACCATAGCCTTTCACTGGCAGATTTTGCGCTGAATTATAAATACCCATCAAGAAAAGAACTCGACAATAAAAAATGGCCGAACCGCCAAGAACATTCGTTCTTTAACAGTGGCCATAGAAATAAAAATCATCTACCAGTGCTATTTCATGCTCTTTATGCACAGCTTGTCACGAAGCTGTGGAGTGATAAGCAGAATAAAAATCCACCATCGCCGGTGGATTGGGATCATTTGGACCTTTATCTTGCCAAAGAGCAAGCACCAATTATCCGCTATGACATTGCTGATTCTCTTTCCCAGCGCCTGCTGCAAGCTGCGCTGGATGAGAAGAGTACGGGTCGTTGGCTGTTATTAATTACTGCGCTGCTTCTGGCCCCAAAAAAACTTAATCAAAATGGGCTACTCTCCAGCTTTATTCTCTGTGCCAACATATTAAGAAACTATATGGTGGTCTCCGGTGTCGGACTGGGGGATTTTGTCAGCTATTTTACATTTTCATACAGAAAACCGACGTCAAATAGCTCAAGTTATAAAACTCATAGCCTACTACATGATCTACCTGATAATCACTATCGTGAATTCAGAGTATCACCCGATGCCATCATTGAAAGCTCACCTATATGGGCTCAACAATTATTAGAGAATAGCGTTCAGGATCGCGTCCACTTTGTTGCACATTTCACCCGCGGCAACCCTAAAAAAATCAAAGACCGTAGATTTTTATCATCACGCGAATCTTTTTTTCAAAACACCCGTGATTTGCAGCGCTTTTTTCACTCCGTTACTCTGGATTCAGCGCGCATTCCGGTAACCCCCTTTCCCGACAGCACCCGGGTCGATCTTCGGGCACTGCTGCGCGGAATCGATGTTGCGGGAAATGAAAACCACCTTCCTATCGAGGTGTTTGCACCGGCGATCAGAGTGCTGAGAAGTGCGCTTTTTCCCCAGCACTATCCGATTGAAAAGCGCTTACGCCAACCCTTTGTGACTCTACATGCGGGGGAGGATTTTGCTCATATTTTAAGCGGCATAAGAACCATCGATGAAGCCGTCACCTTCTGTGATTATCGTCCGGGTGATCGCATTGGCCATGGATTGGCCATTGGAATTAATCCCTACGAGTGGGCCAAGCGCCAACATAGCTGCTACCTCCCCATCAGAGAGTATCTGGATAACCTCGTCTGGAGCTATCAGCGTGGTCTTGAACTGGGCCATCAGGTGCCGAAATTCCAAGCTACCTTGCTGCGCATTCAGGAAAAAATCCGGATCTACTCACAGCTTGTTTATAACGAGGAGTTCTCCCCAATCCAAATGCATCAAGCATGGCTATTACGACGTAACTGCCCGGACATGATAAATAAAGAGCATGGTGTCCTTGGGCTGGAAAAGCCGCTCTGGTTACCCGATTGGGCCAAGCTGCAGAAATGCGCAGACCTTGATTTGAGCAAACAGATCGGTGCACAAGGGCAAAAAATTTGGCGGCTTTATCTTGATGAAAAACCCGCCAGTAAAAAGGAGGAGTGGGTTCACATCCAATATCATCCGACATTACCGGTCACCAAAGGCCTGATGGATATGCCAACCCTTGCTGACTCTCGAAAAGATTATTTGACGGATGAAGACCTAGAGTTTTATGAAGCATTGCAGGATCTGATGCTAGAAAAGTTCAGCCAAAACCAGTGGGTGCTTGAGGCCTGTCCGACCTCTAACCTCTATATCGGCCGATTAGAGAGCTATGAAGAGCACCCCATATTCCGCTGGAGCCCGCCAACAACGGAGGCTTTGCAAACCGGTAACAGCGCAAATCGATTCGGTCTGCGCCGTGGACCAGTCAGGGTCTGTATCAATACCGATGATGCGGGCCTCATGCCCACAACCCTTGAAAACGAACACAGGATAATCAAGGAGATCGCCATTGCTCACTACAAAGTAAGCGATCAGGATGCCACCACATGGATAGATTCGATACGGCAAACTGGCGTCGATCTTTTCAAATCCAATCACCTTGATTGGGCTCAGCAAGGTACTTGATAGATATGCCCCGCCAACAGATATTGGCGGGGCTTTTTGTCGGTAAAAATTCGCGTTGGATACAGGCAACCCCATTAATTGAGACATTTTCCCCTACCAAACAAACACCCTAACCTTCAGCTATATACCGACCTTTTTACTACCCAACCCTGAATAATCAGTTCAA
>CAZIZA010000245.1:0-5565 GCA_964543555.1 uncultured Pseudomonas sp.
CAGCGTAATTTCGCGGATATCGGCCTGCTCGCGGTGAGCAAGACCAAACCGGCAGACGCCATTCGTGAAGCCTACGCAGTCGGCATGCGCGATTTCGGCGAGAACTACCTGCAGGAGGCCCTGGAAAAACAGACCCTGCTGGCTGATCTGCCCTTGATCTGGCACTTCATCGGCCCCATTCAGTCAAACAAAACCCGGCCCATCGCCGAACATTTCGACTGGGTGCACTCCGTGGACCGCCTGAAAATTGCCCAACGCCTGTCCGATCAACGCCCCGCCCATCTGCCACCGCTGAACATCTGCCTGCAGGTCAACGTCAGCGGCGAGGACAGCAAGTCCGGCTGCCGCCCCGATGAGCTACCCGAGCTGGCCCAGGTGGTCGCCGCGCTGCCCAACCTGTGCCTGCGCGGGCTGATGGCGATCCCCGAAGCCACCGATGATGTCGCCGCGCAGCACGCTGCTTTCGCCCGCCTGCGCCAACTGCGTGATGAGCTGGCGCTGAACCTCGACACCCTGTCCATGGGCATGAGCCATGACCTGGAAGCCGCCATCGCCGAAGGTGCCACCTGGGTGCGCATCGGCACCGCCCTGTTCGGTGCCCGCGATTACGGCCAGCCCACACACTGAATGAAGGAATTTCTGCAATGATCAACCCGAGCATCGCCTTCGTCGGCGCCGGCAACATGGCGGCCAGCCTGATTGGCGGCCTGCGTGCCCAGGGCGTGGCGGCCAGCGCCATTCGCGCCAGCGAGCCTGGCCACGAACAACGCGCACGCCTGCAGCAGGAACATGGCATTGCTACCTTCGCCGATAACGCCGAAGCGATCAAAGGTGTCGACCTGGTCGTGCTGGCGGTCAAGCCGCAGATCATGAAGGCGGTGTGCCTGGATCTGGCGCCGCACCTGGCGCCAAACCAGGTGATCATCTCCATCGCCGCCGGCATCAGCTGCGCCAGCCTGGAAAACTGGCTGGGCCAGCGCCCAGTGGTACGCTGCATGCCCAATACCCCGGCGCTGCTGCGTCAGGGCGTGTCCGGGCTGTTCGCCAACGCACGCGTCAGCGCCGCTCAGAAAGCCCAGGCCGAACAGGTACTGAGCGCTGTCGGCCTGGCACTGTGGCTGGAGGATGAAACGCAGATCGACGCAGTCACTGCAGTTTCCGGCAGCGGCCCGGCCTACTTCTTCCTGTTGATCGAAGCGATGACCGCAGCCGGTGAGCAACTCGGCCTGCCGCGCGAAACCGCTGCGCGCCTGAGCATCCACACCGCACTGGGCGCAGCACGCATGGCCAGTGAAAGCGATGTCGACGCTGCAGAACTACGTCGCCGCGTCACCTCGCCGAACGGCACCACCGAAGCGGCGATCAAAACCTTCCAGACCGGCGGCTTCGAAGCGCTGGTTCAACAGGCATTGAATGCCGCCGCCAATCGCTCGGCCGAACTGGCCGAACAACTGGGCCAATAAGGAGACAGCATGTCCGGACTCATCGAAGCCCTGATCTACATCATTCAGACCCTCGGCAGCCTGTATCTGCTGATCGTGCTGCTGCGTTTCATCCTGCAACTGGTGCGGGCCGACTTCTACAACCCGCTCAGCCAGTTCATCGTCAAGGCTACGCAACCCTTGCTGACGCCGCTGCGCCGGATCATTCCGGGCTTCGCCGGGCTGGATATGGCGTCGCTGATTCTGGCGATCCTGGTGCAATTGCTGCTGATGATGGTCACCCTGACGCTGATGGGCTACAACGTCGGCGGCTTTATCCTGCAGTTGCTGGTGTGGTCGATGATTGGCGTGACCTCGCTGTTTCTCAAGGTGTTCTTCTTCGCCATGATCATCAGCGTGATCCTCTCCTGGGTTGCCCCGGGCAGCTACAACCCGGGCGCGCAGTTGGTCAATCAGATCTGCGAGCCGCTGCTGGCGCCGTTCCGCAAACTCCTGCCGAATCTCGGCGGCCTGGATATCTCGCCGATCTTCGCGTTCATCACCATCAACCTGATCGACCGCTTCGTCATCGGCGGCCTGGCAGCCTCCACGGGTCTGCCGCCGATGCTCAGCCCCTTCCTGTAAACCGCACCGTCGCGCAGCCACGCCTTCCCTGGCCATCTTCTCCCCTCGCGGGAGGAGGTGGTGCATAGCCGGATAAGGGTTACCCCATCACGACCGCACGCTTCTACCGCTGGGACGGCGAAGACCTGATTCTCGACTGCCTGCTGCAACCCAAGGCGAGCAAGGACGAATTCGCCGGACTGCAAGCCGAGCGGCTGAAGATTCGCCTCACCGCCCCACCGGTCGACGGTAAGGCCAACGCTCACCTGCTGATTTTCCTGGCCAAGGCCTTCGGCGTCGCCAAGAGTCAGGTGAGCCTGGAGAGCGGTGAACTCAATCGTCACAAGCGCTTGCGCATCCGCTGCCACAAAAGTCTGCCAGCGATCCCGGGCCTGCAACGTCCCTGACGACCACTCGGTACTCCAGGCAGACCATAAGGCGGGATGGCAGCACTGGCCAATTGACGCCCACCTTGCAGCTCGCATAATGCAGGCTATCGTCGTGAAAGCCGTGCGTCCTGGCGGCAAACCCACCACACCATCACGCAGCCCCTGCAAGAGGATGATCTTGCCCAGAGGAGAGCCAGGATGAGCATGGAACGTCTCAGCCAGCAGGTTGACGCTTACGTAGCCTGGAAACGCGAGCTGATGCGCGAGATCACCCGCTACCGCAGCTGGCTGGAGCACAACCGGCTCAACTCCGATGCCGTTCAGGCCAAGCTCGAACGCGTACTGAAGATTCTGCGTACCGATCATATAACCCTGGCCTTCGTCGGCGAGTTCTCGCGCGGCAAGACCGAGCTGATCAACAGCCTGTTCTTCTCCGAATACGGCCAGCGCATGCTGCCCTCGCATGCCGGGCGCACGACCATGTGCCCCACCGAACTGTTCTTCGACCCACGCTCGGAACGCCCCTACATTCGCCTGCTGCCCATCGAAACCCGAACGGCCTCGGCTAGCGTCGCGCAGTTCAAGCGTATTCCACGGCACTGGGTGAACATCCCGCTGGATACCAGCGACCCGGCCAATATGGCTCAGGCCTTCAGCCAGGTCGCCAAGACCAAACCCATGCCTGTTGAGCAGGCGATTCAGCTCGGTTTCCACCCGGACATGCTCGAAGGCACTGGCAAACGTGGCCAGGTGCTGGTGCCGGCCTGGCGTCATGCGATGGTCAACTTCGATCATCCGCTGCTGCGTCAGGGCCTGCGCATTCTCGATACCCCCGGCCTCAACGCCCTCGGCAGCGAGCCGGAGCTGACCCTGTCGATGCTGCCCAGTGCACAGGCCATCATTTTCCTCCTGTCTGCCGATACCGGCGTCACTGCCAGCGACATGCACATCTGGCAGCAACATATCCGCCAGCTCGACGATGATGCGCAAACCTGCCTTTTCGCCGTACTGAACAAGATCGACGTACTGTGGGACGACCTCGCCGGCGAAACCTTCGTGCAGAACGCCATCAGCCAGATGCAAAGTGCCACGGCCAAGCAGTTGGGCATCGCCAAGCAGGACGTGCTGCCACTGTCCGCCAAGCAGGCGCTGCTGGCCAAGGTGCGCAAGGACGAGATGCTGCTGGCGCGCAGCCAGATGGCCAACCTGGAAACGCTGCTGTGCGAGCGTATCGTCACGCAGAAGGAACGCCTGATCGAAGACCATGTCGTGCGTCAGGTGCTGGCCCTGCTGAACAACAGCCAGCACGTACTCAACCTGCGCCTGGAAAAAGTCAGCGAACAGTTGGCCCTGCTCGGTAACCACCAGCAGGACAACGGCCAACTGTTGTTCGAGCTGACCGCCAAGACCAAGGACGACCACAACCAGCACCACAAGCGCCTGCTTGGCCTGAAGACCAATCAGCGCCTCTTGCAACGCCAGGGTCAGCTCCTGCGTCATGCAGCCCGCGCCGAGCGCCTGGAGCAACACCTCAACGAAGTGCGGCGCAACCTCACCGGCAGTTGGACCACTCTCGGCATCAATCAGGCCATCCTGCAGTTCTTCAGCGCCGTCGAGCAGGACCTGCATAACCTGCAGCACGAAGCGGAGATGGCCAACAAGATGGTCGCTGCCCTCTATCGCCGACATAACGAAGAAAGCCCGCTGGGTGGCGTCGACGCCCCGCAGTTCAATATCCAGCGCTACCTGCGCGAGTTGAAGAAGCTGCAGGACAAGGGCGATCAGTTCCGCCTGCATGTGAAGACGTTGCTCACCGAACAACGCAGCCTGACCCGACGCTTCTTCGCCACCCTGGCCCAGGAGGTGATTGGCCTGCACCAGCGTCTGCGCCTGGATGCCGAACAATGGGCCGCCGATGCGCTGATGCCGCTGATGCAACACACCCTGGAACACAAACAGATGCTGGAAAACCACATGCTGCGCCTCAAGGCACTGGCTCAGGAAACCCAGCAGACGCGCAAACGCAGCCTGCAACTGGCGCGTTATCAGGAAGAGCTGGAACAGCAACTGGCGCAGGCCAGCGACATGCTGCGCGTGCTGCGCAGACCGGCGCCGGTGCAGCGTCAGGGCAAGGTGGTCAGCCTGCCGACGGCAGCGCACCAAAGGGGAGCAGTTGACCTTGGCTGATTGGATTTCCTCACGGAAGCCCATATGCTGTTGCCAGAGCCATGACCAGGAGGCTTGTAATGAACAACCACTTTAGCCTGATTACCTCTCAGGAAGACCCAAGTGATACACAGCTTGCAGAGCTTATGACACAAGTTCGCCAGACTGCTCACAGGCGTGTCGAGCGCGTGGATAATCAGTTGAACCAGGCTTTGATACAGGCAATCCGTGCCATGAAGGAAAACTTGGCCGCACGCGCCAGCCGTGATGCCTGAGAACAAACCCAAACTGATCGTCTTTGCCGGCCCCAACGGCTCAGGCAAGACGTCGATCACCGAAACCCTACGCGAGCACCACTGGCTGTCTGGCTGCACCTTCATCAATCCCGATGAAATGGCGCAGGAGGAGTTTGGCGGCTGGAACTCGGAAGAGGCTTTCAGGCAAGCAGCCGAAAAGGCTGAGCAATTGCGTGAACAGTGCCTACAGAGTGGTCGCAGCCTGGCCTTCGAGACAGTGTTGTCGACCGAGGACAAACTCGAATTCATTCGCCGAGCTATCAATGCCGGCTTCTTTGTACGGGTATTTTTCGTCAGTACCTCGCACCCCGCCATCAACGCCTACCGAATTACCTACCGCTACATGGATGGCGGCCATGAAGTGCCAATCAGCAAGATCGTTTCTCGCTACACCAAGTCCATCGCCAACTGTGTCGCGCTGTCGTCTGTAGTAGATCGTCTCTATGTGTACGACAACTCTGTGAACGACCAAAGCCCACGCCTGCTTTTTCGCACTCGGCAGGGCAGTCTCTGCAAGACCTATGCAGCCGACTCCGACATCCCCGACTGGGCCTTGCAGATCAAACATTGCATTGCAGAGGAAACCTAGCGTCCAGGTTGCCGCTCGGGTCACCGCTCTTTAGACTGGCGCCCTCCTCCGATTCATTAGCAGCGCCTCCATGCCCACTG
>CAZIZA010000246.1:0-2561 GCA_964543555.1 uncultured Pseudomonas sp.
TGCATCAGAATAACAATAACCGGAGGCGTCTATGACTTCTGAACAAGCAAATGCCGCGGCCTACTGGAAGGCCAATGTGCGGCTCATCACCTGGAGCCTGATCCTCTGGGCGCTGGTTTCCTACGGATTCGCCATGGTTCTGCGCCCAATGGTCGCGGGAATCTCGGTTGGCGGCTCCGACCTCGGATTCTGGTTCGCCCAGCAAGGCTCAATCCTCTTCTTTATCGGGCTCATTTTTCACTACGCGTGGAGACTGAACAAACTCGATAAAGAATTTGGCGTTGAGGAGTAAGTGGTCATGAGCCAATTCGTTATCAACCTGTTGTTCGTGGGGGCGTCTTTCGCACTCTACATTGCCATCGCCGTGTGGGCGCGTGCTGGCTCCACCAAGGAGTTCTACGTCGCTGGCGGTGGTGTGCATCCGATCACCAACGGTATGGCGACGGCCGCTGACTGGATGTCCGCTGCTTCCTTCATTTCCATGGCGGGCCTGATCGCCGCCGGCGGTTATGCCAACTCCACCTTCCTCATGGGCTGGACCGGCGGCTATGTGCTGCTGGCGATGCTGCTGGCACCTTACCTGCGCAAGTTCGGCAAGTTCACCGTGCCGGACTTCATCGGTGATCGCTTCTACAGTCGCGGCGCACGCCTGACTGCAGTGATCTGCCTGGTGATCATCTCGGTGACCTACGTGATCGGCCAGATGGCCGGTGCCGGTGTGGCGTTCTCGCGCTTCCTCGAAGTAAGCAACTCCACCGGTATCTGGATTGCGGCAGCGGTGGTGTTCGCCTACGCCGTATTCGGCGGCATGAAGGGCATCACCTACACCCAGGTGGCGCAGTACGTGGTGCTGATCGTGGCCTACACCATCCCGGCGATCTTCATCTCCCTGCAACTGACCGGTAACCCGATTCCGCCGCTGGGCCTGTTCGGTGACCACGTCGATTCCGGCGTGCCGCTGCTGCAGAAACTCGATGAAGTGGTGCGTGAGCTGGGCTTCGCCGCCTATACCGCCGATGTCGACAACAAGCTGAACATGGTGCTGTTCACCATGTCGCTGATGATCGGTACTGCTGGTCTGCCGCACGTGATCATCCGCTTCTTCACCGTACCGAAAGTGGCTGATGCGCGCTGGTCCGCTGGCTGGACCCTGATCTTCATCGCCCTGCTCTACCTCACCGCGCCGGCTGTTGCCTCGATGGCACGTCTGAACCTGGTGACCACCATTTATCCGGAAGGCGCTTCGGCCCCGGCGTTGTCCTATGACGAGCGTCCGCAGTGGGTGAAGAACTGGGAACAGACCGGCCTGATCAAGTGGGAAGACAAGAACGGCGACGGCCGCATCCAGATGTACAACGATGCTGCACCGGCCTTCACCGCAACCGCTCAGGAGCGTGGCTGGAACGGTAACGAGCTGACCGTGAACAACGACATCCTGGTGCTGGCCAACCCGGAGATCGCCAACCTGCCCGGTTGGGTGGTCGGCCTGATCGCGGCGGGCGCCATTGCGGCGGCCT
This sequence comes from uncultured Pseudomonas sp., assembly GCA_964543555.1. Classification (GTDB taxonomy): domain Bacteria; phylum Pseudomonadota; class Gammaproteobacteria; order Pseudomonadales; family Pseudomonadaceae; genus Aquipseudomonas. The sequence goes on from CAZIZA010000246.1 coordinate 1,518, forward strand.
TGTCGACGGCGGCGGGTCTGTTGCTGGCGATTTCTTCGGCGATCAGCCATGACCTGATCAAGACCCTGATCAATCCGAAGATCAGTGAGAAGAACGAGATGTTGGCAGCGCGGCTGTCGATGGCGGCAGCGATTCTGCTGGCGACCTACCTGGGCTTGAATCCACCCGGATTCGCCGCGCAGGTGGTGGCATTGGCCTTCGGCATTGCGGCCGCGACCCTGTTCCCGGTGCTGATGATGGGGATCTTCTCCAAGCGCATGAACGACAAGGGTGCGATCTGCGGCATGGTCGCCGGCCTGGTGATCACCCTGCTGTACATCTTCACCTACCTGGGCTGGTTCTTCATTCCGGGCACCAACATGCTGCCGAACACCCCGGACCAGTGGTTCATGGGTATCTCCCCGGCTTCCTTCGGTACTGTCGGTGCGCTGATCAACTTCGCGGTGGCTTACGGTGTATCGCAGGTCACTGCTGCACCGCCGCAGGAAATCCAGGATCTGGTGGAAAGCGTACGTACCCCCAAAGGTGCTGGTGCCGCGCTGAACCACTGAGCATAATCCTGGCCTGACGCCATCTGTCGATGGTCCAGGCTCTGACAGACGGGCCTCCACTGGAGGCCCGTCTTTTTTCGGGAACACTCCTATGTTGTGGACTTTGCTTGCCATCGTGGTGGCGGGGCTCGGCACTGCCGGTATCGCTCTGCTGCTGCGCAAACTGACGCGTAACAAACTGCCGAAGTGGATCGTGCCGCTGTTCGGTGGCTTGGGGATGCTGGGCTATCAGGTGTTCTACGAGTACTCCTGGTTCGAGCATCAGCAGGCGCGCCAGCCCAAGGAGTCGGTTGTGGTCGCGACCGAAGCGGGTCATGTGTTCTGGCGTCCGTGGAGCTACTTCGTGCCGATGGTCACGGCCTTCACCGTGCTGGATAGCAAGAGCGTCGTGCGTGAGCAGATGGCGGACGCGCAAGTGGCCGAGTTCATGCTCTATCGTTTCGAGAAGCAGCACATCGACCACGTTTCGCACCGAGCCCATCTGCTCAATTGC
>CAZIZA010000246.1:2661-5550 GCA_964543555.1 uncultured Pseudomonas sp.
TTTCGAGAAGCAGCACATCGACCACGTTTCGCACCGAGCCCATCTGCTCAATTGCACAACGGGCGAGTTGCTGCCGCTGGACGAGAAGAAACAGCCTCAGCTCGCCCAGCTCAAGCGCATCGACAAGGACGACGCGCTGTATCGCCAAGTGTGTCGCTAGCCCGCCATTCTTGCGTCGCGGCAGTGGTGCGCACGGCGCACCCTACGCGACGACCGTGGCCCAGACGCTTTTGCGCGCCCCATAGACCCAGATCAATATCCACGCCTGCCACCTGCATAGAATCGCCAGCCCCTGATTTTTCGAGCGTGCGGTCATGCCCCGTTTCCCCGAACTGCTGTCGCCAGCTGGCAGCCTGAAGAACATGCGCTACGCCTTCGCCTATGGCGCCGATGCGGTGTATGCCGGCCAGCCGCGTTACAGCCTGCGCGTGCGCAACAACGAGTTCGACCACGCCAACCTGGCCCTTGGCATCGCTGAGGCGCATGCTCAGGGCAAGCAGTTCTACGTGGTGGTCAACATCGCCCCGCACAACGCCAAACTGAAGACCTTCCTCAAGGACCTGGCGCCGGTGATCGAGATGGCGCCCGATGCGCTGATCATGTCCGACCCCGGCCTGATCATGCTGGTACGCCAGCATTATCCGCAGATGCCGATTCATCTCTCGGTGCAGGCCAATGCGGTGAACTGGGCCAGTGTCGAGTTCTGGCGTCAGCAGGGGCTGACGCGGGTGATCCTCTCGCGTGAGCTGGCGCTGGAAGAGATCGAGGAAATCCGTAGCCAGGTTCCGGGCATGGAGCTGGAAGTGTTCGTCCACGGCGCGCTGTGCATGGCCTATTCCGGGCGCTGCCTGCTGTCGGGCTACATCAACCGCCGCGACCCCAACCAGGGCACCTGCACCAATGCCTGCCGCTGGCAGTACCAGGCCACGCCCGCGAGCGAGAACGAGCTGGGTCAGATCGTCCGTGTGGTCGAGCCGACGCTGGGGCAGGGGGCGCCGACGGCGCAAGCCTTCGTGCTTGAAGAAGCCGGCCGGCCGGGCGAGGAAATGGCCGCCTTCGAGGACGAGCATGGCACCTACATCATGAACTCCAAGGACCTGCGCGCGGTGCAGCATGTCGAGCGGCTGGTGCGCATGGGCGTGCATTCGCTGAAGATCGAGGGGCGCACCAAGAGCCATTTCTATGTGGCGCGCACCGCGCAGGTCTACCGCAGCGCCATCGATGACGCGCTGGCCGGCAAACCCTTCGACCCAAGCCTGCTCGGCAGTCTGGAGTCGCTGGCCCATCGCGGTTACACCGAGGGCTTCCTGCGTCGTCATGTGCATGACGAATACCAGAACTACCTGCGCGGCAGCTCGGTGTCGGCGCGTCAGCAGTTCGTCGGCGAGCTGACCGGCGAGCGCCGTGGTGAGCTGGCCGAGGTACGGGTGAAGAACCGTTTCGCCGTGGGTGACGGCCTGGAACTGATGACCCCGCAAGGCAATCTGCGCTTCACCCTGGAATACCTGCAGAACGCGCAGGGCCAGGCGCAGCAGGTGGCGCCGGGCGATGGTCATATCCTGTACTTGCCGCTGCCGGCAGGCGTGCAATTGGAATATGGACTGCTGATGCGCGATCTGTAGACTTTCGTAGGATGCATTGCCTGCCGCAAACCAACCTGTAGGAGCGGCTTCAGCCGCGATTCCTGGTGGCTCTGATGCGCACGAGGCGTGCGCCAAGATGGAGGAGCCCGCTGCTAGGTGATTGGCAGCGTGCGGCTACATGGCCTGCTGGCGCCGCCGCCGGCTGGCCAGTTGGCGCTCCAGCTCGCAAAGACTGTCGATACCCTGGCGGCGGGCCTTGCTGAACAGCATTAGCGCCAGTTCGGCGGTGACCAGTGCATCGGCGCTGGCGTTGTGACGCTGGTGCACCTGCAGGCCGAATTCCGCGACCCACTCATCCAGCCCGCCGTGGCGGATGCGTGATTGCGGGCACAGCAACGGGGCGATCTCGGCAACGTCGAAGAAACGGTGTTGCAGGCGATAGCCCAGGCTCTGCCGCAGTGCGCGAGCCAGCATACGCTGGTCGAACTCGGCGTGGAACGCCAGCAGCGGGCTGCTGCCGACGAACTCCATGAAGTCCAGCAGCCCTTCGGCGGGGTCGACGCCACGAGCGACTTCGCTGGGGGCAATACCGTGGATCAGGGTGCTGGCGCTGGCCTGGTGACCGGGTTGGTGCAGGGTGCATTCGAACTGTTCGGCGAAGTCGATGGCACCGTGGTCGATCACCACCGCGCCGATGGCCAGCACCTGATCGCGGCGCATGTTCAAACCGGTGGTTTCCAGATCGAGCACGACCAGGCGCTGCTCATGCAGTGGGCGTTCGTCGAATGCTGCCGGTGCGCTCAAGGCCTGGCGGCGCTGCAACTGCTGCTGGGTCAGGGCCGGACCGCGGCCGGTGAACCAGGTGAACCTGCTCATAGCTGATACCTCATGGCCAGGCTGCTCTGCAGGCGCTGCGCCTGGCGGAACGACTCGCGCAGAATGCGCCGGTCCAGGTGATTGAGGTGGTCGGGATCGACCCGATTGGAATAGGGCAGCTCGTTACGTGCCTGCAGTTGATGCTGCTGCATGCGCGTCTGCTGAATGAAATGGTAGGCCTCTTCATAGGCGGCGCCATCAAGGGCATCGATCACGCCCTTGGTGATCAACGCGCGCAAGCGCTCGAGGGTGCCGACCGCGCTGATGCCGTTGGCTAGCGCCAGCAGGCGCGCCCCGTCTACGAAGGGCGTCAGGCCCTGCACCTTGAGGTCGAGGGTGTCCTTGTCGGCGCCGGAACGCGCCACCACGAAATCACGGAAGCGCCCGACCGGTGGGCGTTGGCGCAGGGCGTTCTCGGCCAGCATCTTCT
>CAZIZA010000247.1:0-5541 GCA_964543555.1 uncultured Pseudomonas sp.
GTGATGAACAACTTCTCCAGCCCTACTGAAGCCAGCAAGCTGAACTATTCCGAGTTCATCCAGCAGGTGCAGCAGGGTGCAGTCACTGAGGTGACGGTCAACGGCTATATCATCAGCGGCAAGCGAGCGGACGGCACCAAGTTCGATACCGTGCGCCCTGCCATAGAAGATCGTGGGCTGATCAAGGATCTGCTCGACAACAACGTCAAGATCATTGGTGAACAGCCTGAGCGCCAGAGCATCTGGACCCAGCTGCTGGTCGCCAGCTTCCCGATCCTGGTCATCATTGCCGTTTTCATGTTCTTCATGCGCCAGATGCAAGGCGGTGCGGGTGGCAAGGGCGGGCCGATGAGCTTCGGCAAGTCCAAGGCACGCTTGCTCTCTGAAGATCAGGTCAAGACCACTTTCGCTGACGTCGCCGGTTGTGATGAGGCCAAGGAAGAGGTCAGCGAGCTGGTCGAGTTCTTGCGTGATCCAGGCAAATTCCAGCGTCTGGGCGGTCGCATTCCGCGCGGCGTGCTGATGGTCGGTTCGCCGGGTACCGGTAAAACCTTGCTGGCCAAGGCCGTGGCCGGCGAAGCCAAAGTGCCGTTCTTTACCATCTCCGGTTCCGATTTCGTCGAGATGTTCGTCGGTGTAGGTGCGTCCCGTGTGCGCGACATGTTCGACCAGGCCAAGAAGCACGCGCCGTGCATCATCTTCATCGACGAGATTGACGCCGTGGGTCGCCACCGTGGCGCCGGCATGGGCGGTGGTCATGATGAGCGCGAGCAGACCCTCAACCAGTTGCTGGTTGAGATGGATGGCTTTGAAATGAACGATGGCATCATCGTTATCGCCGCCACCAACCGCCCCGACGTTCTCGACCCGGCGCTGTTGCGTCCTGGACGTTTCGATCGTCAGGTGGTCGTTGGTTTGCCGGATATCCGCGGTCGCGAGCAGATTCTCAAGGTGCACATGCGCAAGGTGCCGATGGGTGATGACGTCAACGCCGCGGTCATTGCGCGCGGTACGCCAGGCTTCTCCGGTGCCGACCTGGCCAATCTGGTCAACGAAGCCTCTCTGTTTGCCGCTCGTGCCGGCAAGCGTCTGGTGGAGATGCAGGAGTTCGAACTGGCCAAGGACAAGATCATGATGGGCGCCGAGCGCAAGACCATGGTCATGTCCGACAAGGAGAAGCTCAACACCGCTTACCACGAGGCGGGTCACGCCATCGTCGGTCGCCTGGTGCCTGAACATGACCCGGTCTACAAGGTTTCCATCATTCCGCGCGGTCGTGCTCTGGGTGTGACCATGTTCCTGCCGGAAGAGGACCGTTACAGCCTGAGCAAGCGTGCTCTGACTAGCCAAATCTGCTCGCTGTTCGGTGGTCGCATCGCCGAGGAAATGACCCTGGGCTTCGATGGCGTCACCACAGGGGCCTCGAACGACATCATGCGTGCTACCCAGTTGGCCAAGAACATGGTCACCAAGTGGGGCTTGTCGGAGAAGTTGGGCCCGCTGATGTATGCCGAAGAAGAGGGCGAAGTGTTCCTCGGTCGCAGCATGGGTAGCCAGAACAGCAATGTGTCCGGCGAAACTGCCAAGCAGATCGATGAAGAGGTTCGCCGTATCATCGACGAGTGCTATGCCACAGCGAAGAAGTTGCTGGTGGAGAACCGCGACAAGCTCGATGCTATGGCTGAGGCATTGATGAAGTATGAAACCATCGATTCTGATCAGATCGACGACATCATGAATGGTCGACAGCTTCGTGAGCCGCGTGGCTGGGATGGCGGTGGTGATTCCGGTGCGCCTCAAGCCAAGGTCGACGAATCCGATCGCCCGGAAGCGCCCATTGGCGGGCCTGCTGCAGAGCACTAAGGTTTCTATGTCTCAACAGCAACACCTGAGCCGGCTGCCCTGTGGCAGCCGGCTTCTTGATTTGTCCCGTCCGCAAGTGATGGGCATCCTCAATGTCACACCTGATTCCTTCTCCGATGGTGGTCGCTTCACCGCGCGTGATGCTGCGCTGCGTCATGCCGAGCAGATGGTCGCTGCTGGCGCGACCCTGATTGACGTAGGGGGCGAGTCCACTCGCCCGGGTGCCCGGATCGTTTCTCCGATCGAAGAGCTGGAGCGGGTTGCGCCGGTGGTCGAGGCCATTGCGCGCAACCTGGACGTGATCATTTCAGTGGATACCTCGACGCCTGCAGTCATGCGCGAAAGTGCAAGGTTGGGCGCGGGGCTGATCAATGATGTGCGTTCGCTGCAGCGTGATGGTGCTCTGGAGGCTGCAGCCGACACGGGGCTGCCGGTGTGCCTGATGCATATGCGCGGTGAGCCGGGCAACATGCAGGACAACCCGCAATATGCCGATATCGTCGTTGAGGTACGAGACTTTCTGGCTGAGCGCATGGCAGCGTGCTCGGCCGCGGGCATTCCTGTCGAGCGAATCGTGCTCGATCCAGGCTTTGGCTTTGCCAAGACCCTGGAGCACAATCTCTCCCTGTTCAAGCATATGGGTGAACTCCTCGCGCTAGGGCGACCATTGCTGGTAGGTGTTTCGCGCAAGAGCATGATCGGCAAGGTGCTCGGTCACGAGGTCGGTGGGCGGCTTTATGGCAGTCTGGGGCTTGCGGCTCTGGCTTTAACCAAAGGCACACATATTTTGCGTGTGCACGATGTTGCCGAAACGGTCGATGTGGTGCGCATGATCGCTGCGGTTGAAGCGGCGCAATAACAAGGAAAACGTTATGGCTAGAAAGTATTTTGGCACCGACGGTATTCGTGGTCGTGTCGGCCAGTTTCCCATTACTCCCGACTTCATGCTCAAGCTGGGGTGGGCGGCTGGCATGGCGTTTCGCAAGCAGGGTAAGTGTCGCATCCTGATTGGCAAGGACACGCGCATTTCCGGCTACATGTTTGAGTCTGCCCTGGAGGCGGGGTTGGCTGCCGCAGGTGCCGACGTGCAACTGCTGGGGCCGATGCCGACACCTGCCATTGCCTATCTGACGCGGACCTTTCAGGCCGACGCCGGTATCGTCATTAGCGCATCGCACAACCCGCACGACGACAACGGCATCAAGTTCTTTTCGAGTGAAGGCACCAAGCTGCCTGATGATGTCGAGCTGATGATCGAGGAGTTGCTCGATCAGCCGATGACCGTCGTGGAATCGGCTTTAATCGGTAAAGCATCACGCATCAACGATGCGTCCGGGCGCTATATCGAATTCTGCAAGGGCAGTGTGCCTACAGGGACTAGCTTCAAGCACCTGAAGATCGTCGTCGACTGCGCTCACGGGGCTGCCTATAAGGTCGCGCCCAGCGTATTTCGGGAGCTGGGCGCTGAGGTCAAGGTCATGGCGGCACAGCCTGACGGCCTCAATATCAATCATGAATGTGGCTCGACGCATATCGCCGGGCTGCAGGCAGAGGTGTTGGCGCAGGGCGCCGACCTGGGCATTGCCTTTGATGGCGATGCCGATCGCGTTTTGATGGTCGATCACACCGGTACTTTGGTCGACGGTGATGAGCTGTTGTTCATCATTGCCCGTGATTTGCATGAGCGTGGTCGTCTGCATGGCGGTGTGGTCGGTACCCTGATGAGTAACCTGGGGCTTGAGTTGGCGCTGGCCGAGTTGCATATCCCTTTCGTGCGGGCCAAGGTCGGTGACCGTTATGTCATTGCCGAGCTCATGGCGCGTAACTGGTTGTTGGGTGGGGAGAACTCCGGCCATCTGGTGTGCTTCCAGCACACGACGACCGGGGATGCCATTATTGCTGCGCTTCAGGTGCTGGTGTCACTCAAACGTCGAGATCAGTCACTGGCCGAGGCGCGTATGGGGGTCAAGAAGTGCCCTCAGGTGCTGATCAATGTACGGTTTGCTGGTGAGCTCGATCCGCTCGAGCATCCTTCTGTGAAAGATGCCTGTGCGCGGGTTACCGAGCAAATGGCGGGGCGGGGGCGTGTGTTGTTGCGCAAGTCCGGTACCGAGCCTCTTCTGCGGGTGATGGTCGAGGGTGATGACGAAGCTGTCGTGCGTGGCTATGCCGATGAATTGGCTACGATTGTTGCTGAAGTCTGTGCATGATTGCGCTTGCTACACGATTGGCTCTTGGGTAACATCTGGGCCCTCTTTGATCGACGAGGTAAAGCATGCGTCGCCCCTTGGTTGCAGGTAACTGGAAAATGCACGGTACCCGCGCCAGCGTCGCAGAGCTGATCGAAGGGTTGAATCGGCAGGTGTTGCCTGCGGATGTTGAGCTTGTAGTGTTTCCCTCCAGTCTGCACATCACTCAGGTCGTCGAAGGTCTGAGCGGCAAGGCTGTGAAGGTTGGAGCGCAAGGTTGTTCAGCGCAAGTTGAGCAGGGCGCACTGACCGGAGAGCTGGCGGTCAGTCAGTTGGCCGATAGTGGTTGCGAACTGGTGCTGGTCGGTCACTCTGAGCGTCGCCTGATTCTGGGTGAGAGCGATGAGGTGGTCGTTCGGAAGTTCGCGGCGGTACAGGCTGCAGGTTTGACCCCTGTGCTGTGTGTGGGCGAAACCCGCGAGCAGCGTGAGGCGAATGCAACATTGGCTGTTGTAGGTGCCCAGTTGGCTGCAGTGATCGATACGCTAGGCGTCGATGTGCTGAAAAATGCTGTAGTAGCCTATGAGCCTGTGTGGGCCATTGGCACCGGGTTGACCGCAGCGCCGGAGCAGGCTCAGGAAGTGCATGCCGCGATTCGTGCGCAAGTTGCGCAGCTCGACGCGGGTGTTGCAGGTAAGTTGAGAATTCTTTATGGCGGCAGTGTAAAGGCCGCCAGTGCAGCCGAGTTGTTCGGTATGCAGGATATAGATGGGGGGCTTGTGGGTGGGGCCTCTCTGAATGCGGATGAATTCGGTGCGATTTGTCGCGCTGCAGGAAACTGAAGAATGCTGGAAACAGTCATTGTTGTTCTGCACCTGCTGGGTGCGATCGGGATTGTAGTGCTGGTGCTGTTGCAGCAGGGTAAAGGTGCTGATGCAGGTGCGTCTTTCGGTTCGGGTGCTTCGGCAACTGTATTCGGAAGCCAAGGTTCCTCTACCTTTCTGAGTAAGTTTACTGGTATACTTGCCGCAGCTTTTTTCATTACCAGCTTGGGTTTAGCATACTTTGCTAAAGAAAAAGCTGATGCGCTGACACAGGTTGGCCTGCCAGATCCAGCGGTTCTGGAAGTTCAACAAAATCCGGTAGTCGAAGACGTTCCGGTGCTCGAAGAGCAAGCCCCAGCATCCGATGCTTCGGATGTGCCGGAGGCTCCAGAGCAGTAACAGTTTTGCCGAGGTGGTGGAATTGGTAGACACGCTACCTTGAGGTGGTAGTGGCCATAGGCTGTAGGGGTTCGAGTCCCCTCCTCGGTACCATACTCAAGAAAGCCCGCTGTTCGCGGGCTTTCTTGTTGCTGGAGTGTTTGGTTGACCCTTCTTGCAGGGTGGCCGTATAATTCTGGCCCAGCTTTGACGCGGGGTGGAGCAGTCTGGTAGCTCGTCGGGCTCATAACCCGAAGGTCGTAGGTTCAAATCCTGCCCCCGCAACC
>CAZIZA010000248.1:0-3575 GCA_964543555.1 uncultured Pseudomonas sp.
TCTTCCACCACCTGCGCCTCGATCACCTTCTGGCTGCCGAGGTTGCGCACGCGGATCACCTCGCCTTCACGGCCATTGGCCATGGCCTCGCCGGTGGCTGAGGCGGAGATGCCGTCCTGGCTGGCGATGATGGTCACTTGCTGGCCGCGGCGGATCAGCAGCGGCGCGGTCAGCAGGTTCGGCGCGATCAACTGGCCGGCACGTACGCGGCGTTTGGCGCCCTGGCCGATCACCTCGTCGAGGCTGTTGTAGAAGCCGCGTGAGGCCCGGCCGACATTCACTTCCTGCAGTTGCAGTTGTTCGGCAGCGATGGTCTGGCCGCGCTCGATCACGCGTGCGGCATGCACGGCCGGCAGGAACACGCTGGCCTGCACCAGGGCCGTGACGCTCCAGCCGGGTGTATCGGCGCAATTCACCTGGAGGCGCTGCCGCGTCAGTGGCGAGGGATCTTCGCTGCTGAGCGTCACGCGTGGAGCCTGTTTGCAGGCCGGCAGGCGCTCGGCGCTGTTCAGCAGAGTGGTATCAAGGCTATGGCGCATGCCTTGCCAGGCCTGGCGCCGGGCCTCATCGCTCAGCCTTTGCTGCATATGTGCCGCTACGGCCTGATCGATTTGGCTGGCGGCATCGGTCTCGGCGCGCGCGCTCGTTGAAGCGAGCGTGACGAGGAGGAAAAGCACCGACGCACGGGGGGAAAAAGCCTTTCCGCTTTTCTTCCCGTCAGTGCTTTGAGGCGGAAAAAGGGCGGTGCGGAGGCTGCGTTCTATTCTCTTAAAAACCTTATAAATCAATGGAATACGGCTCTTTCTGAGGTTGGGCACGCTTTGTGCTGAAGGCACCTGGGCACAACCTTGGGTTAAGGGTACCGGTGAATGAGTATACGGATTGATGACGTGGTGGGCGTGCATTCGCGGGCCATCGAGCTGCGCATGCAGCGCAGCGAGATTCTCGCCGCCAACCTGGCCAATGAAGACACGCCGGGCTTTCTCGCCCGTGACATCGACTTTGCCGGCGAGATGCAGCGCCTCGACCCGCAGCAGGCCTTCAGTGCCAGCACGGCGGATCTCAAGTACCGCGTACCGACCCAGCCGTCGCAGGACGGCAACAGCGTCGAGCTGAGTGTGGAACAGGCCGCGTTCTCCAAGAACAGCATGGACTTCCAGACCAGCCTGACCTTTCTCAGCATGAAATTCAGGGGCCTGAAACAGGCCATCGAGGGGCGCTGATCATGGCTTTCGACTCCATCTACCGCATCGCCGGCTCGTCGATGAACGCACAGACCGTGCGTCTCAACACCGTGGCCAGCAACCTGGCCAATGCCGACTCGGCCGCGGCCAACGCCGAGGACGTGTACCAGGCACGCAAGCCGGTGTTTGCCGCTGTTTACAACAACGACCAACTGACCCGCGGTGTAGGCATGGGCGGCGCCCATGTACAGGTGCTTGATGTGGTCACGGCTGGGCGTGAGCCGGTACGCCGCTATGAGCCGGACAATCCGCTGGCCGACGACAAAGGTTACGTGTTCTACGCCGATATCGACCAGATCGAAGAAATGACCGACATGATGTCGGCCACCCGCAGTTTCGAAACCAGTGTCGAGGTGCTCAATCGCCTGAAAAGCATGCAGCAGGGTCTGCTCAAGCTCGGAGAATCCTGATGGCCACGGTCAGCAACAACAGTCAGAACAGTGCCGTATACAGCATCGACGAAGCCGTGACGCAGGCGGTCAACGTCAGTGACGCGACCCAGCTGGAAAACAACTTCCTCACCCTGATGGTCGCGCAGATCCAGAACCAGGATCCGACCAAGCCGGTGGACAGCACCGAGTTCCTCAACCAGTTCGCCGCCATGAGCCAGGTCAAGAGCCTGGAAAACATGGCCTCGCTGAGCAAGAGCAACCTGGTGTTGCTGGACAACCTGCAGACCCTTACCGCTGCCGGCCTGGTCGGCCAGGAAGTGAAGGTGGCCACCGAGCAGCTCGAGCTGGGCGTGGACACGGTGCGTGGCGAGATCAACCTGGAGCATGCCGCCGGCACGCTGGCCCTGGTGGTCACCGACAGCAATGGCGTGAAGAAGGAAATCGACCTCGGCTCCCAGGCACCGGGGCGCGTGCCCTTCGAGCTCGATCCCAAGGCCCTGGGCCTGGCGCCGGGCAACTACAGGGTCGAGGTCAAGAGCGACAGCGGCGAGTACCCCAAGGTCGAGGTGGCCGGTCGCGTCACCCAGGTGCGTGTCAGTGCCGAAGGGCCCGTGCTGGAAGTCGTCGGTGTCGGCTCCGTGCCCTTCTACACCATTACCGAATTTGGCCAGACGCAGACCGCCGGTCTGCTCTGAACCCTCCTACTCGTTCAATTCAAAGGTCCAGTCGCCATGAGTTTCAACATCGCCATGACCGGCCTCAGCGCCGTCAACGAACAACTCAACACCATCAGCCACAACATCGCCAACGCCGGCACCACCGGTTTCAAATCCTCGCGTACCGAGTTCGGCAGCATCTATGCCGACAGCCAGGCGATGGGCGTGGAAGTGCTGGCCACCACCCAGAGCATCAGCCAGGGCGGCTCCCTGGTGACCACCGGGCGTAGCCTGGATCTGGCCATCTCCGGCGGCGGCTTCTTCGTTACCCGCGGTGGCAATGGTGATGTCAGCTACACCCGTGCCGGTGTGTTCGGTGCGGATAAGGACAACAACATCGTCAACGCAGCCGGGCAGACCCTGCAGGGCTATCCGGTGGACGCTGCCGGCAACCTGCAGGTAGGTGCCATGGGCGACCTGCAACTGCAGAACGCCAACCTGCCGGCCCGCGCCACTGACACTCTGGCTTTCGTCATGAACCTGGACTCCAACCAGACCGTACCGGCCACCGCGCCGTTCGATCCGGCCGACGTGAACACCTACAACTCCACCTACACCACCAAGGTGTTCGACTCGCAGGGTAAGGAACACACCCTGACCCAGTACTTCGTGAAGACCGCCGATAACACCTGGGAAGCCCATTACTACGCTGACGGTGCCGCGGTCGCTGGCCCACAGGCGCTGACCTTCGGTACCAATGGCAGCCTTACCGCACCGGTTGGCCCGGTCAACGTCGGCTTTGCCCTGCCGGGTGTAGATCCGATGGCCATCGCCATCGACTACAGCAACTCCAGCCAGTACGGCTCCGACTTCGTCGTCACCACCAACCGCGCCAGCGGCTATGCCGCGGGTGAGCAGACCGGCCTGTCGGTGGAGAAGGACGGCATGGTTTACGCCAACTACAGCAACGGCCAGCGCATGCTGCAGGGGCAGGTGGCGCTGGCCACCTTCGCCAACGCCGGCGGCCTGAAGAACATCAGCGGCACCGCCTGGGTGGAAACCGCCGACTCCGGCGCGGCGCTGATCGGCGTGCCAGGGGTCGGCCCGTTCGGTGCGCTGGTGGCCGGCTCGCTGGAGAACTCCAACGTCGACCTGACGCAGCAACTGGTCGGCCTGATGGAGGGCCAGCGCAACTACCAGGCCAACACCAAGGTGCTGACCACCAACAAGGAACTCACCCAAGTGCTGTTCGGCGCGATCTGAGGCTGACCCATGGACCGTCT
>CAZIZA010000248.1:3675-5536 GCA_964543555.1 uncultured Pseudomonas sp.
CCGTAGGGTGGGCTTCAGCCCACCTGGCTCGCTCTGCAATGGTGGGCTGAAGCCCACCCTACCCACGGAAGTGGATCGCCGCCCGGCCACCCTACGGGTGATAGAACACGACGAGTAGCCCGGATGCAATCCGGGAGCATTTTTCCCGGATTGCATCCGGGCTACAGACAAACGAGGTAACGCACATGAGTTCCGCACTTTGGGTCAGCAAGACCGGTCTGGCCGCCCAGGACAAGGCCATGAGCGCCGTGGCCAACAACCTGGCCAACGTCAACACCAACGGTTTCAAGAGCGACCGTGTGGTGTTCGAGGACCTGTTCTACGCCATCGAACTGCAGCCCGGCGCGCAGGCCGATGAGGTCAATACCGTGCCGTCGGGCATCCAGCTTGGCAGCGGTGTGCGCGTGGCGGGTACGCAGAAGGTCTTCACCGAAGGCAGTATCCAGACCACCGGCCAGCCGATGGACCTGGCGATCATCGGTGCCGGCTTCTTCCAGGTGGAAGCGCCCAACGGCGATATCTACTACACCGAGAACGGCCAGCTGCAGCTCAATGCCGAAGGCATGATCGTCAACTCCCAGGGCCTGCCCCTGACGCCCGCCATCGAAGTACCGGCCGGCAGCAGCCGCTTCACCGTCGGCAGCGATGGCATCGTCACCGCCGTACTGGCCGGCGACACCCTGCCTTCGGAGCTGGGTCAGATCACGTTGGTCAATTTCACCAACCCGGGCGGCCTCGAAGCCCTTGGCGGCAACCTCTACCGGGAAACCGTAGCCAGTGGCGAACCGGCCGAAGGCGTACCGGGCGAAGAGGGCCTGGGCACCCTCAAGCAGGGTGTGCTGGAAGGCTCCAACGTGCAGGTGGTCGAGGCCATGGTGGCGATGATCTCCATCCAGCGCGCCTACGAGGCCAATGCCAAGGTCCTTGATGCCGCATCGGGCATGCAGCAGTTCCTTAACCAGACCGTGTGATCGCCATGACCCGTTTGCTCCCTCTTGGCCTGGTGCTGTTGCTCGGCGGTTGCGCCAGCTTCAACGAGATGCTGCCCGACGAGGATTCCAGCCAGTACCAGCCGCTGGAATTCGACTACAGCCAGCCACCGACCACCGGCGGTGGTCTGTTTCGCAGCGGCTACAGCGCCTCGCTGATTGGCGACCGGCGTGCAGTGCGGGTCGGCGACATTCTCACCGTGATGCTCGATGAGTCCACCCAGTCGAGCAAGAGCGCCGGTACCAGTTTTGGCAAGAACTCCAGTGCCTCGATCGGCATTCCCACCGTGCTGGGCAAGACCTATGACCGCCTGGAGAGCTCCGCCGCAGCCGAGCGCGACTTTGACGGCTCGGCCAAAAGTTCGCAGCAGAACACCTTGCGCGGTTCCATCGCGGTGACCGTGCATCAGGTGCTGCCTAACGGCACCCTGTTGATCAAGGGTGAGAAAGCGCTGCGGCTGAATCAGGGCGATGAATACATCCGCCTGGTTGGTCTGGTGCGCATGGACGACATCAACCGTGCCAACCAGGTGTCCTCGCAGAATGTGGCCAATGCGCGCATCTCCTACGCCGGTCGCGGCGTGCTCAATGACAGTAACTCGGCCGGCTGGTTGACGCGCTTCTTCACCAGCCCGCTGTTCCCGCTCTGAGGCCCAGACCATGCTCAAACCTATGCTCACCGCGTGCGTCCTGCTCTGGTCGTTGACGGCCAAGGCTGTGCCGCTGATGGACCTGGTGGATGTCGAAGGCATTCGCGGTAACCAGTTGATCGGCTATGGCCTGGTGGTCGGCCTCGATGGCACGGGTGACAAGAACCAGGTGCGCTTCACCAGCCAGTCGGTGGCCAACATGATCAAGCAGTTCGGCATCAA
>CAZIZA010000249.1:0-5527 GCA_964543555.1 uncultured Pseudomonas sp.
TGCCGACCTACTTCCTGGCCAACGTGGTCGATGACCACCTGATGGGCATCACCCATGTGCTGCGTGGCGAGGAATGGCTGCCGTCGGCGCCCAAGCTGATCAAGCTGTACGAATACTTCGGTTGGGAACAGCCGGCGCTGTGCTACATGCCGCTGCTGCGTAACCCCGACAAGAGCAAGCTGTCCAAGCGCAAGAACCCCACCAGCATCACCTTCTACGAGCGCATGGGCTACCTGCCGCAGGCCATGCTTAACTACCTGGGCCGCATGGGCTGGTCGATGCCCGACGAGCGCGAGAAGTTCTCGCTGACCGAGATGATCGAGCACTTCGACATCAACCGCGTGTCGCTGGGCGGGCCGATCTTTGATCTGGAGAAGCTGTCCTGGCTCAACGGTCAGTGGCTGCGCGAGCTGCCGGTGGAAACCTTCGCCGCTGAAGTGCAGAAGTGGGCGCTCAACCCCGAGTACCTGATGAAGATCGCGCCGCACGTGCAGGGCCGGGTGGAGACCTTCAGCCAGATCGCGCCGCTGGCCGGCTTCTTCTTCTCGGGTGGGCTGAACCTGGACGCCAAGCTGTTCGAGCACAAGAAGCTGTCGCCCGACCAGGTACGTCAGCTGATGCAGCTGATCCTGTGGAAGCTCGAAGCGCTGCGCCAGTGGGAAAAGGAGCGCATCACCGGCTGCATTCAGGCGGTGGTCGAGCACCTGGAGCTTAAGCTGCGTGACGCCATGCCGCTGATGTTCGCGGCGATCACTGGCCAGGCCAGTTCGGTGTCGGTGCTCGATGCCATGGAAATCCTCGGTCCGGACCTGACTCGTTTCCGTCTGCGTCAGGCGCTGGAGCTGCTCGGCGGCACCTCGAAGAAAGAGGTCAAGGAGTGGGAGAAGCTGCTGGCCAGCATCGCCTGATAGTCTGGCTTTGCGCCACCTCGGATGCAGGTACGCGTTTGCGGGGTGGCGAGCCAGCCGTCGGGGCTAAAGAATGACCTTGTCGCGCAGCTTCTCGGCGGCCTGGTTGAGCGCCTGAATGACCCGCTCCTTGTCGTAGTTCTGGATGCCATTGGTGTCCAGGTACATGGAGAAGCCGGGCAGTTCGTGCTCGACGTAGCTGGAGGTGGCGCCCAGGTCGCGACGGAAATCCACCACCTGGTAGATCTGCACCGGGCGGGTGAAGCCCTTGACCGTGATCTGGCCCTTGTCGCGGCACATGATCACGTCCTTGACCAGCGAATAGGCCTCGTGGGAGATGAGAATCTCGCCGGATTCGGCTGCGCTTTCCAGGCGGCTGGCCAGGTTCACTTCGCGGCCGATGATGGTGTAGTCCATGCGCGTGTCGGCGCCGAAGTTGCCCACCGTGCAGTAGCCGGTATTGAGCCCCATGCGGATCTCCAGCGGCTTGGTGATGCCCTGTGCACGCCATTGCTGGCGCAACACCTTCATATGTTTGCGCATGGCGATGGCCATGGAAACGGCCGCCAGGGCATCCTGTTTGGCGCCTTTGCTGCTGGGGTCACCGAAGAACACCATGACGCTGTCACCGATGAATTTGTCGATCGTGCCGCCATATTTCAGGGCGATTTTCGACATTTCATTGAGGTAGGTGTTGAGCAGGTCGGTGAGTTGCTCGGCTTCCAGCTCTTCGGTGAGCTCGGTGAACCCCTTGATGTCGGAGAAGAACACCGTGAGCTTCTTGCGCTGAGTCTCCAGGCGCACGCTTTTCTTGCCGGTGAAGATCGATTCCCAGACCTGTGGTGACAGGTATTTGGCCAGGTTGCGTGCCAGGCGTGCGGCCTTTTCCTGCTCGCGTTTGATCTCGCTGCGCACTTGAGCCAGACGGATGCCCTGCTGGTTGACGAAGTAGGCGGTGATGCAGATGTACAGTGTGGTGAAGAAGATGCTGACCAGCGCCACCAGCGTTGGTGTTTCAGGCCTGAGCTGAACCTCGACCAGTGCGGCGCTCAGTGCCATGCCGCTGGCGGCGACCATGAGAGACAGACCGAGGTAGCGCAGGCCACCGATGACCAGCGAACTGAAGCACAGGATCAGCAGGAACATCAGGCTGGGGACGGCGGAGAAGCTGAGCAGCACACACGCGGCACCAGTGTGCAGGGCGTCGAAGAACAGCAGGGTAATATCGGTAGGTACGGGGTAGTCACGCTTGAAGCGGCGGCTCAGATTATGAGCCAGGTGTGGGTAGAGTAGTGCGTAGGGCACCATCCACAGGATGTCGTAGGAAAAATAACCCGCGTAGGTGCCGGCGGCGATACTGGCGGCCGTGGCGATGTAGGCCAGCACGCGGGAGTAGTATTCGCGCAATGGCGGCCTGTGCAGTCCGTTGGTACGACTGGATGGGGCTGGCTTCATCTACTGGACGTGTTCCTACTGGATTCTGGCGTCTGCGCTGGACGCCTGCCTGGTCGGCAAGGCCGAAACCATCGGCGTGCTGGGCGGGGATCATAACCAAGGGGGGGCTACCCGCCAAGCAGCGCTGCCAAACGATGGCGTAACAACGGCCAGCGGTTTGTGCCGGAGGCTACGCAGGGCCGTTGTATCCAGGCGCGCAGGGGGGCTCAGAAGCGGATGCGCCCGGTGAAGGCATCCTTGAGCATCACCCAGTCGCCCATCAGGCTGTACAGGGGGTACTGGAATGTGGCTGGCCGGTTTTTTTCGAAGACGAAGTGGCCAACCCAGGCGAAACCGTAGCCGGCCAGTGGCATGGCCAGCAGCCACAGCCAGTGTTGGCTGAGCAGGGCATACGCGAGGATCGCCAGCACCAGCAGGCTGCCGGCATAGTGCAGGCGGCGGCATACCGGGTTGCTGTGTTCCTGCAGGTAGTAGGGATAGAACTCGGCGAAGCTCTGATAGCGTTCAGTGGTCTGGGCGGTCATGGCGCACCTCCTGTTATTGTCATGGTCAGTGTAGGACGGCTGTCTCTCAGGGCCACTGACTTAAAGTGCCAGTCTAGTATCCTTGCGCCGCTGACCATGGCGATACAGATCAATCACAAGAACAAGACGATGAACTCAAGAACAACCTCTTCCAGTTGGGCCATGGCCATCGTACAGGCGCTGGAGCTTGGCGGGGTTGATTGTGTCAGCCTGTTCGCTGAGCTGGAGATGGACTACGTCGCCCTGAGCGATCCCGATGCCCGTTTCCCGCAGGATGGCATGACACGGCTATGGCAGCGTGCCGTGACGCTGTCAGGCAACCCGGCCATAGGGCTGAACATGGCGCAGGTGGTGCGGCCGGCGTCCTTTCATGTGGTGGGTTACGCACTGATGTCCAGCCGTAACCTGCGCGAAGGTTTCATGCGGCTGGTGCGTTATCAGCGCATCATCGGTGAGGGCGCGGATCTGAGCTTGCTGGCGCAGCCTGATGGCTACGCACTGACGCTGGTCATTCATGGCGACCGCCTGCCGTCGGCCCGGCAGAGTGCCGAGGCGTCACTGGCGTATTGCCTGACATTCTGCCGCTGGCTAACTGGCAAACCCATCCGGCCCCGCGAGATTCGCCTGCAAGGGCCGCCGCCTGTCGATTTGGCACCTTACCTGGCGGTGTTCCAGGGGCCGTTGACCTTCAATGCCGAGCAGCATGCGCTGATCTTCACCCGCGCCGACCTGGAGGCGCCATTGCCCAGTGCCAACGAGGCGCTGGCACAACTGCATGATGGATTCGCAGGCGATTACCTGGCGCGTTTCTCCAGCAGTCGTGTCACCCATCAGGCGCGGCAAGTGCTGTGTCGCTTGTTGCCGCAGGGCGAGCCGCGCCGTGAGCTGGTGGCGCAGACCCTGCATCTGTCGCAGCGCACCCTGCAACGGCGACTGCAGGAAGAGGGCACCCGTTACCAGCAGTTGCTCGACGATACCCGCCGAGAGTTGGCCGAGCAGTACCTGGGGCGAGCGGATCTGACCCTGCTGGAGGTTGCCTACCTGCTCGGCTTTGCCGATCCGAGCAATTTCTTCAGGGCATTTCGTCGCTGGTTTGGCGAAACACCGGGCGAGTACCGCAGTCGTCGCGGGTTTGGTGGCTGAGTCTGGTGGCTCAGTGGCGCCAAAACGCCGGGAACAACAACACCAGTACGGTGAGAATTTCCAGGCGGCCGAGCAGCATGCCCAGGCTCAGTAGCCACTTGGCGGTATCGGGGATGGTGGCGTAGTTGCCGGCTGGGCCGACCATCTCGCCCATGCCCGGACCGACGCCGGAAACCATGGCTGCCGCCCCGGTTAGAGCGGTAATCCAGTCCACTCCGCACATGGCGACCGCCAGCGCCAGGGTGGCAATGGTAATGGTGTAAAAAAAGGCGAAAGCCAGGATCGAGCGAACGATATCTTCATCCAGGCTGTGACGGTTGTATTGCTGCTTGATCACCGCGCGCGGATGGATGAGTTGCCGCAGGTTGGCCCTGAGCAGGATGTAGGCGACCTGGAAGCGGAAGATCTTCAGACCGCCTGCCGTGGAGCCGGAGCAGCCGCCGACGAAGCCCAAGTAGAAGAACATCATGCTGGCGAATGGCCCCCACATATGATAATCGCCCACTGCGAAGCCGGTGGTGGTCATGATCGAGGTGATATTCACCGCCACCAGGCGCAGGGCGTCGAGCCAGTACAGGTCGGTGGTGAGCCACTTCCAGCTGGCCAGGACGAACCAGCTACCTATCAGCAAATACAGGAAGCCACGTACCTGCGCATCGCGCACAAGCGCACGGTAGTTGCCACGCAGGGTGCTGACATAAAGCACGAATGGCAGGCTGCCGAGCACCATCACCACGATGGCAACCCAATGCACGGCCGGTTGCTGCCATTTACCCAGTGACGCATCCGAGGTGGAGAAACCACCGGTGGCGATGGCCGACATGGCATGGTTGATCGCGTCGAACGGCCCCATGCCGGCCAGCCAGAAGGCCACAACGGCCAGGCTGCTCAGGCCGACATAGGCCAGCACCATGTATTTGGCGACCATGTGCGAGCGTGGCATGACCTTTTCGGAGCGATCCGATGACTCGGTCTGGAACAGGCGCATGCCGCCGATTCGCAGGATCGGCAGAATCGCCACGGCCATGCCGATGAAGCCGATGCCGCCCAGCCAGTGCAGCAGCGAGCGCCAGATCAACGTGCCGGGGGACATGTTGTCGAGACCGCTGAAGACGGTCGCCCCCGTGGCGGTGATGCCGGACATGCTCTCGAAGTAGGCGTCGGTGATGCTGGCCCCTTCAGCGAAGATGAACGGCAGGGCGGCGAAAATCGACACCATGACCCAGCTCGACACCGTCAGCATGTACATGTCGCGCGGGCGCAGTTGCGTTTGCTGGGGCTTGCCCTGGGCGATCATGGCGATGCCGGTCAGGGCGGTGATCATGCTCGACCACAGAAAGGCGTTGATGCCCTGCGGCTGCGCGAAAATCAGCAGGGTGATTACCGGCACCAGCATGCTCACTGCCAGGGTGACGAGGAAGATGCCATTGATGAAGGCGAGGATGCGCAGGCTGGATAAAGGCATCGGTCAGTGTTTCCAGAAGCTGCGGGTGATCA
>CAZIZA010000250.1:0-2707 GCA_964543555.1 uncultured Pseudomonas sp.
ATCGAGTACAAGGGCGGCGAGAACCCCTACGAGGGCAACAAGAACAAGCTCACCGATCGCCAGGTGAACAAGAAGCGCCGGCTCATGAGCCACCACAAGAAGGCCGAGAAGAAGCGCAAGGACAAGCGCAAGTAAGCCCTGCGTCAGCGTGCACGCCGGGTATCGCCCGGTGTGCGCGGTATAAGCTTCCAACGCTTTTTCATATGCACAGCAGGTGCCGCCTGTTGCGCCCTTCGGCTATTCTCGCGGCTTGCCTTGTTCTTCCAGGAAGTCGCGATGCTCGTCAGCAAACTGCCCAACGTCGGCACCACCATCTTCACGCGCATGTCCCAGCTCGCTGCCGAGGTTGGCGCGATCAACCTGTCTCAGGGTTTTCCCGACTTCGATGGGCCGCAGGCACTGCGTGAGGCCGTGGCGCGCCACGTCATGGAAGGGCGCAACCAGTATTCGCCAATGACCGGCTTGCCCGCGCTACGGCAGCAGGTGGCGGCAAAGATCGCCCGCAGCTACGGCGTGCAGCGCGATGCCGATAGCGAGATCACCATCACGCCGGGGGCTACCGAGGCGATCTTCTGCGCGGTGCAGGCGCTGATTCATCCGGGGGATGAAGCCATCGTGCTCGACCCCTGCTACGACAGCTACGAGCCGTCGGTGGAGCTGGCCGGTGGGCGTTGCGTGCATGTGCCGCTGGCACTGCCGGACTTCGCTGTCGATTGGCAGCGTCTGGCCGATGCGATCACGCCACGCACGCGACTGATCTTTCTCAATTCGCCGCACAATCCCAGCGGGGCGCTGCTGACCCGCGCTGAACTGGACAAGCTGGCCGAGCTGGTTCGTGGGCGCGATATCCATGTGATCAGCGACGAGGTCTACGAACACCTGATCTATGACGGCCAACGGCATGCCAGCGTGCTGGCCCACGACGAACTGTATCAGCGCGCCTTCGTGGTCAGCTCCTTCGGCAAGACCTATCACGTCACCGGCTGGAAGACCGGCTACGTGGTGGCGCCGCCCGCACTGACCGCCGAGCTGCGCAAGATCCACCAATACGTCAACTTTTGCGGGGTGACGCCGCTGCAGTTCGCGCTGGCTGACTTTATGGCCGCGCACCCTGAACATGTTGAAGAACTGCCGGCCTTCTACCAGGCCAAGCGCGACCTCTTTTGCGACCTGCTGGCTGGCTCGCGCTTCACCTTCACCCGCGCGCCGGGGACCTATTTCCAACTGGCCGACTATTCGGCGATTCGCCCTGATCTGGATGACGTAGCCATGGCTGAATGGCTGACCCGCGAACATGGTGTGGCGGCGATCCCGGTGTCGGTGTTCTATCAGTCGGCACCCAGGGATATGCGGCTGGTGCGCTTCTGCTTCGCCAAGCGCGAGGAAACCCTGCGCCAGGCGGCGGAGATACTCAGCGCGGTGTGACGGTAGGGCGGGGACTCCCGCCTGTGAGGTGTACGGTGAGCGAGGCCTACAAATGAGCAACAAACCCGATCTCGAACTGGCGCTGATTCAGACCACGTTGGCCTGGCACGATCCGGCCGCCAACCGCGAGCACTTCCAGGTGCTGCTGGAACAGGCGCGTGGCGCTGATCTGGTGATCCTGCCGGAGATGTTCAGCACCGGTTTTTCCATGGAGTCGGCCGAATTGGCTGAGCCTGAGGATGGACCCAGCAGCGTCTGGCTGTGCGAGCAGGCGCAGCGTATCGATGCGGTGATCTGCGGCAGTCTGATCATTCAGGCCGCTGACGGCAGCTACCGTAATCGCCTGCTTTGGGCGCGCCCGGATGGCTCTTTCGCGCATTACGACAAACGCCACCTGTTCCGCATGGCCGGTGAGCACAAGCATTACAGCGCTGGCGACCAGCAGGTCGTGCTGGACCTCAAGGGCTGGCGCGTGCGCCCGTTGATCTGCTACGACCTGCGCTTCCCGGTCTGGAGCCGTGACGCCGGCGGTACCGACCTGCTGCTGTATACCGCCAACTGGCCGGGCGCGCGCCGTCAGCACTGGAACCGCCTGCTGCCAGCGCGAGCCATCGAGAACCTGTGCTATGTCGCGGCGGTGAACCGCGTCGGCGAGGACGGCAAGGGCCACGGTTATACTGGCGACTCCCAGGTGCTGGACTTCCAGGGCGAGGCGCTACTGATGGCTGGCGAGGGCGATGGTGTGTTCCGTACTCGGCTGTCGCAAGAGGCTCTGAGTACCTATCGCGAGCGCTTCCCGGCGCACCTGGACGCGGACGCTTTCACATTCAACTGAACAAGGAGCTACATGACATGGACGTGCAACAGAGCAATCCCTTCCAGACGCCGCAGGCCGATCTGCAGCAGGCTACCGCCACTCAGTCACCGCCCTACAGCATCGCTGGCGTCGGTCTGGCCACATTCATCGGCACGCCACTGGCAGGCGCGTGGCTGCTGGCGCACAACCTGCAATTGTTGGGGAAGGCGGATCGAGTTGCGATGGTCTGGGGTATTTCCGTCGTGCTTCTGATCGTCACCCTGGTCTTGGCTTTCGTGTTGCCCGAGGAGGTGCCCGCCATGCCTTTCGCCATCGCGCAGTTGATGGCGATGATCATGCTGGCCAAGAACCTGCTCGAGGCCGATCTCAAGCAGCATACCGAGGCCGGCGGTACGTTTCTGTCCAACTGGCGGGCGGCAGGTATCGGTCTGATGTTCACCATTGGCCTGGCCGCACTGATGTTCG
>CAZIZA010000250.1:2807-5514 GCA_964543555.1 uncultured Pseudomonas sp.
GCATCGTCCTTCTGCTGGGCGAAGCCCTTGCGAATGGCGTCCTGGTGCGAGCCGGAAAACGCGGTGTGGACCAGGTCGCCGACATACGGATGGCGCGGGTGCACCGGGATCTGATTGCAGTCCTCGACCACCTTGCGCACGGTATCGATGTCGGAGAAATCCAGTTCGGGGTTCACGCCCTGGGTGTAGAGGTTCAGCGCCAGGGTCACCAGGCAGACGTTGCCGGTGCGCTCGCCGTTACCGAACAGGCAGCCTTCGACGCGGTCGGCACCGGCCATGACAGCCAGCTCCGAGGCCGCGACGCCGGTACCACGGTCATTGTGGGTGTGCACGCTGATCAGCACGCTGTCACGGCGGTCGATGTGACGACCGAACCACTCGATCTGGTCGGCGTAGTTGTTCGGCGTGGCGCACTCGATGGTGGCGGGCAGGTTGAGGATCAGCTTGTTCGCCGGGGTCGGCTGGAACACGCCGATCACCGCATTGCACACCTCGATGGCGAAGTCGATTTCGGTGCTGCTGAACACTTCCGGCGAATACTCGAAGCCCCACTGGGTTTCCGGTGCGGCATCGGCCAGGCGCTTGATGGTGGTGCCAGCGGCCACGGCGATGGCTTTGACGCCGGCCTTGTCCTGATTGAAGACGATCTTGCGGAAGCTCGGCGCGCAGGCGTTGTAGTAGTGGACGATGGCCTTCTTGGCGCCCTTGAGCGACTCGAAGGTGCGCTCGATGAGGTCGTCACGGGCCTGGGTCAGCACCTGGATGGTGACGTCGTCCGGAATGTGGCCGCCTTCGATCAGCTCGCGGACGAAGTCGAAGTCGGTCTGCGAGGCGGACGGGAAGCCCACTTCGATTTCCTTCAGACCCACGGCCACCAGGCACTTGAAGAAGCGCATCTTCTTCTCGGCATCCATCGGCTCGATCAGCGACTGGTTACCGTCGCGCAGGTCGGTGGACAGCCAGATCGGCGCCTTGTCGATGATCTTGTCCGGCCAGGTGCGGTCCGGAATCTGGATCTGAGTAAACGGGCGGTACTTCTTCGACGGGTCTTTGAGCATGGTCATGAGCGGGTCCTGCGAAATGGGAGTCGAACACGAGGCCGGGCGGCCATGAAACGGGGTTTCAGGCGAGGCTTCGCAGTCGCGGGCTGACCAGTCGCAGGCATGCGAGCTGGCGGACGAGAAAGATGTTTTTCATGTGGGCACCCTATCCATAGCAGGTGGATATGGCAATGCTTGCTTAAAAAACGCCGATTTATTGCTGGATAGCTTTTGTTGGCGAATTTTATTGCTTTGAAAGTGATGTTTTCGGCGAATCGTGTTTGCAGGGGCGTGCGCAGTCTTGCCCCTGTCCCTCGATGATCTGCCTTCAGTCGGCGTAATCGTAGGCGCCGCCTTTTTCCAACGCATTGCGATACGCGGGCCTGGCATGGATACGGTGCAGGAAATCCTTGAGTCGCGGGTGGTTGTTGAGTACGCCACGAGCGGCGGCAGCCTCTATAGGGAAACTGAGCTGGATATCGGCAGCGCTGAACGCATCGCCTGCGAACCAGTCGTGCTCGCTCAGTTGGCCCTCCAGGTAGTCGAAATGCAGTTTCAACTGCGGCGAGATAAACGCCTGGCTGACCTTGTTCGCGATGCCTCGGGCGATGGGCTTGATGAAGAACGGCATCGGCGCGCTGCGCAGTTTGTCGAACACCAGCTTGAGCAGCAGTGGCGGCATCGCCGAGCCTTCGGCGTAATGCAGCCAGTAGCGGCAGCGCAAGCGTTCCGCGCTGTCGGCGGCAGGCAGCAACCAATCGCCATAGCGCTCGGCCAGGTATTCGATGATGGCGCCCGATTCGGCAAGGGTCAGCTCGCCATCGGTGATCAGCGGCGACTTGCCCAGAGGATGCACCTGGCGCAACTCGGCTGGGGCAAGCAGGGTCTGCGGGTCGCGCTGGTAATGCTTGATCTGATAGTCGATACCAATCTCTTCGAGCATCCAGAGAATGCGTTGCGAACGCGAGTTGTTCAGGTGATGCAGGGTGATCATGGCAAGCTCCGACTTATCCGGGGGCAGGGTTCTGTCATACGTCGTTCCGGGACGCACCACTGGCGTTTTATTGCACCGCCCTTGGCTGCTCGGCGATGGTGGGTCGCAGTTCGCGCATGTCCGCACCGCTCGGGTGCTGGAACACGCGCAGGCCGAACTCGGGGAGTATGGCCAGCAGGTGGTCGAAGATGTCCGACTGGATACCTTCGTAGGCATTCCAGGCGATGGTATTGGTGAAACAGTAGATTTCCAGCGGCAGGCCATCGGCAGTCGGGCTGAGCTGACGCACCAGCAGTGTCATGTTCTGGTGGATGTTCGGATTATGCCGCAGGTAGTACTCGACGTAGGCACGGAAGCTGCCGATGTTGGTGATCCGGCGGGTGTTCACCGCCTCCTTGCCGTGTTCGGCCAGCTTGATGTTCCAGTCCTGCAGCTCCCGATCCTTGCGGTCGAGGTACTCGTCCAGAAGCATGAAGCGGCGTAGCCGTGCGATCTCCTCGTCGCTGAGGAAATGAACGCTGGTCTGATCCAGAAACAGCGCACGTTTGATCCGACGCCCACCCGACTCCTGCATGCCGCGCCAGTTCTTGAACGGGTCGGTGATGAAGCGCTTGGTCGGGATGGTGGTGATGGTCTTGTCCCAGTTCTGCACCTTGACCGTGTGCAGGGCGAT
>CAZIZA010000251.1:0-5505 GCA_964543555.1 uncultured Pseudomonas sp.
CCCGGCAACGGGTTCTGCGCCAGCAGCTTGGTCAGGTTCTTGTCGATCTGGGTCAGCCAGTCGGCGGTCGAGCGCAAGCGAGTAAAGTGGGCGAAATGGCCGATGGCCTTGTCCGGCAGGTGATGACCTTCGTCGAACACGTAGATGGTTTCACGCGGGTCAGGCAACACTGCACCGCCGCCAAGGGCCAGATCCGCCAGCACCATGTCGTGGTTGGTGACGATCACATCGACCTTGCCCATGCCCTCACGCGCCTTGTAGAAGGCGCACTGCTGGAAGTTCGGGCAGTGGCGATTGGTGCACTGGCTGTGGTCGGTGGTCAGCTGCGCCCAGCGCACGTCCTCCAGCTCCTCCGGCCAGCTATCACGGTCGCCGTCCCATTTGTTGCCGGCAAGCTTTTCGATCATCGCGGTGAACAGCTTCTGCCCCTGCTCGTCGACGTCGATGCGAAAGCCTTCTTCTTCGAACAACTGCGCAGTGGCGCTCTGAGCGGCGCCATCCTGCAGCAGATGATCGAGCTTGGACAGGCACAGGTAGCGGCCACGGCCCTTGGCCAGGGCGAAGCTGAAGTTCAGGCCGCTGTTGCGCAGCAAATCCGGCAGATCCTTGTGCACGATCTGCTCCTGCAGCGCCACGGTGGCGGTGGCAATCACCAGGCGCTTGCCGGCGGCCTTGGCCGTGGGAATGGTGGCCAGGCTGTAAGCCACCGTCTTGCCAGTACCGGTGCCCGCCTCGACCGCCACCACGGCCGGGTCGCCCAGACGCTTGCCTTCGTCATCGGTCTTGATGGTGCCGAGCACCTTGGCGATCTCGGCGATCATCAGACGCTGGCCGTAACGCGGCTTGAGCGACTTGGCCTCGAGAAAGCGCGAATAGGCGCCCTGGATCTGGGACTTGAGTTCGGTACTGAGCATGGATTCTGAAACGAAAAAGGCTGGATAAATTTTCAGTATTCGCGGAGCGGTCGCTATCATAGCGCGCCTGTCGATCTGGCGCAGACTCGCGTGCTGTTCGAGTGCTGGAAACTGCCAGGCGGCCTCTGCCGGGCACCATGCCCGGGGGAGGTTGTGCGAATGCACACTGCCGTCTTTCACGACGCGGCGCCGCTCCTGGAAAAGATGATCGATGCTGGACTGCAAACACCCCCATACGGAGATTCTGCATGACCCCTTACACACCACTCTATGCGCTACACCTGCTGGCCGCTGTCGTCTGGGTCGGTGGCATGTTCTTCGCCTGGATGATTCTGCGCCCGGCAGCGGTGGAAATATTGGAGCCGCCAGCACGCCTGCGCCTGTGGCTGAGCGTGTTCAAACGATTTTTCGTCTGGGTCTGGGTGGCCGTGGTGGCTCTCCCCCTGAGCGGAGTCGGCATGTTGCACATGAGCTACAGCGGCTTCGACGCGGCGCCGCGCTACGTACATATCATGATGGGGCTTTACCTGGTGATGCTCGCCCTGTTTCTGCGCATTCAGGCACTGCAGTTGCCCGAGCTACGCCGCGCTGTGGAGGCCGAGAATTGGCCGGCAGGTGGCGAGGTGCTGGGACGGATTCGCAAGGTGGTCGGCAGCAACCTGCTGATCGGACTGGCGCTGATGACACTGGCAGCCATGCGCCCTGCACTCTGACGCACACGGCTGCCTGGCGAACCCAGGCAGCCGCAATTATTCAGAAGCGAAACACCTGTACGTCACCATTGCGCCCTGCCGCCCCTTCACGCCCAGGTTGACCGGGTTTGCCATCCGCCGCCCCGTCAACGCCATAGAGCAAGCAGCCCTTGGCAGCCCCACCACGCCCGGGGCGCCCGGCTGTACCGGCTACCCCTCCCGCGCCACCGTCCAGCAGAACCTGCATGCGCTCGACCTCGACATAGTGCGGCACTTCCAGTGTGACCTTACCGCCCGGCGCGCCATCGTGGCCGTCGGTGCCATCCTGTCCGTCGTGGCCAGCGCTGGCCTGACCCCAGGTACAACCACCCGGCTGGCCGTGAGCACCATCGAGCCCGGCATAACCGGGTCTGCCCTGACCACCGCGCACATCCACGGTCAGCGATTCGAAGGTCAGCCTGTGCAGCTTGAGACTGATCTCACGCCCCGGCGTTGCCGGCCGGGTATAGGTTCCAGCGGCGCCCTTGGCGCTGATCCAGGCGCCCGGCCCGATATCGGCATCGTCGATGATCAGCCGCAAGGGTTGCTCCCCAGGCGCTACACCAATGCGCGCATCCTGCCCCATCAGCAACTGGCCAATACGCAGCTCCGTCACGCTTGCCGGAACCATCAGGGTTGCCTGATCCGCCACCTCCAGACGCTCGAGCTGTAGAGTGCTGCTGGCCACCGGTAACCGCATCAAGGTATTGGCTGGAACACTGATCTGCGTAGCAGCAGAAGTCATACCTGCGCACAGGCACAGCAATAAGGCGAGGCTACGCATGAGCAGCCTCCTCGATTGCAGGTGTCGCAAGCGCATCGGACGGCTGCGGCACCTTCAGCGGGTAGAGATGGAAGATGCCAAACATCAGGATCTGCACACGCTCCAGCCAAGGATTGCCCCGAGCCGATACAAGGCTGGAGAACAGCCATAGCTGCGCTACATGCAATAGCGCAAGGCAGCCTGCGAGCAGATAAACGAGTTGCTCGAACGGAGCGCCGATACGCTTGGTCAAAGCAGCCACGAAGACCAGCCAGAAGATCAAGGTCAGTGCCTTGCCCATCCTCAACAATGCGTTCATCCCCGCCCTCTTGCAGTGCTTTTTCTAGTTAGCGCTGCACGTTACCCCCTCGCTGCAGGGACTGCCAGAGCGACACATATTTTTTCATGACTTTGTTTGAAGCGGGTGACCTTCCAGCGACAGACTCGAGCATGGTCTGTTGCCTGCACATGAACGCCCTGCACAAAGGCGCCCATAACCGAACCTATGCATAGGCAGGAGAGTTTGCACAAAAAAGCCCGACCAGCAAAAACTGGTCGGGCCTTGGCGGGTGAGGCCTTACAGGGCTTGAGTGGGCGCCTTATGGCTGAGCTTCGACCTCGGCTTCCACACGGCGGTTGATGGCACGGCCGTCAGCAGTCGCATTGTCGGCAACTGGGCGGCTTTCGCCGTAGCCAACGGCCTGCACACGACCGGACTCGACACCATACTGATTGACCAGCACATCACGCACGGCACTGGCGCGACGTTCGGACAGCCCTTGGTTATAGGCATCGCTGCCTACAGAGTCAGTGTGGCCTTCAACCACGGTGCTGGTCTGCGGATACTGCTTCATGAAGTCAGCCAATGCCTTGATGTCGCCATAGCTTTCCTGCTTGACCTGAGCCTTGTCGAAGTCGAACTTGACGTCCAGCTCGACTCGGACAGCCTCAGCAGGCTCTGCAACAACAACCTCTTCAACCACGACTTCTTCTTCAACGACTGCGACCTGCTGCGCATCGGCACCATGCACCCAGCAATAGGCAGCCGCCATACCGGCGCCAACCAGGGCACCACCGCCTGCCCAGGTAGAACTTTCAATTGCCCCTAATGCCGCACCACCGACACCACCTACCGCTGCGCAGGTGGGCCAGTCGGTTTTCTGCAGGCCGGCGCAACCGGTCAGCAGAGTGCTCGCCAGAATCAGGGGTACTGCGTTCCTTGTGATACTCATACTTTAGGTCTCCAATGTTCATCGGCCCATAACCGACTCGATAGTAGTAAAGACAGAAGTTATACAATTCGCCAGCTATAACCGATGTGACGAATAGTTTTCTCTCACTCTAGGCCTGATACCGGCACCACGTTAGTCTTTGCAGACATTTCGAGGAAGTTCGATGACTGCCAGCCTTAGCACACGCACTCCACAGCAGGCCATTGCGGCCCTGCTTGCCCGCTATACCCCCGAGAAACTGCTGTTACTCGGCGCCAGCGAGCTACCCGCTGTCAGCGCTTTTCACAGCGCTCACCCGCAGTGTCAGATAACCACCGCATCTGCTGCTCCCCTGGCGCCTGAACTGGCCGCGCAACGTTTCGACCTGGCACTGCTGGTCGACTGTCTGGAGCATTTACCCAAACGCGATGGACTGCAACTACTGGGCGGCATCCGCAACCTCAACGCCAGCCGGGTCGCCGTATTGCTCGACCTAAAGGCAGCTGATTGGCAGGAAACCGACCTGTTCGCCCTGGCCATGCAGGCCAGCGAGCAGTTCCAGCGCGAGGGACAGACCCTGCATCTGTTCACCTATGATCTGCTCGATTACAAGCAAGTTCCCGACTGGTTGAATGCAAAGTTCTGGGCGAACCCGGAAAATTTCGGCAAATACTGGTGGTAGAGCAATGAACCCTGTCGAACCCAACTGCCCCTGTGGCAGTGGCAGCCCCTTGAGCCAGTGCTGCGGCCGCTATCATGTTGACAGACACGCCCCCAGCGCAGAACGGCTGATGCGCTCACGCTACAGTGCTTATGTGCTGGGTCTGGTGGATTATCTGGTAGCCACCACACTGCCCGCCCAGCAGCCCGCGCTCGACCGCGATGCCATGGCCGCCTGGAGCGCCCAAAGTACCTGGCTGGGCTTGCAAGTCGAGGACAGCGAGGTGTTCGGCGGCAAACCGGAGCACGCTCACGTCACCTTCGTCGCTCGCTGGCATGACGAGCAGGGCGAACAACAACACCGAGAATGCTCCGCCTTCGTGCAGGTGGACGGCCACTGGTACTTCCTCGACCCGACAGTGCCACTGAAGGCCGGTCGTAATGATCCTTGTCCATGCCTGAGCGGACAAAAGTTTAAGAAGTGCTGCGCACCGTATCTGTGTAGCTGACAGGCGTGGCGTCCGTGATTCGCGCTTGAGCACACCAATGACATCAAGACCGAAGGCATAGCACAGGGAACCGAGGTCCAGAGCACTCTGCCTTGAACGTCAGAAACATCACGAATTAAGACACCTGACTGGCTGCGAACGATCAGTCCTGCAGTTTCAGATGCGAAGTGTCAGGCGCAGGGGCGGCAGCCGCAGTCTTGGCCTGGCCCATATCGCTGCCGACCGGCGCCAAGCTGAATTGCGACAGGTCGACTGCTGGAGCCTCGGCGTCAGGCCGCGCGTCCTGCAGGTCAGCGCCCACCGGAGCGATACCAAAATCCGGTGCATCGACATCACTGAACGCCGCCATGTATTCATCACGCGGCGCGACCTGCAAGCGACCTACCCTGGCAGATACAGCAACCGTCGCTGGCGCCGGCTCGGCTGGCGGCAGTGGCGCGAGCTCGACTTCCTCGATCAGGATATCCATGTCAACGACCTCGACCCGCGCACCCGCGCGCTCCAGCGTTGCCCGGTACTTCTCCGCGCCGGCAGCATCGAGGTTGTTCTTGATCACGATGCGGCGCCCGGAAAATAGCTGGGCAATACGCTGCGCATCGGCCTGGAACAGCTTGGCCATGTTGGCCTTGACCAGCTCCGGCTGGGCGCCCGGCACCAGTTGCCCGGAGAAGGCGATCTCGTAGCGACTCATGGTCACACTCCTGTCCTATTCGCCGC
>CAZIZA010000252.1:0-5499 GCA_964543555.1 uncultured Pseudomonas sp.
CGCCGTCCGGCTTGTTGTAGATCAGCACGCGGCGTACGGAGCCGGTGATTTCTTCACGCTTGATCAGACGGCCATCGAGTGCGATGGCATCGTTGGCATCGACGCGCTGCCCAAGCGTGGCATCGGCACCATTGACCTTGACCCGCCCTTCGGCGATCCAGGTTTCGATTTCGCGACGTGAAGCCAGCCCGAGGCGGGCCAGAACTTTCTGCAGTTTCTCGCCTGCAGGACGCGGTTGTTCGTGCTCAGTCATCTTGGGCACCTCCCGGTGTAGTAGTTGATGATCGAAGGGCGCGCATGATACGCGCTGTCGAGCTCATAGGGTAGACGATGCTGCAGCATTCGCCCGAAGCAGACGCCCCTCGCTGAGACAAGCGCGTGACGCCACTCACACCTGCACGTCGAGCACCTCGCTTAACCGCACTGAGTCACCATCGATCAACGGCTGCATCGCCAGAAACTCCAGCGCCGACGCTCGCCAGGCGTGCGCCGCAGCCAACTCGGCACAACGTCCTCTGTCCAACTCCAGCGCCGCCAGGCAGGCCGCGCGCAGATCCTCGTCCATCACCCCGCTTTGCCCCTGCCGCAGCACATCCAGTGGCCCGGCCACGGCAAAGGCTGCCACCGGCGTGCCACACGCCAGTGCTTCCAGCATCACCAGGCCATAGGTATCGGTACGCGAAGGAAAAACCAGCACCGAGGCATCGCGATAGGCATCGGCCAGCGCCTGCCCATGGCGATAGCCGAGAAAGCGCACCTGTGGATACTGCTGTTGCAGCAGCTCACGCTGCGGCCCATCGCCGACCACGCGTTTCTCACCTGGCAGATCCAGCTCGAGAAAGGCCTGCAGATTCTTTTCCGGCGCGATACGCCCGACAAAGAGAAACACTGGTTGCATCGGGCGCGCACGCGAATGATCAGGACAGAACAGGCGCGTGTCGACACCCTTGCGCCAGAGTTGCAGCCTGCGCAGGCTCCAGGCAGCGAACTCATCACGCATACGCTCGGTGGTTACCAGTACGGCCTGACTCGGCCGGTGAAACGCGCGCAGGAAGGCGTATCCCCAACGCGGCGCAATCCACGGCCAGCGGGTGCTGACATATTCGGGAAAGCGCGTGTGGATTGCAGTGGAGAACGCCAGACCACGCCGCACCAGCCAACGCCGCGCCGCCCAGCCCAACGGCCCCTCCGTGGCCAGGTGCACACAGTCCGGGCGGAAGTCACGAATCGCCGCTCCAACCCGCCAGAGGTCCCAGACGAGCGGGATCTCGGGATAGGTCGGACAGGGTATGGAGCGGAAGTCAGCCGGGGACAACAGTTTGACCTGATGCCCCAACCCACGCAGCTCGCCGACCAACGCGGCCAGACTGGTTACCACGCCGTTGACCTGTGGCGCCCAGGCATCGGAGACAATCAGTATTCTCATACGCCGCTCTCGAGCACGACTGCCTGCCCCTCAGCAGCCAGGCGCGCCTGCTCATCAGCCAGGCGATAGAGTTCGATCTGGCCATCCCAGTGCTCGATCAGCGCCGTACAGGACTCGACCCAGTCGCCACAGTTCATGTACTCCACACCGCTGACCTGACGGATTTCAGCGTGATGAATGTGGCCGCATACCACCCCCTGCAGGCCACGCTTGACGCACTCGTGGGCAATGGCCTCTTCGAAGTCACTGATGAAGTTCACCGCCGTCTTCACTTTGTGCTTGAGGTAGGCCGACAACGACCAGTAGCCGTAGCCCCAGCGGCTGCGCCAGTGGTTGAGCCAACGATTGAGCGTCAGGGTAAATTCGTAGGCCGAATCACCGAGAAAAGCCAGCCAGCGGTGGTAGCGGGTAATCACGTCGAACTGGTCACCGTGGATGACCAGTAGCTGTCGACCATCGACGGTGACGTGAACCGCCTCGTCCACCAGTTGGATATTGCCCAGCAGCAGGCTGGAGTACCGACGCAGGAATTCGTCGTGGTTGCCGGTGACGTAAATGACCTCGGTGCCACGCTTGCTCATGGTCAGTAATCGGCGGATCACGTTGGTGTGTGCCTGCGGCCAATAGATGCCGCCACGCAGTTTCCAGCCGTCGATGATGTCGCCGACCAGGTAGATGCGATCGGCCTGGTAGCGCTTGAGGAAGGCCGCCAGGTGCTCGGCCTGACAGTCGCGCGTACCGAGGTGCACGTCGGAAATCCACAGGGTACGGACACGTTGCTTACGGCTGGGCTTGGCGAGCTGAGCGCTGGTCATGGGCGGCCTCCGGCTGGGTTTAGACGAGCTTGAGGCGTTGCGGTGAACGGCTTGTGACAGGAAAAAGACCATTGCGTGACGCAGCGCCGTCCAGGCCGAGGCGTTAAACTGCGGTGATTGCCGAGGAAATCGTCATGCACCCGATCCTGTCCCTGCGCCATTACAGCCACGAAGTGCTCAGCCACAGCCACGACCATGCACAACTGGTGTTCGGGCTGGCGGGCGAGCTGCAATTCGAAGTGGACGGCCAGGGCAGCCAGGTGCTTCGCCATCACTTGGCCGTAGTGCCGGCCGAAGCGCGCCACACCTGCGGTAGCCCAGGCGGCAGTCAATGCCTGGTACTGGACCTACCGGCCAACGACTGGCTCGAACACCAGCTCGGTCATCACGCCGGGTTTATCCAGCGTCTACTGGATAAACCCGGCGCCCTGCAGCTCGATCCATCTCAAAGCCAGTTGCTCAACTGGCTGGCCAGCAGCCCGATCAACGATCCGGTCATCGCCGGCCAGGGCGCCGCCCTGCTGCTGGTCAGCCTTGCCTGCTGCCGCCAGCAGAGCGCCTCCCCTGGCTTACCGATGGCAGCCCTGGATCGCTATATCGAGCAGCATGCTGCTCATCCGCTGCAGGTGGTGGATCTGGCACGCCTGGCCGGTCTGTCGGTGGCTCGTTTCCATGCTCGTTTCCTCGCCGAAACCGGGCGCACGCCCATGGAATACATCCGCCAACGCCGCCTGAGCCTGGCCGAGCAACTGCTGCGCGGCAGCGACCTGGCCGTTGGCGAAATCGCTGCACAGGTCGGCTACACCTCGCAGAGCGCCTTCACCGCCGCGCTCTCCCGTCACCTGGGCATGACCCCAAGGCAATTGCGCCGCGTGCGCTAGCAACCTTATTCGCGCCCCGCCCGTGAAATCGCCCCGGATTTCATCCGGGCTACAGCGGGTTCGCCGCACGTACCCGAGATGCTAACGAGAGTCTGGCGACAGAACTCATCACTCCCGCGACAGACAGCTATTGTCAGCACCGCCTAGACTGCGCCGCATCATCGAAGGAGTACCCCATGCACACCATCGAATGGCAGGATTTCGCCAAAGTGGAGCTGCGCGTCGGCACCATTCGCAATGCACGCCCCAATGAAAAAGCCGTGAAACCGGCCTATGTGCTGGACATCGATCTCGGCGAACTGGGTATCAAGACCTCCAGCGCGCAGATCACCGCGCACTACACCTGTGACGAACTGGTCGGACGCCAAGTCCTGTGCGTGTGCAATTTCGCCCCCAAACGCATCGCCGGAATACGCTCGGAAGTCCTGGTCACCGGCGTCTATGACAGCGATAACCATGTCGTCCTCGCCGGGTTCGACCGGCCACTGCCCAACGGTGCCCGCCTGGCATGACGGAACGTAACGCCCTGCTGGCGATTCACCTGGGTGCCCTGCTGTTCGGCTTGTCAGGCATTTTCGGCAAGCTGGCTGCGACCACACCAAACATGATCGCGGGTGGCCGTGCAGGCTTCGCCGTGCTTACCCTGAGCCTGGCGGCGCTGCTCTGGCGCAGCCGCGCTGCACCTCGCCCGAGCCTGCGGCAGATGGCGCTGCTGGCACTCGGCGGCCTGCTGCTGGGTACGCACTGGATCACCTTCTTCGAAGCAGTGAAGGTTTCCGGTGTAGCCATTGCCACTCTGGGTTTCGCCAGCTTCCCGGCCTTCACCGTACTGTTGGAGGGCTTGCTGTTCCGGGAGCGTACCCGCCCCAGCGAGTTCGCCATGGTCGGCGTGGTGTGCGCGGGGCTGATTCTGGTGACGCCGCAGTTCAGCCTGGACAGCGACGCCACTGTCGGCTTGCTGTGGGCAGTCATGTCAGGCTTTCTGTTCGCCCTGCTGTCGCTGCTCAATCGCGCCAGCACCCGTGGTCTCGATCCGATAAAAGCCGCGCTTTACCAGAACATCACGGTACTGATCTGCTTCCTGCCGCTGGCCTGGCCACTGCTGCCAAGCCTGCGCCCGTTGGACTGGTTGTGGCTGGCCATGCTCGGCATCTTCTGTACGGGTCTGGCACACAGCCTGTTCGTCGCCAGCCTGCGCGTGCTCAATGCGCGTACCACAGCGGTGATCTTCGCCCTGGAGCCGGTCTACGGGATTCTGTTCGCCTGGTGGTTGTTCAGCGAGCAACCAGCGCTGCGCATGCTGGTCGGTGGCGCGCTGATTGTCGGTGCGATTTTCGTGTCGACGCGAATGGCGCGCTGAACCAGGACACAGGCAAACGCCAGGATCAGCACGCCGACCTGCTCCTGCTGATCAGTTGACGCTATAACCGCGCCCCGTCAGACAGGCGCTCAACGCCCGACGATAACGCTCAGTGGAGTCGGCCCCTACAGGGCGAGTGCTGGTGGCTGGGTCGAAACCGCTCTGAGCCACGGCCCAGCTATGGCATTCATAACGATCACGACCCTGCTGCTCAACGCTCTGCCCGCTAGCGGGATAAGCAATCACTTCATAGCTGGCGATACTGTTGCCCTGCACCACCAACGGCGGTGTGACGACCTCATAACGCTGCACATTGGCGTTCCACAGGTAGTAGGTGCCTGCTGCAACGAAGTACAGCGCACTGCCAATCCACAGTTCACGAGCGCCATCCGGCAAACCATGGCGATGACCGCCTGGACCGGGCCCCCATTTGCCCCAACCAGGACCGCCCGGAGCATGTCCACCCGGCCCGGGTGGGCCCGCCAGCGCCTGGGCAGAAAGCACCAGACTCATGAATGCCAGGATAACGGAGCGTTGCAGCGACATACTTCACCTCTCAAGGAATGGCCCTATCGGCTCGGGGCAAATTATTCGCGTGCGCAGGCAAGATCGGGGTAAGCCCTGTGTAAAGAGGGGGTAAAGCTTCTGATACGTATCCTAAGAGGCACGATCGTTATGGCCCAGGTCGCGGCCAGGATCGATCAGATCGCGTACCCGCTGCTTGAGCACCTTGGCCTCGGGGAACCCCCCATCGGCCTTACGCTCCCAGACCTGCTGACCATCGCAGAGAATGCGGAAAACGCCGCCAGTGCCTGGCTCCAGGCTGACCCGACCGAGCGCGTCGGCAAAGGTGCTCAGCAGCTCCTGAGCCAGCCAGGCAGCGCGCAGCAGCCACTGGCATTGGGTGCAATAGATGATGACGATTTCCGGCTTCTGATCAGGCATGGCTGCGGCTCTAGTGGGGGGCTTGATGCCTATAATAACGGCCTTTGTCTTTGCTCCTGCCGGAATCCACCA
>CAZIZA010000253.1:0-5489 GCA_964543555.1 uncultured Pseudomonas sp.
AGAGTAGGTCATCGTCAAGCTCCTATACGAAACCCCAGATCGCCTAGCGGTCTGGAGTTTCTTCTTTGCGCGAAAAAAATGACGCCCGGCAGTGTGAGGCCAGGGGCGCAGGCCACCGGGACGCCGGCCGGATCATCGTCAAGCTCCTATACGAAACCCCAGATCGCGAAAGCGGTCTGGGGTTTCTTCTTTGGGCGAAAAAACTTCGCTTCCCAAGATGCGCTGCGCGCACCGACAGTAGCGTAGACATGCAGGTGTGCGCGGCAGACCCTACGATATGTCGGTGCTTGGCTTTGCTCGGGTAGAATGCATGAATTCTGCTGGGGACTTTCATGTCTGACTCGCCGCTTGAACCCTCCTTGTCATCCTTGCCGATTGAACAGTTGGTCGCCTGCCATGAGTGCGATCTGCTGATGCGCAAGCCGGTGCTGCAGGATGGCGAGAGTGCCGAGTGTCCGCGTTGTGGTTATGAGTTGTTCAGCCACCGTCATCGCGTGGTACGGCGCAGTCTGGCCTTGGTGCTCACAGCTCTGCTGCTCTATGTCCCGGCCAACTTTCTGCCGATCATGCAACTCAACCTGTTGGGGCAGACTTCGCAGGACACCGTCTGGAGTGGCGTGCTCGGTCTGTACGAGAGCGGTATGCAAGGCATCGCCGTGGTGGTGTTTCTGTGCAGCATGGCGGTGCCGCTGCTCAAGCTGCTCTGTCAGTTGCTGGTTCTGTTGAGTATCCGCCTCGACTTCGGGCGTAGCTATGGTCTTTTGCTCTACCGGATCTATCACCACATGCGCGAGTGGGGAATGCTTGAGGTCTACCTGATGGGCATTCTGGTGGCGATGGTGAAGTTGATGGACCTGGCCGATCTTAGCCTCGGTCTGGGCTTGTTCTGCTTTATCGCATTGCTTCTGGTGCAGGTGTGGCTAGAGGTGACCATGTCGCCACATCAGATCTGGGAAGCGCTGTCTGGGGAGAACATTCATGCGGGCGATTGATGCAGGGCTGCTTGTCTGCCATGAGTGTCACCAGCTCAACCCGGTTGAAGAGGGCGTCAGGCATCAGTACTGCAGTCGCTGCGGCGGGCAAATACATGCGCGTCGCCCCAATAGCCTGGTGCGCACCTGGGCCTTGCTGCTGACGTCGGCGATTCTCTATATCCCGGCCAATCTGCTGCCTATCATGACCGTCAATAGCCTGGGCAAAGGAGCACCAGCGACCATCATGGGCGGTGTGGTTGAGCTCGTTCACCTAGGGATGCTGCCGATCGCAGCGGTGGTGTTCATCGCCAGCATTCTGGTGCCCACCTTCAAACTGGTGGGTATAGCGCTGCTGCTGTATTCGGTGCAGCGCCATCTGCCGATGACGGCGCGCCAGCGTATTCTCATGTACCGCTTCATCGAGTGGATCGGCCGTTGGTCGATGCTCGACATCTTCGTCATCGCGATCCTGGTGGCGGTAGTGAATTTTGGCAGCCTGGCCAGTATCGCAGCTGGGGCCGGTGCCGCTGCCTTTGCCAGTGTGGTGATTCTGACCATGCTGGCTGCACTGACTTTCGACCCTCGTCTTATCTGGGATAACACGGAAACCGACCATGACTGACCTTCCTCTGGCCAAGACGCGTCCCGCTTCGAACTGGTCGGCCATTTGGGTTTTGCCTCTGATTGCGCTGCTGATCGGAGGCTGGCTGGCTTGGCGTGCCTACAGCGACGCCGGTATTCAGATCGAACTGATCTTCGCCAGCGGCGAGGGCATCCAGGCCGGCAAGACGGAGCTGATGTACAAGGGTATGGCAGTCGGTAAGGTAACGGACATCAGTCTCGATACCAGCGAGAAGAATCGGGGTGTCGTGGCCAAGCTGGAAGTGAACCAGGAGCTTGAACAGTACCTGCGCAGCGGCACGCGTTTCTGGCTGGTCAAGCCGAATGTCAGTCTTGCCGGTATCAGTGGCCTGGAGACGCTGGTTTCAGGCAACTACATCACCTTCAGTCCTGGCACTGGAGACACGACACGCAGCTTCACCGCATTGGCTCAGGAGCCGCCCATGAGCGATGACGTGCCGGGTTTGCACATCACGCTCAAGGCCGAGCGGCTGGGTTCGCTCAATCGTGACAGCCCGGTGTTTTATCGACAGATCCAGGTGGGGCAGGTCAAGAGTTACACCTTGGGTGAGGACCAGAGCACCGTCGAGGTGAAGGTCTTCATCGAACAGAAATATGCCCATCTGGTGAGAAAGCACACACGCTTCTGGAACGCCAGTGGTATCAGCGTCGATGCTGACTTGTCCGGCTTCAAACTGCGCAGCGAGTCGTTGGCCAGCATCGTCGCTGGTGGTATCGCCTTCGCAACGCCTGAGCATCGCAGGGACAGCCCGCCCACCGACCCTGCGTTGCCGTTCCGCCTTTACGAGGACTACGACGAGGCCCAGGCCGGGATCAAGGTCGTAGTGACGCTGAGCGATTTCGAGGGGCTTCAAGAAGGCCGCACGCCGGTGATGTACAAGGGCATCCAGGTCGGTTCGCTGAAAACCTTGAAGGTTGATCGCGACCTCAACAGCGCTACAGCCGAGCTGACCATCAACCCATTGGCCGAGGAATACCTGGTCGAGGGTTCAGAGTTCTGGGTAGTCAAGCCGTCCATTTCCCTGGCCGGCATCACCGGTCTCGAAGCTTTGGTCAAGGGTAACTACATCGCTGTGCGGCCGGGTGAGAAGGGTAAGCCACCAGCGCGCAATTTTGTCGCACGCAGCAAGGCACCGCCCTTGGATCTGGGGGCGCCCGGCCTGCACCTGGTGCTGTTCACCGATCAGCTCGGATCCATCGAGGTTGGCAGCCCGGTGCTCTACCGGCAGATCAAGGTCGGCTCGGTGCAGAGTTACCAACTGGGGCGTGATAACAACCAGGTGGTACTCGGCGTGCATATCGAGCCGGATTATGTGCATCTGGTTAATACCACCACACGTTTCTGGAACGCCAGCGGCATCACCCTCAAGGGGGGGCTGTCCGGTGTCGAGGTCAAGAGCGAGTCACTGCAGACCCTGCTTGCAGGCGGTATCGCTTTCGAGACGCCTGACCTGCAGGCGGCCAGGTCGGATCGCCAGGTGCAACGCTTTGCCCTGCACGCCGATCGCGACAGCGCCTTGCAGTTGGGTCAGCAGATCACCATACGCGTGGCCGATGGCGATGGCCTGCAACCGGGAACGCTGGTGCGCTACAAGGGGCTGGAAGTCGGTAAGGTGGAGACGTTGAGCCTGACCGACGATCTGCAAGCCGTGACTTTGAATGTTCGTATCACGCAGGCAATCGAGCAGATCGCACGCGAAGGTACGCATTTTTGGGTGGTGAAGCCGGAGCTGAGCCTGACCCGTGCCGCGAACCTTGGCACGCTGGTCAGTGGTCAGTATCTGGAGGTACAACCGGCTGCGCAGAAAGGCGCCCGCCGCACCGAGTTCACTGCCCTGGTCAGTCCGCCGAACCAGGCTGTGCGCGAGGAAGGCTTGCGCCTGGTGCTAAGCGCGCCGCGGCGTGGCTCGATCAAACCGGGCGTGATCGTCAGCTACCGCGAGGTGCCGGTGGGCAAGGTGGTGGATTTCGAGCTGGGGCCGACCTCGGATCGTGTTTTGATCCATGTGCTGATCGAGCCGCGCTATGCGCCGCTGGTGCGCAGTGGCAGCCGCTTCTGGAATGCCAGTGGCATCGGAGTTGATGCCGGGCTGTTCAAGGGCGTGAAGGTGAGAACCGAATCGCTGGAGGCGCTGATCGAGGGCGGTATCGCTTTCGCCACACCGAACAATGTGGAGATGGGCGGGCCGGCTCAGCCGGGGCAGACGTTTGCCTTGTTCGACGAGCCGCAGGAAGCCTGGATGCAATGGGCGCCGAAGATCATGCTGGAGCAGTGAGACAATCATAGAAATGAAAGGGGCCGCAGTGAGCGGCCCCTTTCATTTTGGGTTGATAAGAGCTCGCAGCTGAAGCCGCTCCTACGGTCGTGCGGACCTTGGGAGGGGCTTGAGCTTCAAGCCGGCTCGACCGCCTCTTCCTGCTGAGGTGCCTGGGTCTTGGCACTTTCGCGCGGCTTGATGAACTTCCAGTCCGCCTCGTCGATATAGATGCCGTTGGGGCCGCTGCCGCCTTCCAGGTCGATGGCCACATGCGCCGAAACCTGCGGCTTGACCGACGCCAGGATCGGCACAAAACCGAGCTGCAGACTGGTTTCGATCAGCGCCTGCTGGTTACGCTCGTCGATGTCCGCCGCCTCGTCGAGGTAGTAGGGCAGGCGCACGCGCCCCGCCTGCTCGCGATCCATCAGGTGCAGCAGCAGGTACATATTGGTCAGCGCCTTGATGGTCATGGTGGTGCCGTTGCTTGCTGCGCCATCGATATCCGTGTGGATGATCGGCTGGCCATGCACCTTGGTGATCTCGAAAGCCAGCTCGAACAGATCCTTCAGCCCCAACTGGTTGCCGTTGGCGGCGACCAGGCGCGACAGGTAATCCTTGGCCTCTTCGTTCTTGGCGTCCTGATCGGCCGATTGCGACAGGTCGAACACCGACAGGGTTTCGCCTTCCTCGTACTGGCCGGCGCTGTGGATGATCTGGTCGATATGGCGCAGCGCTTCCTTGTTCGGCGCCAGGACGATGCGGAAGCTTTGCAGGTTGGACACCTGGCGCTTGTTGATCTCGCGGTTGAACAGCGCCAGTTGGTGTTCCAGGTTGTCGTAGTCGCTGCGGATATTACGCAGGGTACGGGCGATGTCGGTGACGGCTGCACGGCGCGCTTTGGCCAGGGTCAGGGCTTCGTCCTGGCGGTGGGCATAGGCGTTGACCAAGAGTTGCAGGCGGCGCTCGACATCGTCCTCGCTGTCGAACTTGGCTACGCCTTTCAGGCGAACCTGGGCGTAGAGCGCTTCGATCTGGCCGTCGATGCGTTGCAGTGCCTGCCAGGTGTCCTGGTAGTCGCCCAGCAGCGGCAGCAGGTTGTCCAACGAGTCGTCCACCGGCTCCATGAATGGCGTACCGAACGGCAAATCGGCCGGCAGCAACTGGCGGCGGCGCAGGGCGTCTTCCAGAGTGCGCTCCTTGGACTCCAGATCACCGATCTGGCGGCTGATCAGTTGCAGCTTGGCGGAGATTTGCTGCACGCGTTCAGCGAAGGCATCGCTGGCGCGCTTGAGTTCGTCCTGGGCGCCTTCGAGCTCAGCCAGTCGCTCCAGCTTTTGCGGCTCCTCGGCAGCCAGGGTCTGGCTCTTGCGGAAGTCTTCCAGGGCTTTCTGTGCATCGAGCACGGCCTGGTACAGCGTCTCGGCCTGGGCCTTGCTGGCGGCGCGGTCGGCGGCGACCGACTGCTGAGTCTTGAGCTGTTTGAGTTCGCGCTCCAGGCGATCCTTCTGGTCGCGCAGGGCCGCGCGGTCGGCCAAGGCCTGCAGGGCCGGCGGTTCGATGTGGCTGAGGTCGATGGACAGGCCCGGCACGGCGAAGGTGTCGCCCTTGAAGCGAT
>CAZIZA010000254.1:0-5453 GCA_964543555.1 uncultured Pseudomonas sp.
CCCCGACGAAACAGCGGACGCGGCTCGATAACCGAACGACCATACAACACACTGAGCCCTTGCAGGCCCTTGAGTGCATCTTCCAGCGATTTGTCAGCGCGCACGGCGAAGGCATCGAAGCCGCAATGGCGCATATGCGCCAACTGGTCGCGCAGCACATCACCCACCGCGCGCAACTCGCCACGCCAGCCCAGGCGGGTGCGCAGCAGGTAGGCCTGGCTGTAGCCACGGCCATCGCGGAAGCTGGGGAAATCGATGGCGATCAACGGCAGACTGGTGAGAAACGGCTGCAGCGCTTCGGGTTCGTCATCCACCTGCAGCAGCAGACCATCGGCACTCACCGCCCTGCCCTCCAGCACCGCAGCAGGCTGTCGCTCACGCCAGGCCGCCAGCGGCAGGATCAACGGCGCGTCAGCCTCCACATCGAGCTGCCAGGGATCATCACTGACGATGCAGGCCTGGCCCTCGACCAGGCGAATCAGGTTGTTCATGCCACCTCCTCGCGGCTGTACACGCTCGCCTTGAAGGGCTCCAGGCCGATGCGCTGAAAGGTGTCGAGAAAGCCTTCGTTGACCTGCCGCTGATCGACATAGGTGCGCACGATGCGCTCGATCACCTCGGGCACCTGCTCGGCAGCGAACGACGGGCCGATCACCTTGCCCAGCGCCGCCTGCTGGCCCTGGCTGCCGCCGAGGGTCAGCTGGTACCACTCACTGCCGTTCTTGTCCACGCCGAGGATACCGATGTTGCCGATGTGGTGATGGCCGCAGGCGTTCATGCAGCCGGAGATGTTCAGGCTCAGCTCGCCCAGATCATGCAGGTAGTCGAGGTCGTCGAATCGCTGCTGGATGGCCTGGGCGATGGGGATCGACTTGGCGTTGGCCAGCGAGCAGAAATCACCACCGGGGCAGGCGATGATGTCGGTGAGCAAACCGGCGTTGGCCGTGCCCAGCCCCGCCGCTTCGGCTTCCCGCCATAGCGCGTAGAGGTCGGCCTTGCGTACATCGGGCAGCACCAGGTTCTGTTCGTGGGCGACGCGAATCTCGCCGAAGCCGTAGCGCTCGCTCCAGCCCGCCAGCGCCTCCATCTGCTCGGCCGTGACGTCACCGGGCGGCGCACTGATACCCGGCTTGGTCGACAGCACCACGCTGAGGTAACCCGGCACCTGATGCGCCATGACGTTGCGCGAGACCCAACGGGCGAAGGCTTCGTCGCGCGCCAGGTGGGTGCCGAAGTCGAGGTCGAGGGCGTCCTGCGGCACGTAGGCCGGCTTGTGGAAGGACGCCGCGACGCGTTGGTACTCGTCTTCGGTCAGGCGTGCCGGGCCGTCCTTGATCGGCTGCCACTCGCGCTCCACCTCGGCCGCGAAAGCCTCGATGCCGAGGGCCTTGACCAGAATCTTGATGCGCGCCTTGTACTTGTTGTCACGCCGACCATGGCGGTTGTACACGCGCAGGATGGCCTCGACGTAGGACAGGCAATCCTGCCAGTGCAACCCCTCGCGCAGGGTCTGGGCGATGATCGGCGTGCGCCCCAGGCCACCGCCGACCAGCACACGCAGACGCAGCTCGCCTGCTGCGTCACGGTACAGCTGCAGGCCGATGTCATGCACCTGCACCGCAGCGCGATCCTGCTCAGCCGCGCACAGGGCGATCTTGAACTTGCGCGGCAGGAAGAGGAATTCCGGGTTGACCGTCGACCACTGACGGAGGATCTCGGCCAGCGGACGCGGATCGAGATACTCGTCGGCGGCGACACCGGCGAAAGCCTCGGTGGTGATGTTGCGCACGCAATTGCCCGAAGTCTGGATGGCATGCATATCGTGGTCGGCCAGCCAGTCGAGGATGTCCGGTACGCGCTCCAGCTCGACCCAGTTGAACTGGATGTTCTGCCGCGTGGTGAAGTGGCCGTAACCGCGGTCGTACTCGCGGGCGATATGCGCCAGTGCGCGCATCTGCCTGGCCGAGAGGGTGCCGTAGGGAATGGCTACGCGCAGCATGTAGGCATGCTTCTGCAGGTACAGGCCGTTCTGCAGGCGCAGCGGCAGAAATTCCTCCTCGCTCAGTTCCTCGGCCAGGCGTCGCTGTACCTGGTCGCGGAACTGGGCGACGCGCTCGCGCACCAGCGCGCGGTCATAATCGTCGTATTGGTACATGCCGGCAGGCCTCCTGATCACGGGGCGTCGACTATGCCTGCCGGGCGTGCACCGAAAACAGCGCCAGAGAAGCCTTAAAAAAACGGATCAGTTCGATCGGCAGTGACCGCCTCAGGTCACTGATTGGCGCGTCGCGATGTCGCAGGGCAGCCATTGCATAGCCACAAGCCAAAGCTCCAGGGGCCAGAAATGGCGAGGCCTGGTGAC
The DNA here is from genome assembly GCA_964543555.1 of uncultured Pseudomonas sp. Taxonomy (GTDB): domain Bacteria; phylum Pseudomonadota; class Gammaproteobacteria; order Pseudomonadales; family Pseudomonadaceae; genus Aquipseudomonas. The sequence goes on from CAZIZA010000254.1 coordinate 2,363, forward strand.
CTGCGTGGCCCTTTTCCCTGCGTTAGACGCATTCATCTGATCCGCTTTTTTATCGAAAACCTGAGTCTGTTTTGCAAACAGCCCCACTCGGATCATGGCGCCAGCCTGAATAAACGCCTGATGAGGGCAACGACATGACCGATCTGATCCCCGTGCGCAGCGTCGAGACCATCGACCCGAGCAAACCCATCCGCCTGACACCGGCCCAAGCCGGCGGCCCGATCCATACGCGCAGCTTCACCGGACGCTTTCGCAACCTGCGCCTGCTCGGCGCCGGCCTGCTGTTCCTGCTGTTCTTCGGCACTGCCTGGATCGACTGGAACGGCCGCCAGGCGGTGCTCTGGGATCTGGATAACCGCCAGTTCCATATCTTCGGCGCGACCTTCTGGCCACAGGATTTCATCCTGCTCTCGGCGATCCTGATCATCGCCGCCTTCGGCCTGTTCTTCATCACCGTGCTGGCCGGTCGCGTCTGGTGCGGCTACGCCTGCCCGCAGAGCGTGTGGACCTGGGTGTTCATGCGTGTCGAGCAGATCACCGAGGGTGACCGTGGCCAGCGCATCAAGCTCGACGCCGCGCCCTGGTCGCTGCAGAAGCTGGCCCGGCGCAGCGCCAAGCATGGCCTGTGGTTGGCGGTTAGCCTGGTTACAGCGCTGGCCTTCGTCGGCTACTTCACCCCGGTACGCCAGTTGACGGTGGACCTGGCAACTTTCGAAGTCGGTGCCACCACGGCGTTCTGGATGTTGTTCTTCACCGCTGCCACCTACATCAACGCCGGCTGGTTGCGTGAGAAGGTGTGCCGCGACATGTGCCCCTACTCGCGCTTCCAGAGCGTGATGTTCGACAGCGATACGCTGGTCATCTCTTACGACGCCGCCCGTGGCGAAAACCGTGGCCCGCGTCGCAAGGATGCCGACTACAAGGCCGAAGGCCTGGGCGATTGCATCGACTGCACGATGTGCGTACAGGTCTGCCCCACCGGCATCGACATTCGTGATGGCCTGCAACTGGAATGCATCGGCTGCGGCGCCTGCGTCGATGCCTGTGACAGCATCATGGACAAGCTCGGCTATGACCGTGGTCTGGTGCGCTACAGCTCGGAGAACGAACTGGCCGGCGGCAAGACCCACTGGTTGCGCCCACGTCTGGTCGGCTATGCGGCGATGCTGGCGGTGATGATCGGCGCCTTCGTCTGGGCGCTGGCCGAGCGCCCACTGATCTCCCTGGACGTGACCCGCGACCGTGGCCTGTTCCGCGAGAACGCGCTGGGTCAGATCGAGAACATCTACAGCCTGAAGATCATCAACAAGACCCAGCAAGCGCGCAGCTATGCCATCAGTCTGGTCGAGCCCGGCAACTTCGAGCTGCACGGCCCGCGCACGCTGAACCTGGCGCCGGGGGAGATTCGCGACCTGCCGGTCAGCGTCGCGCTGACGGCCACGAGCAACGGCGCTGGACCCCAAACCGTCCGCTTCGAGGTGCGTGACCAGGCCGATTCGCAAAGCCATGTGAGCACCAGGAGCACCTTTCTCGCGCCGCTGCGTTGAGGCGCAGTAAACCGTGCTGTTCACCTAACGAAAGATGGACACGATCAATCCCCTCTCCCCCGGCCCCTCGCCCATGAATGGGAGAGGGGAGCAAGCGTCGTAGTCCGGATGCAATCCGGGGATGTATCTCGAACCGCCCCGGATTGCATCCGGGCTACATCCGCCATCCCCCTCTTGGACAATTCACGAGGCACTGCCATGTCTGCCGCTCACCCCGTAAAGTATTCGCCCGTACCCTTTGCGGCGGTGAACCTGGACAGGATGAAACGCTACGAAAAATTTGCCGACGAGATCGCCGAGCTGATCCGTACCGGCGTACTCGGCCCCGGTGAGAAAGTGCCCTCGGTGCGCCATGCCAGCCGCACCTACGGGGTCAGCCCCTCCACCGTGTTCCAGGCCTACTACCTGCTGGAGGATCGCGGACTGATCCAGGCGCGTGCCCGTTCCGGCTACTTCGTGCGTGAGCACGCCAAGCGCCCGCTGCACGAGCCGGAGCTGACCGCCCACGCCGCGCAAACCACCGAGGTGGACGTCAGCGAGCTGGTGTTCTCCGTGCTCGCTTCGCTCAAGGACCCGTACACCGTGCCCTTCGGCTCGGCCTTCCCTAGCCCCGACCTGTTCCCGCTGCCGCGTCTGGCCAAGAGCATGGCGCACGCGCTGCGCAGGCTCTCGCCGCACGAGATCATCGCCGACATGACCGCCGGCAACGCCGACCTGCGCCGGCAGATCGCCCTGCGTTACATGGTCAGCGGCGTGATGCTGCCGATGGAGGAGCTGGTGATCAGCAACGGCGCCATGGAGGCACTCAACCTCTGCCTGCAGTGCGTGACTCAGCCCGGCAACCTGGTGGCTATCGAATCCCCCACCTTCTACGCCTGCCTGCAGGTGCTGGAGCGGCTGCAGCTCAAGGCGGTGGAGATCCCCGTGCATCCGCGCGAAGGCATCGACCTGGGCGCCCTATCGGAAAGTCTCAAGCAACTGCCAATCAAGGCCTGCTGGTTCATGAGCAGCCTGCAGAACCCGCTGGGTGCGAGCATGAGCGAGACCAAGAAGCATGCGCTGTACGAGCTGCTGGTCGAACATCAGGTGCCGCTGATCGAGGACGACGTGTACGCCGAGCTGTACTTCGGCAGCCACCCGCCCAAGCCGGTGAAGAGCTTCGACCGCGACGGGCTGGTGATGCATTGCAGCTCCTTCTCCAAGAGCCTGGCACCGGGTTATCGCATCGGTTGGGTGGCCGGCGGGCGCTATGCCGAGCAGATCGCCCGGCTCAAGCTGATGACCACCATTTCGCCGTCGGTACCGGCCCAGGCGGCGCTGGCCGACTACCTGCAGCACGGCGGCTACGACCGTCACCTGCGCAAGCTGCGCCATGCCCTGGAAATGCAGCAAAGCGCGATGCTCGCCTCTGCCGCCCGGCACTTTCCCGCCAGCACGCGAGTCACGCGGCCTTCGGGCGGCTACTTCCTCTGGTTCGAATTTCCCGAGCGCCTGGACTCGCTGCAACTGCTGCGCCTGGCGCTGGCCCAGGGCATCAGCCTGGC
>CAZIZA010000255.1:0-5440 GCA_964543555.1 uncultured Pseudomonas sp.
TCATGCCGGCGATGAAGTCGATCACCCGCATGAACGAGCGATACAGCGGCCAGCCTGGCTCCGGCGCATAGTAGCTGAGCAGATCGAGAATACGCCGATGCTTGAATGATAGTGGGCGACCGCTATGCAGCTCCAATGCCGCCCCACAGAAGGCATTAAGGAGGATTTCCAGCGTGGTGTAGGCGCCAATTTCGTGCAGCGTCTTGCGCTTGTCGTGGAAGATCTTCTCACGAGCCAGGGACTTGGCGCTCTGTACGCAGCGCTTGGCCGAGCCATGCAGATGTTCCACCAGATCGCCCTGCAGGCCACCGCCCAGCAGGGTCTGCTGCTGCTCGACGAAGGCATTGGCCGCTGCGTTGGTCAGGTGCTCGATGGCCTTGCCGCGCAGGATCGCCAGCTTGCGCCGGCGTGAGTCCCGGGGGCCGAGTTGGCGATAGGTCTCCGGCAGGTCATCACCCACCAGATCGAGCAGCAGCGCTTCGACTTCGGTGTAGTCGAGCAGCTCCATTTCCACGCCGTCTTCCAGATCGATCAGGCCGTAACAGATGTCGTCTGCAGCCTCCATCAGGTAGACCAGCGGGTGACGCGCCCAGCGCTGGACCTCCAGTTGTGGCAGCTCGAGCTTGGCGGCGATTTGCTCGAGCAACGGCAACTCGCTCTGGTAGCAGCCGAACTTGTGTTTCTTGTAACCCTGGGCATCGGCATGGCGGGCCGTCCAGGGGTATTTGAGGTAGGTGCCCAGGGTGGCGTAGGTCAGTCGCGTACCGCCATCGAACTGGTGGTATTCCAGTTGGGTGAGCACGCGAAAACCCTGGGCGTTGCCTTCGAAATTGAGGAAGTCGCTGCGCTCGGCATCGCTCATCGCATCCAGCCAGCCGCGTCCGGCAGCCTGCTGGAACCAGTGACGAATGGCGTCTTCACCGGAGTGGCCGAACGGCGGGTTGCCTATGTCGTGGGCCAGACAGGCGGATTGTACGACCATGCCCAGGTCACTCGGCGTGCACCAGTCCGGCAGCTCGTCACGCAGCATCTCGCCGACACGCATGGCCAGCGAGCGGCCAACGCAGCTGACTTCCAGGGAGTGGGTCAGGCGGGTGTGGATGTGGTCGTTGCTGGAGACCGGATGTACCTGCGTCTTGCGCCCCAGGCGACGGAAGGCACCGGAGAAAATGATGCGGTCATGATCCTTGTGAAAGGGGCTGCGGCCGAGCTCTGCCGAGCTGGGTGCGGGTTTGCCGAGACGTTCGCGGGTGAGCAGGGTGTGCCAATCCAAGGGCTATCCTCGCCAGGTTGATCCAGGCTCCTAGCTTGGTGGTTCGTGCCGCAGCCTGCAACCCCGGGTTGGCTACAGACCGGCAGCATCGATGTCCACCAGCAGCAGACGACGACCGTTGTCGATGAACTGGCCGGCCGTCAGGCAGTACTGGTTGGTGGTGGCGTCGCGGTAGGTGGTGGAGAGCGTCAGACGCCGCTCCTCCCAGCCTTCTGCCAGTAGTTGGTAGAAGTAGGGGCGCCAGGACCAGTTATGGCCGAGGTAGCGATCGTCGGCGTGCCAGGCCTGATGGCGCCATTCCAGGTTTGGCGTCAGCTGAGTGCCGTGGCGGTCACACTGATAGGTGCGCAGCAGCCAGGGGTAGCTATCAGGTGCTTTCAGGCTGGTAGCCGGTGCGCCACTTTCGGCCCAGAACCTGAGTTCCGTCATCAATTCGGCCAGTTGCTGACGCAGATTGACCAGGCGCGCGCGTTCGGCGAGTTTCTGCTGCACGTAGCTATCGCGCAGGCGGGCAAAACGGCCGACGAAGGCGTCGCTGGCGAAGAACGCTTCTTCCGGCCTGGCAAATAGAAAGCCCTGGACGTAACGCGCGCCGCACTCGAGGGCGAAATTCAGCTCGGCTTCGGTTTCCACCCCTTCGGCGATGATCCAGCAGCCGGTTTTCTCGGCCATCTGCGCCAGTGCCTTGACCACTTCACCGCTGGGGCCACCGCGAGCGGCCTCCTGGAACAGGCGCATGTCCAGCTTGAGGATATCCGGCTGCAGTGCCAGCACACGATCGAGCTGCGAGTAACCGGCACCGAAGTCATCGATGGCGATGCGAGCACCCGCTTCGCGGTAGCGCGCGACCACATCGGGCAGGCGCTGGCTGGCTCCACCCAGTTCAGTGATCTCGAAGACGATGCGCGCGGGCTCGATGTCGCTGCGCTGAAGTTGAATCAGGCTGGGCAGCGGTTGCGCCGGGCGCAGGCGGCTGATCCAGCGTGGCGAAATGTTGAGGCTGAGGAACCAGTCTGCCGGAGCCTGATTAAAGCGGCGCAAGGCATCCTCGCGGACCTGTCGGTCGAGACGGCGCAGGGCTGCGGGCGGGGTCTTCGGATCGGCGAACAGTGGCCCGGCCGAATGGGCCTGGCCATGGGCATCGCGCAGCCGCGCCAACGCCTCCACGCCGGCGATACGGCCGGTGGCAGTGTCGATAAAGGGTTGGAAGACGGCGAAGGGCTGTCCGTCGATCACCTGGGGCATCCTTAGTCTTGGTAGTTGAGCCGCACGTGGCAACTGAGCGGCTCAACCTAGCAAGAACGCGGCCAGCCCAGGTCTAGACCAGTACCGGTATCAGTCTACGCTGCTTTGCCGGCGTCTGAGCAGTGGCGCCATGATCAGGGCCAGACGTAACCAGCGCCGCCAGCCGCGTTTACCACCGAGCAGACCGACCAGTGCGAGGACACCGCCAGTGAGCAAAAAAGGTGCATTACCCTGACGCAGCCGCTGCCCGTACTCGCGTACCTGCTTGAGTGGTTGGCTGATTTGCAGCATTTCATGGCGCAGTTCCTGGCGATGCATCTCCAGGCGCATACGCAGCACGGCTTTGCGAAGGTCACGGCGCGAGGCGCCTGGGGGGAGAGTGGGCGTCATGGCAGCAGTTGCTCGCGGTCGCGTTGCAGTTCTTCCAGGCTGGCGCTGAACGGCGGTTCGGCGTTGCGCAGGCTGATCAGTAGCCAGGCGCCGCAAGCGAGCAGCCCAAAGCCGTAGAACAGACACAGGCCAAGGGCGACCGTCAGGCGATGCGTATCCCAGAAGAGAATCAGCAGCAGGGCGGACAGGCCCATCAGCAGCAGCAAGGCGAAAGCCAGGCACAGGCCACCAAGTAGCAGTGCCCGCAGTGCCTGGTTGCGTTGATCCTCCAGCTCGTGGGCCAGCAACGCGACATGGCCCTGGAGCAGGCCAAGGAAGGCGGCGCCGAGACGTCGCGGAGATGGCCCGTTGGACATGGGCGCAGTCAACGGCGGCTGATCAGCAGGCCGAGCACCAGGCCGATGGCGGCCGACAGACCCAAAGCCTGCCAGGGGTGCTTATGTACGTAGTCTTCGGTTGCGTCGACGGCCATCTTGCCTTGCTCGCGTATACCCGACTCCGCGTTATGCAGGGTTTCACGGGCGCGGCTCAAGCTGCTGCGAATGTCCTCGCGCAGGGCTTCGGCTTGTTCACCGGCAAGGCTGGCGGAATGCTGCAGGAGCTTTTCAGTGTCGCTGACCAGAGCCTGGAACTCATCCAGCAGGGCGTCCTTGGTGCTTGGAGTAGCAGCTTTACGGGGCATGTGAGCAATCCTCTGCGTTGGGTATGTACTGTTTACGAGTGCTCTGTTGCGCAAGGGTTCCGCAAGAGTAGCTGGCCACTGCAGGCGTCGGACGAGCACTGCATGGACAGTCTAGGGGGTTTATGCGCTTCGAGGGTGAGAACCTGAGCGGTTTGATCGTTGGTACAGCGATTGCATTTTAGCGGTGCGCGAATGACTGAAAATGCCCCTTGATGGGGCTTTTTGGTTATGGCTCAGGATGGTCTTTTTCGTGCGTAACCTATTGTTTAAAAAGAAATTAGCATCGATCAATCGATTTTCGGTAGCACTATTTTAGGGCTCACTGAAAGCACTCTTCGAGGGCGCTCTCTGTAGCTTGGCTGCATTGTGGTGCGCATTTTCGTGGTTGTGCCTTGGTTTGGTGCCTTTTCCTCTGCCTTCGGAGTTTCCTTCCACGATGGAAAACATCAACAGCGCCGTGGCCACGCTGATCCACGGCTCCAATACCCTGTTCATCCTGCTGGGTGCCATCATGGTTCTGGCCATGCATGCCGGCTTTGCCTTTCTCGAAGTGGGAACGGTACGGCAGAAAAACCAGGTCAATGCGCTGTCGAAGATCCTTTCGGACTTCGCCATTTCTGCATTGGCGTATTTCTTCATCGGTTACTGGATCGCCTACGGCATCAACTTCCTCGAACCGGCGGCTGTCCTGACCGAGAACCATGGTTATGGCCTGGTCAAGTTCTTCTTCCTGCTGACCTTCGCGGCGGCGATTCCGGCGATCATCTCCGGTGGCATTGCCGAGCGCGCCAAGTTCGGCCCGCAATTGTGCGCCACGGCGTTGATCGTAGCCTTCGTTTATCCCTTCTTCGAAGGCATGATCTGGAATGGCAACTACGGCTTCCAGGCCTGGCTTGAAGCGCGTTTCGGCGCAGGCTTCCATGATTTCGCCGGCTCCGTGGTGGTGCATGCCATGGGCGGTTGGTTGGCATTCGGCGCGGTGCTGCTGTTGGGGCGCCGCAATGGCCGCTATCGCGACGGCAAGCTGGTGGCCATGGCGCCGTCGAACATTCCGTTCCTGGCGCTGGGCTCATGGATCCTGATCATCGGCTGGTTCGGCTTCAATGTGATGAGCGCGCAGACACTCGAAGGCGTCAGTGGCCTGGTGGCGGTCAATTCGCTGCTGGCCATGGTCGGCGGCACTGTCGCGGCGTTGCTGGTCGGCCGAAACGATCCGGGCTTTCTGCACAACGGCCCGCTGGCAGGGCTGGTCGCCATCTGCGCCGGCTCGGATCTGATGCATCCGATTGGCGCCCTGGTCACGGGAGCGATTGCCGGTGCGCTGTTTGTCTGGGCCTTCACCGCGACGCAGGTGAAGTGGAAGATCGATGACGTGCTCGGTGTCTGGCCGCTGCATGGCCTATGCGGCGTCTGGGGTGGAATCGCATGTGGTATTTTCGGCCTGGAAGCGTTCGGTGGCCTGGGTGGCGTCAGCCTGGCCAGCCAGGTGATCGGCACGGCGCTGGGTGTGGTGGTCGCGCTGGTCGGAGGCTTCGCGGTGTATGGCCTGCTCAAGGCATCGCTGGGTATTCGCCTGAGTCAGGAAGAGGAATACAACGGCGCGGACCTGTCGATTCACAAGATCGGTGCGGTGAGTCAGGATTGAGCTATTACCGGGCGCTGCCAGCCAGCGCCCGGAAGAGGCAATAAAAAATTCTTCGCATAGTTTGTGGAAAGTGCGGGTTGAGACCGGACTGGCAAGTTTATGTGCGTATCGCTTACTGACTTAGCACTATCCGTTATCGCGTGCGCTGAGCGTTTGGGTTGCGCCCCTTACGGGCGCCACACCTTTCTTGCTTGCCCAAGAAAGG
>CAZIZA010000256.1:0-5415 GCA_964543555.1 uncultured Pseudomonas sp.
CCCACAGCACGGCAATGCCGTGCTGATCCGGGGTGTGCAGCAGCTCGAAATGCTCGAGCGGGGTCTCGATCGGCCCGGTTTTACGTAGGGGTAAGGCCATGTGCCGGCTTTCCGGCACGGGCGCTTGCTATACTTTGCATACGTCGTCACCTAGTTGAGATAGGTTGATGAACAAAAGAAACGAACGGCTGGCCGGCCTTCGTTTCTCCTCGAAGCCCGCCTTGTGCGGGCTTTCGTCGTTTTGGGCCTTGGCCCGTCGACCAGTATAGGGGCCGTTATTTGGCGACGCCCAAGAAAACCGCCAAACAACGCTCAATCTCCACCAGGACATCGGCATCAATGCGTCCGAAGGCGGGGCCTACCTTGTCGCGTTTCATAGTCATGGCCTTGTCCACCATGACCTGAGATGGCTTTTGCAAGCCGCTTTCAGGGGTTGGCTGCACAGTGACGCGCAGCAGCGGCGCAGCAACCAGCGTACTCGTCACCGGAAGCACCGTCACGGTCGTGTGCTCGCTGAACTGGTCCGACTGGATCACCAGGGCGGGCCGAGGCTTGCCGAAGTCGCCCTGCATGGCCACGGTCACGAAATCACCTCGCCTCATTCCGTCCAACCCTCCAAGTCGGCCAGTGCCTCATCCATGAAGTGATGCAGGGCGACGTCGGCCAGGTCCGCCTGGGCCACCAGTTGACACTGGCGGCGGCACTCCGCCGCGAAGTCGGGCCGGCGCGTATCAGGCACCCAGATTTGCACCGGCCGAAGCCCTGCCATGCGAAGGGCGGTACGGCGCTTTTGAACTCGATCCTTGGTACTGACAGCCATTTCAAACCCCTTAAATTGTTACATGAAACACTATAGCACGCTTCATGTAACAACGGGAGTGCGGGCGTTTTTCGGCCCCAGTTTCCGTTAAGGGCGTTTATCCGCATGGCAGGTTGACCAGAAAAACGATGGCTTTGGCTACCCGTTCACCAGCGGACAATGTGCAACCCTAGGACAGTGACTAGACAGCGAGCAAGCCTCGATGAGAACAACTGGTTCTGCTTCGTCATCGCCGATTCCGGATACCCATTCGATGTGCTGGACGACGCTTACCAAGCGCCGCCGCTCGATGCAGTTGTAAGAGGTGGTTTGGGTGGTTTGCATGGAATCAAGGCCAGGCAGTTGAACAAGGCCCCATGGTGACATCACGACCAGCGATTTGCCGCGATCGCTCTTCCAAGGCCCAGCCAGTCAGTCCTGGCTCAGTACCGCTTGTGGATGGTGGTATAGCCGCCCGCGTCGAGGCTGCTGCCGTCGGCCCCAACGAAGATGTCCCACTTGATTTCGACGAAGGTCGGCCGCTTGAACCAGCACCCGTAGGCTCCGCCGGCTCGTCTGGTGTAGATCATGACGGCTTCCTTGCCTCCGTCGCGGCAGGGCTTGTCCTCAAGCTTGATGTTGCCTTCATCCGTGTAGATCGTGAAGAGGCTTTGGCCGAGCCCGAGCTGGGCTGACGCGGTCGTGGCGGTGATGGCCAGGATGACTGCTGTGATGATGGATTTCATGGTGGTTCTCCTTCATGGGGTCGCTTCAGCCTCAAGCCCGCAGGCACTACACCCTGCTTAGCCCCCTATGCGCCGCGCCTCTGCCGCGTCAAAAGTCTGAACTTCATCAATGTCGAGGGGGGGCATGTCAGGTCTGACTGACTTAAGCCAGCGAATGACGATTTTGTCGCCGCGTTTGTTCCAGCACCCCGCTGCGCCCCCGAACCAACCGGATGAGGCTTGATAGACGAGGGTCGCCTTTTTTCCCTCGAGATTCGGACACGCCTGAGTTTTTAGTTCGATTTGGCCTCCCACGGTGTTGATGTATAGGCCTTGTGCATGAACCGCAGTCGTTGAAAGTAGGGCAGCGATGATGATGGCGTGTTTCATTAGGATTTTTCGAGAGGAGGGCTGTCTGGTCGTTCGTCGTGACGCCACCATCGTGCCATATCAACTTGATAAACACCGTATGGAAAAGCGCCTAGAACTCTTCTCTGCCCTGTTCACCTGCATCGCTGCTATGCTGAATTTCGCAAGCATCCTGTTCGAGCTGCTGACGAAGGCTATCCCCTAGAAGGAGGTATCGCCTTCTTCTTTGAATCGTAGCTTTTCACTACCGACCGAACCCCCTACCCCGCCCCTGCTGCTGCGCCCGCTTGGCCTCGCGCTCGCGCTGCTGCTGCTCGATCTTCTTGCGCAGCTCGGCCTGCTGGTGGTCCTGCACTCGCTTGGCAAGCTCAGGGTGCGCCTGCGACAGCTTGTCGTAGGCCCATGACTTGGCCTTCTCCCACGCCTGGCCAACCCGAGAACACAAGGCGGCGGCCTGCTCTTCCAGCTTGCCCGCCCGCGCGAACGACTCACCCCATGCGGCGACAGCCTCCTTGTAGGTCCGCTGCTTGAAGGCCGCCAGCATCCCACGCGGCGCTTCTGGCTGGTCACGGCGCAGCTGCTCGGCGACCTGGTAGCGCCGCTGATAGCGGTCATGGGCCTTCTGCGACACGCGCGCCAGCCGCTGCTCACGCGCCACCTGGGCCTTTTTCAAAGCGGCCTCCCACGCCTTGACCTGGTCGGCCATCGGCAAGGCCTCCAGGGGCTTGACAGCGGTCTGCCTGGCCTCGGGCTGGGGCTGACGGTCGCGCTCGCGCTGGGCCGCCTCCAGGCCGCCCGACAGGTCGAGGATGGCCCGTTCGGTCGCCTGGGCCTGCCGCTCCAGCTCGCCCACCTCGCGGCCCAGGACCAGCCGGTCGGCGTTCGCTTCCTGCCGCATCCGGGTCTCGCTCAGCTCCCCGGTGCGCCGCTCGTAGCCGGTGGCACCTGGCCCCAGGTGAAGGGTCGGTGCAGTCTCGATGCCGCGGTCGGCATGGCTACGGTGATCGACGCGGGCCTCGAGGCCGTTCTCGCATAGCCGCTCGTTCTGCAAGCTGGCGAACCGCTCTCGCCAGCCGTCAACCTCCTTGGTCTTGCGGTCGTCCAGCTCGCGGGTTTTCTCGCTGAACCCTTCAGGGGTGAGGCGGCGGGTCGTCAGCAGGATATGGGCGTGGTGATTGTGGTTGTCTCCTCCCTTGCCGGGGGCATGGATGGCGACATCAGCCACGCACCCGTGGCGCTCCACCAGCTCGCGGGCGAAGTCGCGGGCCAACCGCAGCCTCTCGTCCGGCGACAGCTCCGCCGGCAGGGCGATCTCGAACTCGCGCGCCACCGTCGAGTTCTTGCGCTTCTCGGCTTGCTCGGCAGCGTTCCAGAGTGCCGCCCGGTCGGCGGCCCACTCGGGCGCACCGGCAGGCAAGACCAGCTCGGCGGATTCGACTCCGCCCTTGCGGCGGTAGTCGTGAATCTCGCCGGTCCGCTCGTCGGCGATCTCTACCCCGGCGCGATAGGCAGCGGCGGCGGTCGCTGAGCGGCCCGCCGACCGGCTGATCGTCTTGACGCTGAGGTGGTAGATCGCCATCGGGGTTCCTGGCTGTTGGCTTTGGCCCCGCAGGGCGCACGCAAACGAAGTTTGCATAAGTGACCCCTTGCTATTCGCTTCGGGTCCCTGCTCCGGCGCACTCTACGCCTTTTCACACGCCAGCGCATCCCCCAGAATCCGGGGTCAAGCCGGTCATCACCCGGCAGGAGGGGCGGTCATGGCAACGATTGACGAACGCATTGCAACCCTGGAGGCCAAGCTCAAGCAGGAGAAGGCCAGGAAGCAACTGATCGAGGCCCGCAAGCGGGCAGCCGAGTCCAAGCTCAAGCGCTCACAGGACACGCGGCGCAAGATCCTGGTCGGCGCGGCCATCCTGGCCAAGGTGGAACGCGACGAATGGCCCGAGGCCAAGCTGCTGGCCCTGCTCGACACCACCCTGACCCGGGCCGATGACCGCGCCCTGTTCGGGTTGCCGCTCAGGACCGAACCGGATCAGTCCCCGACTCAGGATTGACGGGCAAAGACGCCTGGCTTTGGCGCAGTGTGGACACTTCCTTGTGACTGGTCCGGGATTTCTTGACGGCCGCCCGGGACGCCTCCAGTTCGCGAGCGGCGGCATCGAGCGCGTTCTGCTGGACCAGCACCTGCACCCGGGCGCTGCTGAGTTCCTGGGCGGTCTGCTGGGCCTGTTGCTCGATCAGCTCAAGCCGGGCCTCGGCCCGGGTGGTGCGCTCGGTCATAGCCTCCAGTCGCGCGGCGAGCACGGCGGCCTGCTGCTCGGCGGCAATGCGGCCCTGGCTCTCGACCTCTAGCGCGGCGCGCAGGCGCTCGATTTCGGCGCTCTGATCGGCACGGGCCTCGGCCTGGGCTTCGATCTTCAGGCGGGCCGTAGCCAGCTCCACACGGGCCGCCTCGGCGGCTTGCTGCTCGCGCTCGATGCGCCGGGCCTGCTCGGCCAGGTCGGCGGCCTGCTGCGCGGCCCGCCCGGTCAGTGTGTCGCGCTCGGTCGTCAGCGCCGCCACCTGCTCGACCAGGGCATCACGTTCGGCCTCGGTGGCCTCGCCCGACACGGCCAGCTCGGCCGCCTCGGTCTGCACCTGAACCAGCCGGCCCTCGATCTCGCCACGCGCCTGGGAGGCGGCCCGCTCGATCTCAGCAGCAATGGCGGCGGTCAGCGCCTGCGGCAGCACCGAAGCAGCAGCAACGGCCACCGGACGGGCCTCGCGCCAGGTCGCCAGGTGCTTGTGAATGGTGTTCGGGCTGCCGGTGTCGCCCAGGCGCTCGCGCACGGCGCGAATGGTGGGGGGCTGCCCCTCGCCCATCAGGGCGTCGGCGACTGCTGCGACCTGCTCAAATTGGATGCCTGCTCGCGTCATACGTACTCCCAATCTGTATTGATACGATATGATATGAAATACAGATACAGAATACAATACACTTCGGAAAATAGATCGGCGACAGACGCGCCAGCAGGCACAGGTGCACGCTGCCAAGTGGTTTCCTGCTGGAGCCCTGTTCCGAGGTTCCACGGCTTCGCCGTTCCACCCCGGGTGAGTGGAAGAGGGATACCGGTTTCACTTTCCCCTTGCCCGAAAACGCCCAGGCCCCGGCGCTCCGAACACCCCTGGCCCTACGGGCTCAGCTCAGAAAAAAACCCCCACCCTCCGGGGGGCCTATATAAGGAGCTTTTGTCGTTCACTGCTCTCAAGCAGTCCAACGTCTCACGGAGTCCTGACTAGTGCCCAGCTCGACAGCAATGGCTCGCTGGCTCATGCCTTGCGCCCGCAGAATCCGCGCTTGGGCGCGTTTCTGCTCGTTGCTTGCCTTGACCCCTTGCCCGGTGTAGTGGTCCTCGTAGCGGGCTGAAAAACGGGCATCCCGGCGCTCTTGCCGAACGTCCTCGGGAATGATGGCGCGCAGCTGGGGGGCCAGCTCGGCGTCGATCAGCGGCTCCATGAGCCCGTGCAGCGTCTCGCGCTTGT